>JBLIIB010000065.1:0-15272 GCA_047634795.1 Candidatus Azotimanducaceae bacterium | reverse complement strand
ACATACTCCAGAAAACACTTTTGAGGAATTCCCGATGACCACGCCAGCCCGTGTTGTTGTTCTGCCAGCAGATGATGGCCCCTTACAGATCGTTGATGTTGAACTGCCAGACCCGGGTCCACACCAGGTTATCGTCAAGCAGTTCGCCTCAGGTGTCTGTCATTCTCAGTTACACCAGATGCACACCCCAAGACAGGCACCGGTTGTCCTTGGCCATGAGTCCACAGGCATTGTTTTGCAAGCCGGCTCAAAGGTCACTCATGTCCAAGAGGGGGATACCGTTATGGTGACCTGGGTGCCGCGTGATGCAGCCGCTGCAAAAAGAAACCCTGATGCCGCAGTTCTGAAATTGCCCGATGGTAGCGAAGCCACATCACAGAATGTCTTTACCTGGGCTGACACCACGATCGCTGATGAACAGTACGTCGTGAAGGTAGATGCCAATATCGAAAAAGAAGTCACCGCAATTATTGGTTGTGCCGTAATGACGGGTGCTGGCGCTGTAGAGAATACGGCCGGTGTTCAAGAAGGTGACAGCGTCGCTATCTTTGGTGTTGGCGGCGTCGGATTGTCCGCTGTCGTTGCAGCCAAAAAGCTAGGCGCTAATCCGATCATCGCTGTTGATCTAGATGAAGAAAAACTAACCTTTGCACGAGAATTCGGTGCCACGCACACCATCAATGCAGGCGAGACAGATCCTGTAGCAGCGATCAAGGCGCTCACGCCACAACCCGGCCGGCTGACAATGTTTGAAGGCGAGGTTTCCGGCGCAGACTATGTGTTTGATTGCATTGGATTGAAACAGACGATGGAGCAGATAGTACCAGCAGCCCGAACGGGTTTCTTCGGCGCGGAGCCAGGAGGCACTGCCGTTTTGGTAGGCGTACCGATGACATCGGTAGAACTGAATGCGGTGGATGTGCTGATCAACGAGAAGAAATTTATCGGTTCGATCGGCGGTTCCTGTTCTCCTGACCGGGACTTCTCGAAATACCTGCAATGGTATGCGGACGGCAGCCTGAATCTGGACGTACTGGTAACCGCCCGCTACAGTATCGACGAAATCAATGAAGCAGCACGAGCGTTAGCTGCCGGGGAGATTTCCGGGCGGGCTATACTAGTATTTGACTAGTACTTGACTTGGGGGGCTTGAGCAAATCATGCCCCCTACCCCTTCGTTTCACTCGCAACGCCTTGTCTTACAGCCAACTGGCTGGGAATTATTCGGTTCTGCCAATTTAACGCGCCGGCAAGAGGTGAAAGCGCGACCACCCACCTCAAACCACAAATCTATTAATTTTGACGACTTAACTTGGCGGCACGATCGTCAGATCCTCCGTTATAGAGTGCGAAGTCGCCAGGGAACCTCTGATTAAAGTCTATTTGTGCGGGAACGCCCAAATATCCATTTAATCAGAGCTTTCCTAGTACCCGTTAACGAGCCGCAATTGTTCACGGAGGTCGGCGGGTTTCTAAACTAAAGGGACTCTGGACGACACCCGACTAAGCCTGAGCTACAGCACCTGACGCTGTCAGGACTTCTATTTCGTCTTCAGTGAAACCTGCCGCTTTCAAAACCGCTATCGTTTGTGCGCCCGGAGCAACAGTCGAACCTGGCAATTCGGCTTCTGTTCGACTGAACCTGGGTGCTGGCGCAGCCTGATGGATGCCATCGCGCTCAACAAATGATTTTCTAGCCACGTTGTGGGGGTGCTCTCTGGCCTCGTCAAAATTCAATACAGGGGCGTAACAGATGTCGGTGCCCAACATGATGTCATCCCATTCCTGCCTTGTTTTAGTTTTGAAGATTTGAGTGACGCGCACTTTCAATTCAGGCCAGTCTTCCTTGGACATTTGACCCGGCAGTCCTTCTCCACCACCTAGGCCTAGCTTTTCCAGAAGCAGGACATAAAACTGAGGTTCCATGGAACCAATAGATATCCATTTTCCATCACGGGTTTCATATGTGTCATAGAAGTGAGCACCGCCGTCGAGCAAGTTTGTGCCCCGCTCAAGATTCCAGATTCCTTTATTCATGAGCCCGAATATAGAATTCATCAATAGTGCAGAACCCTCGGTCATCGCAGCATCAATAACCTGACCCTTGCCACTCTGATTTCGTTCATGCAATGCAGCAACTATCCCAAATGCCAGCAGCATCCCACCACCACCAAAGTCCCCGACGAGATTTAGAGGGGGCACAGGCTTTTCTCCGGCGGAGCCAATGGCGTGCAGGGCACCCGACAAAGAAATGTAGTTGATATCATGTCCCGCTACCTTCGCCATACTTCCGGTTTGCCCCCAGCCTGTCATACGACCATAAATGAGGCCTTCATTACGCGCATGACAAACTTCAGGACCCAGTCCAAGTCGCTCTGTTACCCCAGGTCTGAATCCTTCGATAAGGATATCCGCATCGTCAATCAGTCGCAGCGTGGTTTCGACGCCTTCCGGGTTCTTCAGATCTACGGCAATACTGGTCCTTCCCCGCGCCAAAACGTCCACTGGATTTGCCGGTCGGCCGACAGCGGTTGAACGGTCGATGCGTATAATTTCAGCACCCATATCAGCCAGCATCATGCCGCAGAAAGGTCCCGGGCCAATGCCCTGTAGTTCAACGACTTTTACTCCGTGAAGAGGTCCCATAGATATTACTCCTTAATGATTGGTCTTTGACTAAACATACTCGGCAGGACCGGACTTGCATATAGTCCGCGTCTAAATACATCGGCGAATTAGACGATAAGACCGGTGCACTAAAGGTTGAGCCCCACGCTCGCTAAAAGCCGAGGCAAGCTACAAGATTACAGAATCATAGGGCGGAATAAAATTTACATTCTTCCGCCACTGGTTGCCCGCCCTCTTTCCAAGAAAGCCAGCGGGATGCCAACGAGCACTTCAATTTACAGACAAGATTGCTCGTCGTTTCCTTGAGTAACGCGCACGTACAGTCCGGCTGGAGAAAAACCTCGTCCTACTGGATTAAGCCACGCCGTAAGAGATTCAGACTGACCCGACTAGCGTAGAACTTCCACCCCGAGTATCAGACTAACTGGCTGTCAGTAAACGGCATCGGAATCGATGCAATATTCTTTGGCCGAATAGAGATGTAAGACCCTCAGAAATTTTGCTGCGACCTCGTTCTTTCCGGCCCCATTATTTATAGTGTGCAGAAGACCGCGGCTGTGTTGTCGCAACTCGCAGACAATCCGCAAGGTAGGCGTAGTCAATGTCCCCAGCCAGCTTTCATCGTCGGTCGGCCGCAAATCTTTTCCAATTTCACCGCACGTTGGTGATCCGCACGTAATAAAAGCCTTTTGGCCGAGGTAATCACCTGCAGTCGCGCCGGAGAAACTAGAAGCCCAGCCCGCAGGTTGAACGATGACACAAGAAAATCTTGCCGACGGCAGGCTAAAGCATTCATTGGGAAGCAATCTCTGACGACCACTTAACGAGACGACACACCACTGCTGAGCTAAAGACTGCGCCATAGCAAGTCCTAGATCGAATCAGCAATAGTCTCGACATCAGCGGGAAATTTTCGTACTCGCATGCGAGGTTGCGTGTGATGACTTTTCGCGCCAACAAACCGAAGCCGACTTCAGACCATATTTCAGCGACACATCAAGTTACATGTGCGAAGCGCTTAGGCTGCTTGAACAGGAATTGTGTTCGTCGTCCGCTCAACCACGTTGTTCTGGCCAAGGTAAACCAGCTTCGGTCGAAACGATTCAGCTTCCGATTCAGGTAGCTGTCCGTAGGCGGCGATGATGATCCGGTCGCCGACCTGTACCCTGCGAGCTGCAGCGCCATTCATAGAAACAGTGCCTGACCCTGAGTCTGCAAGAATGACATAAGTGGAAAAACGTTCGCCATTGTCGACATTGTAGATCTCGATTTTTTCAAATTCTCTAAACCCGGCAAGCTTCACAAGTTCTGTGTCGATGGCACAGGAGCCGTCGTACCAAAGTTCAGCGTCAGTGACAGTTGCCATATGCAACTTGCCTTTTAACAAGGTGATGTCCATTAAATAGGTCCCCGTATCAATGATTTAGGTCCGAGTTGAGGGCCAACATTGTGCCTATATTTATCAAGAAATCAAATGATCTGGTGAAACAATCCTGGACACGGCAAAACCCCTTATCCGCGACTCGTTGAAAAACGTCGGAGAGCACGCCGGTCGAGAAGAGACGCGGTCCTCTAGACCTGCAGTGCGCTGTGATAGATTCGGACTGACCCTACTAGTGCAGTATTTATAGACGCACATCAGATCAAAATGTTTATCAGGAAAAAACATCTCGGTCGATTCAATAAGCTTTTTTGGTTAAGTGGCAATGTAAGCCTCTCGAGAATTTTACTTTAACCTCATTTATTACTGACGCTGTTCGTGGCGAATCTGATTTTCAACCAATGTCGCCAAGGGAAACTCGCCAACACTATTCTCTGAGGTCACACTATCCGCGCGCTCATCCACCTTTTCGTTTTTACCATTATTTTCTAGGAGGGTCATCGACTCCATCACAGGTATGGTTCTCAACAACAGGGAGCCCAGAGCCATGCGTGACTTCTTTCGCTAACTTTTCCAATGCGCGAGCAACCTGCTCCATATGCTCCTTGACCAAAACCCCTGCTACCTTTCAAATGTAGCCTGTGACTTTTATTCGAGATCAATGTGTCAGAAAAAAACCAGACTTCAGATCAAACGAAAATGATAAGCAATGAATCCCCGTGGGATAAGGGTCATAGTATCAATGTGCTAAGGCAGGTTGCTGCAGGGATCACATCAACGGTGACAGACTACGATCTCCTGCCAGTGGACGCGGGTGGTGTCCCGGCAGAATGGGTTATCGCCGAAGGTGTGCCCGACGACGCGCCGGTTGGTCTGTATTTTCATGGAGGAGCGTATCTGTGCGGCACACCTGCGCAATACAGAAATGCTACGGTTGGTCTGTCACGCTCAGCACAGCTTCGCGTACTCTGCGTTGATTATCGTCTTGCTCCAGAAAATCCGCATCCGGCGGCTTTTGTCGATGCCTTGATGGCTTATCGATGGCTATTGGATCGTCCTGATGTCTTGCCGGCTAAGCTAGTGGTCATGGGTGACTCCGCGGGCTCGAGCATTGCGGTCAGCGTCGTGATGGATGCCTTGAGCCATGCATTACCTGCACCGGCCTGCATCATAGCCAATTCCCCCTTCGCAGATCTTGCCCTGGCGAGTGCGTCCCTCAATGATCCTGCGCGCAACGTTGCGCAACCTGATAAAACTACCGTCGAATGGCTGGCACGCACGTATCTGGACGCTGACGCACCACAATCACTAAGCGCCACAGACCCACAGCACTCGCCGGTGTATCGTGATCTCAGCGGTCTGCCACCCCTATTGGTACAAACTGCAGGACTCGATAACTTGCAGCATGATGGTGTGCGTTTAGCGGCGCAGGCAATTCGCTATGATGTCGACACTCGCTATACCGAATACCCCACCGCTGGGCACATCTGGATTGTTCTACAAACACCTGATCAGGACCCGAACGTGGCAACCGCTTTTGCGGAGATCAATGATTTCGTCGACCTTCACCTGAAGCGAGAATAAGGGCGATTGAGTTAGAAGCAGGGCCTCCACAATTCCAAGCAAAAAATGGGTTCCTCAAGGAGCCCTTGCTATTTCGCGTTGGTCAAAGTCTGTTCCTCCCTGATCGTTTGCTAAAGAGTCGCTTACTGCTGAGCCGCTAAATACAGAGCTTCTTAATGCAGCGCTTCTTGCTGAAAAGCCTCTAGAAGAACGCGGTTTTACCGAGGATCTAAAGGCAAACCTAAAGTGGAAAACCAGAACATCCTTTCAGACCAGATGCGGTCCTGCCTTCAGAATTGCTCGTAAGAAACGACTTTAATCGAGGATTCAGCTCTGCTAACTTAATCTTAGAGCATCTGGAAAAAGGTAAGATCGAACCATGTCAATCGTTAGAGAAGCACTTTCGAGCGCCAAAATCATCGTCAGGGACATTGTGCCCCTTGTGTACAAGATGGCTATAAAACCCCCGTCGCCAGATGACATCGACAACCTGCCGCTTCGCCTTTCCAATACCGCTAGCGCCTGCCCAAACAAAATCGCCATCGTTTTCGAAGGTCGCAGCATCACCTGGGGAGAGTTAGACCGCAGAGCAAGCCAGGTTGCGCAGGCTCTACGAAATCAGGGTGTTAGCTTCGGCGATACCGTTAGCCTGATGATGGACAACCGAATTGAGTTTATCGAGAACATGTTTGGCATTATGCGGACAGGTGCCGCTGTATCATTGATCAACACCAATCTTCGCGGTCATCAATTGATCCACTGTCTTTCCACCACCAAAGCTCGGACTTTAATCCTGGGCAGCGAACACGGCGATAGTGTCGCCGAGATTAAAGCAGATTGTGACCTCGAAGAAGGCAAAGACTTCCTTATCGTCGCAGATACGGACGCCCCGCCACCGCCCAATTGGGCGGTAGATTTTAGTCAGACAATAGAGAAAGTTGAGCCAATCGCCGAGGAACATATTCCTCCTGTTCGGCAAAAAGACCCTGCCCTCTACGTATTCACCTCAGGTACTACCGGCTTGCCCAAGGCGGCCATTCAGAAGCAAAGCAGGCAAACCCTGTTTTGCGAACTCGGGAAAACTGTCGGGCTAAAGATGGTACGAGACGACTGCATGTACATTTGTCTGCCGCTTTATCACGCGACCGGCTTATGCGTAGGTTTTCTTGGCGCCCTGAATGTAGGCGCAACGGTGTGTCTCAAGCGCAAATTTTCAGCCAGTCACTTTCTGGATGATGTGCGCGAGAACAACTGCAACACCTTCATCTATATTGGTGAGCTTTGCCGCTACCTCCTGGCACAACCCATAAAGCCCAACGATGGCGACAACCCACTAGAGAAAATGACGGGTAATGGCCTGCGGCCCGATATCTGGATGGAATTCAAAGAACGATTCAATGTACCAAAGATCTACGAGTTCTATGGCGCCTCAGAAGGGAACGCGACCTTCATGAACTTCTTCAACCGCGACAAAACGATTGGCGCCGCTATCGTTCCGCCGTCCATCGTCGAATATGATGTCGCTACCGATGAGATTGTCCGGGACGAAAGCGGATTCTGTAAAAAAGTTGAGCCTGGAAACGCAGGCCTGCTACTTGGGCCAATATCCAAGTCGACTGAATTTGTCGGCTATACGGACCGTGAAGCGACTGAGAAAAAAATCCTCCGCGACGTATTCAAGCCGGGAGACGCCTATTTTAATACAGGCGATCTCATCAAAAGCGTAGAGGCTGGTTTCGCCTGTGGTCTCAAACATTATCAGTTCGTTGACCGTGTAGGTGACACCTTCCGATGGAAAGGGGAAAACTGTTCCACCAACGAGGTAGGTGAAATTATCAATGGCCATGCGGACATAGACATATGTAACGTCTATGGCGTTGAAGTCCCGGGCACCGATGGCAGAGCAGGCATGGCTGCCCTATTACTTAAGGAAGGGTCTAGCTTTGACGCGGCAAGCGTATCAGCATTAGCAGCGAAAGATCTCGCGGCCTACGCTCGCCCGGTTTTTATAAGAATATTGCCGGAGCAACAACTCACTGGCACGTTCAAACTTCAGAAAGGAGATCTGCGGGACGCAGCCTTCCATCCGGACAAGTGTGCCGATGACATATACGTCTGGAAACCTGGCGCGGCGAGTTATGAAAAGATGGATAGCGCTTACTATGAGAAGATCATGGCCGCAGAGGCCGGATTCTAGGCAACCGGCACACATAAAAGTACAGCGACGCGCCAAGGCCTATACATAAAGCACCTGGTATTTTGAAAATATTGATTGCCGAAACTTTTCATCGCCCGGCTGAGTAACGCGCACGGGCACGCAGGTTTAATAGAAACGTAGTCCTCTATGGGTAAGCTACGCCGTCAGAGATTCGGACTGATCCCACTGTCGTAGGGTTTATACGCCCCGTATCAGATCAACTGTTTATCTGTGATAAGTCATCAAGATCGATGCGTTACCTATTGACCAAGTGGAAATGTAAGCTTCTCGCTTATTTTTGGTGCGACGCCATTTTTTACGACACCGTCTACTAGCTTCGCATCTCTTCTGGCTTGACGGCTTCAACATTAGCGCCGAATCGAAGACTTACAGTCGCTATCGGCGAATGGTCACCGAATCTTGGTCCGATAATGACATCCAGTTTTCAATGTCTCGATATCGCTGTATCAAGCCACCAGAGGTCAATCCTTGTACCACTAAAGTAAACAATACCGCACCAAACACCATGGGTTGAACCGTCCACCAGTACGGCAAACTGGTTGGCAGTGACAGCACCAGCACAACCGCAACCGCGCCGCGCAGGCTGCCCCAGGCCATGATCAGTTGCCAACCAAACGGCACCTTGTGGCATGTGAATTGAGTGATGCCACCAGCACCAAAAACGACTATTGCCCGACTCACCAGCATCGCCGCAATTGCGATGATGATTGCCAGCCACTGATCAACAAACATGGTGAATTTCAAGACCAATCCCATTAAGACGAAGACCAAACTGATGAAAAAGAGCGCCAGCCACGCCCAGGTGCCTTCAACCTTGAGTTCCAACACTTCATCTCTGCAGTATTGATCTAATAATGTCTTGGCTGTGATGGCAGCTGCCATGACCGAGAAAATGCCAGAAAAATGAAAGAAATGTTCCGCCACATAAAAGCTCCCAAATGCCAGCAACAGGAGTAGCACTGTTGCCACACTGATACCGCCAACATAAAGAATGAGTGCGACCGTGACAATTGCCAAGGCACTTCCAATCAATAGCCCGCTAAACGCTGCGATTAAGAATTCGTTAAAAATTTGCAGATAATTTAATGATTCCGCCGTATCTGACATTGATAATGCAATACTGAAAACGGCAGAAAACAGCACCACAGCAGTCGCGTCATTTAACAAACTCTCACCCTCTACAATCGTAGTCAGATCAACCGGCGCTGTAAAACGTTCCAGCGCCGCGACGATAGCAACGGGGTCGGTCGCCGCAAGAATGGCGCCGAGCAGCAAAGCGGCAATCCAGGGAAACCCTACAGGATGCCCAATGCCGTAGTAGGCACCGCCAGCAATAACTACAAAACTTATCAGCACTCCCAGAGTTGCCATTAAGACGATCGGCAACATCCATTTTCTGAGCAATGCCGGTTTGAGATGCCAGGCAGCACCAAAAATCAGCACGGGCAAAATCACATAAAAGACCAGGCCCTTGATATTGTGTGCTCTGACACCTGTGTCTAAACTAGGGAAAGGTAACGCTAGGCCGCAAAGCACGCCTGCCAGTAACGACATAAGCACGCGTTAGCCGATGTAGCAGAAACCCAGCTGCGCAAAGCAACGCAAGGAACAATATCTGATCGACCAGAACCGGGACTTTTATCACATAGACGCCAAAATTTATTCACACCAACCGATAGTTCCACCACAATGCAGGCGTGGACAAACCGGCTGCGTTACAGCTCAACACCCGTTAATAAGACCTATCAACAGCGCGGCGACCACTGCGCTTTCCTGCTGTTCATCGGCAAATCCGAGCGCCTTGGGTACCCCCGCCCCTTTGGATAATTGGATAATTGGATAATTGGATAATTGGGGTCAGGGGTAATTGGGGTCAGTGTAAAATTTTCCTTCGGTAGAAACCTTTCGCCTAACCTCGACAAAACCCCAACGTATACGAAATAGCGACTACATGACAACGCTGTCATAAGCCCGATTGCTCTGATGTTAAAATGTAGGCTATTCGTAAATTTTACTCCGACCCCATTTATTTTACTCCGACCCCATTTATTGTTGTAAATTTTACTCCGACCCCATTTATTGAACGCGGAGACCCTGCGTATCTGATCAAATCAGAAAACCTAGGTGACTACCCACTTTGCTTCTCTATCCACCACCTCTTTATCGACACCAGTAAAGTTAGCATCACCGTCATCGTTTGAGCTGTAACTCGTATGCTGAGCGATAATATCGCCTAAAACCCGACCAGATCACGGGTCCCCTAGTACTTACAACGATGGCAATTGCTCGCCGTTCATCGGACGATGGCGTACCATCGCGCGGCCATTGAAAGCGCAGAATGCTCACGGCTAGTTTCCGCTCATCTGGTAAATACCAATGAAGCACGCCTGATAATGAACCTAGCAGGGATTCTGGCACTCTAGCTACTGCAGGGTGATGACTAAAATGCCGGGGATTATCTAACGGTTATCGTTGCTTGCGCTATTGGCCTTTAAGACTGTCTTTATTATCTCGACAGCAGCATTACCTGATACTCGGGGCTTTTGGGGTTATTGCATGGATTGCTCGCCTGGGAGTGACTACTGATCTGCGGGCAAGGCGCCATATTGACGCAATGCCTATCATAAGGTTTTTCGCTAATTTACTACTGCCACAAAATTTTGGGAGGCCGCGGCCTCGAAACGCCTGATGGACTATCCGATTATGGTTGGTGCACACGTGAATGGCGCTGCGATTGGGAGCCTGGTGGGCGCTCTCACGACGTATTTACTACGTCAAACACCGCCGGCGGTCGCAAATATCAGCCGTTCTATTTTGGGAGCATAAACTGAACCTGGAAGCCCATGTTCCCGCCCCCGGTGATTTACGCTTTTCAAGATGGTAGTAATCCTGCTGAAAAGCCTGCGCAGCAAAGTTGGAGTGGTACAGCCTTAAGAGAGATGACAGCCTTGAGCGCAGGACTTGTGCGAAGTAGACAGCCTTGAGCAAGTCTGGGTCTGCGCGAGGCGCTAACCCGGAACAAGCGACGTCTAGGTTCTTAGCGTTTGTGCTCGGGACTATGGAAATCGGTTTGGCATCCAGCATCCCAGGCTTCTGGTTGGTTCCCGTGAGAGGGAAAGCCGCCAGCATCTTTGAGCATGATCGCCATATGCTGAATCGCGTGGGCTTAGAGAAAGACGAGTTCACGTTCGACAGAAGAGTCAGTTGCGACCGCAGGTGCTTCGATATGAGTGCTCATGTAAACCGACAGACTCAGTTGGCGGGTGTTTAGAGACAGGTTGCAGAGCCTTTGCTCGCAATCCAGCAGCGCATTGATAGCACTAAATCGGCTCGTTTCAATATCTTCGTCTCTGGGCCTTTGATCGTAGTGAATCTCTAACAGGCCTGAACCCGTTTCAGTACGGCTTGGAATACCGGAAAGAAAACACAGGTAATCATCGATAATTTGCAGGGTGTGTTTACCCACACTGCTATGAGCACCATTGAAGCCCCAGTTGTTTTGATCTTCGCTCAACGCGCAGATGCTTTGCCTGAATTGTTCAAGAATATCGATATTGAAAGACAGGAGCGTGATATCTAACGTCGGGCCTCTCGCCTGCTCGGAGGCACTCATTCGCAGATCCTCTTTTCAGCAAAAAAGCGGTTTTTGTATCGCTCATCACATCTAACGAACCAAGACCCGCGACATAAATGGCACTGTAGACAGCACCAATCAGAAAGCCGGGTATGATGGTAAGCAATATCGCTGGTGTGCCGCTTAACCATTGAATGCTATGCGCCACGGCAAGGTCCCAATCGATACCGTCAGCACGGTGACCACCTGGCGCGTGCGAGTTCCGGCGAGCATTCGCATCAGAGACTCCATTACCATCGTCATACTTAATGTCAGCACGACGCTGTAGCTTCCTTGTATCAGACCTGCCGTCGTGCCCATCTCAATCCCATGGCTCATATTTACCCAAAAGCCCCAGCCGCCATATGCAATAAACCGGCGACGCCAGAAATGAGGCTGCGCTGTAGTGGTGTTAGATTCATAGACGGCCAATAGCCTCGAGATAGTGGACCGGGATAACTTCCTCTTTTATTTCATGCGCCTCTAATCAACCTTCGCAAACGACTTGCTCGCAATGTTTGGCACAGGCTTTTGGGGATTCATAATCAGTAAGGTGCACCGGCGGATGCAATATTAGTTGGACGCCCGACTTACCTAGACCCAATCCTGTCAAAAAATGGGATAAAAACGGCATGGGGATATACCACGCGTAAAAGTCACGGGTCGCCTGATCCATGAGCTCGCCTTCATAGTGAGAGTAGTCAATTATCACGGGTTGGATGCGCCTGCCTTCGAGTTCGCTGGCGGCGAGCAGGCTCGAACGAAACGTATCGATATGGGTGCCCGGGGTACTGGTGCCCTCAGGAAAGAAGATGAGATTGCCGCCATCCGTTAGGCGCGACTTCACTATATTCACCTGATCCCGAGCGCGCCTGGCGTTACGTTCAAAAAACAATGTGCCCTGAAAGTTCGCGAGTTGGCCGAATACAGGCCATCCGGCGACTTCAGACTTCGCGATAAAGCTGCAGGGTAATGCAGCACCAAGAACGAACACGTCCATGTAAGACACGTGATTGCTGACGTAAATCGTGGGAGTGTCCGTCCACAGTTCACCTATTGTGTTCACCTGTAGATTAAACAGCTTTTTGACACCAGTATGAAATTGACGAATCACTGTTTGTTCTTTGGAAAAGTGAAGTACTCGATTAATTTGGTACAAAAGGACCATAACCATGATCCATAGAGCGACCAACGGCACAGACAAAGCCGTTTTTAAGCGCGATGGTTTAACGACAAGAGTAGTCAATCCGAATTCCTTGGTGGAATGGCAATAAGACCCTAATTGCACAGAAATGTTACAGCCATCTCACTAAAAATATAAAATTTTGTAACCATTCCTCACAAGGCTAACTCTTTCATCAACCACTCTCGAAAAGCTATGATATGAGGCCTTCGCGAGTAAGATTCCGGGTAAGTTAAATAGAAACTGTTACCCAGTGAAAGAGACAAATCGAATGGCGCAACCAGACGACCCGCTGCCACATCCTTTTCAGCAAGCCTCTCCCACCCTAAGACCACCCCAGCGCCGTCGATGCTCGCCTGCAATCCATGATCGGGAAGGCTATAGTGAGTACCCCTATCCGCGTCAACTCCGTCGACACCCGCAGCAGTCAACCAAGTTTTCCATGTGGGCGCATCAGGGTCGTAGTCCATAGAGTGATTGTGTAACAAGGTATGCTTGTTTAGATCATTCGGTGTGCGTATCGCATCTGGTCCTTCCAACAACCTGGGGCTGCACATCGGAGTCACAGACTCGTCAAAAAGTTTGATGTTGTCCATGCCAAACCATTTACCCCCTCCCAGTCTTATCGCAGCATCAAAGTCATCCCGCTGAAAATCAACCAGTCCCAGGCTGGTGGAAATGCGAACATCGATATCTGGATACAGAACATCAAACTGTTGCAAGTTCGGTATCAGCCACATGACTGCGAACGTCGGCGCGACACTTAGCGTGAGAGAACTCCGAGCGTCATTGTCTATGACCCTGGCAATGGCTTTATCCAACGTGAGAAACACCGCCCCCAACTCCGACAGGAGTAGCTCCCCGGATTCCGTTAGCAACAAACCCTTAGGTTGACGCCGAAACAAAGGTTGGCCCAGAAATTCTTCCAGTACTTTGACTTGTTGGCTAACCGCAGCGGCTGATACGGACAGTTCTTCCGCCGTCTTCACAAAGCTGAGATTACGAGCGGCGGCTTCGAAGGCGCGCAACGCGTTAAGTGGGTAATTTCGTCGAGGCATGAGGGAGCCTAAGTTTTTCTAAGTCTCCACAAGAAATTCTCGTTTGTCCAGAACGCAAGGGAAGCCTAAAAAGTACCCCAAGTTCTTATTGGAATAAAAACATGCAACGACTACCCCTTCCACCGTTCACACGCGAAACAGCGCTCGCCAAAGTACAGGCGGCTGAAGACGCCTGGAACTCAAGAGACCCGGAGAGAGTCTCTCAGGCGTATTCACCCAACTGCGTCTGGCGTAATCGACACGAAACCTTTCAAGGTGCTGCGGCGATTATCTACTTTCTTAAGCGAAAGTGGGCGACAGAACTGCACTACAAACTCATGAAGGAGCTTTGGACTTTTACCGATAATCGAATTTCGGTTCGATTTGAGTATGAGTGGCAACACGCCGAGACCCCCCAATGGTATCGAACACACGGTAACGAACACTGGGAATTCAACCCAGATGGTTACATGACTCGACGTGACATGAGCGCCAATGACATTCCGATCAACGCCGGTGAACGCCGTATTGGTATCGAACGATAAACCTATCCTGACTGGAGGAAACCATGATTTCAAAAGACCAACGAATCGAAATACTTCATCACTTGAAAAGGACCGTACCAATGAAAATTCTAAGGACAGCAACCAACATCGCTATTCTTCTGAGCTCGTTAGTAGCAACAAGCGCTGCGTTTGCTGAAAACGTTCCGAATGTTAACTACCGGACTATTGCTATTGAAGGCGTAGAAATTTTTTACCGCGAGGCGGGTGACCCCGACAAGCCGACGATACTTCTATTACACGGCTTTCCGACCTCTTCACATATGTTTCGAGACCTCATCCCGGAGCTAGCAGACGAGTATCATGTGGTGGCGCCCGACTACCCGGGATATGGTTTTAGCTCAATGCCCGACGTCGGTGAGTTCGACTACTCATTCGATAATATCGCCCGACTGATGACCCGGTTTGTAGATGAGATTGGTGTTGACCAATTCAGCGTTTACTTAATGGACTATGGCGCTCCGGTTGGATTTCGCATAGCGAGCAGCCAGCCCGAGCGAATCGAGAGTTTGATCATACAAAATGGCAACGCCTACGATGAGGGAATCGACAACAACTTCTGGGAACCGATCAAAGCATACTGGGTAGATCGACAAGCTGTTAACAAAGGTCTGGACAATCCGTGGTGGAAGAATGTTAAGGCGGCTTATAAACAGCCCAACATGTCCAATGATGCTGCGCTTAAATTTCTAACAACTTTAGGTGCCACCCAATGGCAGTACACCAATGGCGTTAAAAACATAGAAACTGTTAGCCCGGACACCTGGGGCCATGTCCAGCCACTGTTAGATAGGGAAGGTAACCAGGAAATTCAGCTGCAGATGTTTTACAGCTACGGCTCAAATCCACCGCTGTACCCTGCTTGGCAAGAATATCTACGAAAACATCAACCGCCGACACTCATCGTCTGGGGAAACAACGACGAAATATTTCCATCAGCAGGTGCCGAACCTTACAAACGCGACCTGAAAGATTTGGAGTATCACCTGATCGATACGGGTCATTTCGCTCTGGAAAGTCACGGTCAGGAAATCGCCGATCTCATGCGCGACTTCCTGAATAGAAAAGTTGCCGCTACACCCTTGG
>JBLIIB010000064.1:0-15288 GCA_047634795.1 Candidatus Azotimanducaceae bacterium | reverse complement strand
GAGACTTGCTGGTGCCGCGAGCGTATCGATCGCAGCGGACGAAAGTTGATGGTAGTCAAACCTCTGGTGAGTGCTCTGGTTGCGTTGTTTACGAGCGCGCTGTTGTTTGCTCTCATGGATTTTTTGATCAGTGGCGAAACTATTCTTGAGAAAAAAGAAGGTGATCGAAGTTATCTAAATTTTATTCGGGTTGACCTGTCTAAAGATGATGTTCGAACGAAGGATCGCAAACTTCCCGAGCCGCCACCACCACCGGATGTGCCGCCTGAAACCCCGGACTTTAATGCCGCTGCGGATAACATTAATACGAGTCTCAATATGAACCTGCCATCGATAGGCGTGCCGATGAATGACGGAGGCGGACCTTATCTTGGAACGCTGCAGTCTGGGCAGGGTCTTGCTGGTTTTGATACGGATGTCATACCCGTGGTGCAAATTGCACCGACTTATCCGAGACAAGCCAGGCAGGCGGGTATAGAAGGGTCGGTCACGATGGAAGTATTGATCCGACCTGATGGCACGGTATCAAATGCAAAAATTATAGAGTCAAATCCGCCGCGACTATTCGATCAGGCTGCTATCGGTGCAATGAAGAAATGGAAATTTCGCCCGAAAATAGTGGACGGTAGTCCTGTTGCACAAAAAGCGAGACAAACCATCGAATTTACTTTGGGACGACGATCATGATGTCATGTGCTAGTTCGATGATTGCGACTGTAATCATCTGGATCAGTCTACTGGTCTCTCAATGTGTCATGGCGGAGTCTGTTACCGCCAAGACGTACAAAAAATTAACGGAGGCACAAGAGCTGTTTGGCGAGAGCCAATTAGATCAAGCCATCATCACGCTTAGTGAATTGCTTACCGATGTGGAAGAAGATTCTCTGGATGAGGCGCTAACGCTCCAGATGCTCGGTTATGCCGAAATGGGATCTGAAAATTTCGACAAAGCCATTACCTATTTGCGGAGAAGTCTCGCGACGGAAAAGCTGCCTGAAAACGTCAAATATAATGTGGGTTACATGGTCGCGCAGTTGCATGCTGCGAGGGGCGAATTTGATGAGGCATTGTCATTCGCGGCCGAATGGTTCGTCACGATAGAAGAACCTAGTGCCGCGCAACATATGTTTATGGCTAATATATACGCTCAACTTAAGAAGTTTAAGGAATCGATTCCATACGCTGAGACGGCGGTCAAAATTTCGGATAAGCCAAGGGAAAGTTGGTATCAGTTGCTGACTGCGGCGTATTTCGAACTGGAAGATTTTGAGGGAGCGACTCGAGTGCTGTCCCGTATGATTGGGCTTTGGCCAGATAAAGCGGCCTATTGGGAACAGTTGGCTAGCGTTTACGTGATTCGTGAAGATGAGACGCATGCACTGGCTACGCTCAAGCTGGCCTGGGCGACGGGAGTGCTGACCAAGGAAACATCAATTAAGTCTATGGTTCAATTGTCCGTCGCCAGGGGTATTCCTGAGCATGCGGCGAGAATATTGGTCAAAGCGATTGATGAAAAGCTGTTGCCGCCGGAGGATACCTATGTCGAACTTCTCGCGAACGCTTGGGTGAACGCGCGAGAAGATGAAAAAGCGGTTGATGCGTTTAATCATCTTGCGACCCTCACTGAATCCGGTCAGCCTCTAATTCGTGTCGCAGACATCTATGTGAAAAATGCTCAGTGGAATCCTGCTGAAGATGCTCTGAAACGTGCCCTTGATCTTGGCGAATTAGAAAGCGCGGGTAAGGCATGGCTCATGCTGGGCATCGCTCTCTCCGAACAGCAAAAGTTCGAAGAAGGTTTTGCTGCCTTAAAAAAAGCGCGTGCGTTTGATGATAGCCGTAAGCAAGCAACCCGATGGTTGCGATACGCTGAAGGCATGCGCAAGCAATATGAGTGGCAAAAATCTTTCCGCGGATAGCCCGTTAACGATGCCTGATCTCCCTCGACTCGAAGTTATCGACTTCTCCTGCAGCTACCATCAGCATGTTGCGAACGAAAACATCAGTCTCAAAGTCTTCCCGGGTGAGGTTCACGGCATCCTTGGTGAAAATGGTGCCGGGAAATCTACACTCCTAAAATGTATTTATGGCGTTGAGCAACCTGATTGCGGAGAGATGTTAATCGATGCGCGCCAGGTCTTGATCGACAATCCGGCCACTGCCAGGCGCCATGGTATAGCGATGGTGTTCCAGCATTTTTCACTCTTTGATTCGCTAAGTGTTGAAGAAAACATCGCGTTGTTCCTGTCGGTGCCTATAGAAGAAGCACGAAAAGTCGCGGAGGAGACGTTGTCTCAGCTCGCATTCAATCTGTCACTAAGCGCTCGAATTTCTGATTTGAGCGTTGCCGAACGCCAGCAGGTCGAGATAGCCCGTTGCCTCATGATGAAACCGTCTATTTTGTTGTTGGACGAGCCCACCGCTTTGCTTGCGCCGCCCGAGGTCGCGTCGCTTTTTTTGTTGCTTGAGCAGGTGGCGCTTTCTGGCTGCAGTATCCTTTTTACCAGCCACAAACTTGATGAAGTGCGTTCGATCTGCAATACAGCTTCCATATTGCGACAAGGTAAAGTGGTAAGCCACTGTGAACCTGCAACAATGGATAACAAGTTGTTGACGGAGATGATTTTCGGAGATGAACCTCCGCCGCTGCGACGTAGTGAGAAATTCGAAAAGGGAGGCGTGGTCCTTTCTATCGAATCGGTGACAACCCTTGCCGATGAACTAAACCCTTTGTCGCTTAGAGATGTCTCATTGGAGGTGCGCGCGGGTGAAATACTGGGTATTGCCGGAGTGTCTGGGAATGGTCAGGAAGTTCTGAATGCGCTGATCAATGGTGAGCTCTTTCCTTCTGTCGGGAACATTATTTTTGCGGGTGAAGACTGGTCCCAAGTGACGACCGCTTCTCGACAGGAAAAAGGCGTTCAGTTAGTGCCAGCGGACCGTTTGGGTGTGGGGGCCGTGGCCGAATTAAGTCTGGCTGAAAACTTCCTGCTTACGCAACAACACCTCTTTGTGGGCAGGTTCGGTGCTGTCGATACCAAGGAACTGTCAGATGCAGCTCAGGAAAGCATCGCACTGTTTGGCGTGGACCATGATGACGCAAAGGTCTCTGCCGGTGAGCTCTCTGGCGGTAACCTTCAGAAGTATTTAATGGCGCGTGCTGTTCACGCAAATCCCGGCTTATTGGTTTGCAATAATCCGACTTGGGGTATCGATGCACAGGGCACGCGTGAGGTGCGGCAGAGAATAGGGGAGCTCGCGGACCGCGGTGTCGCCGTGATTCTGGTGACGCTTGATCTTGATGAGTTGTTTGAGTTGTCGGATCAAATTGCGGTGCTAAATCGTGGCAGTTTGTCGCCGGCTGAACCCGCTGGGTCAATGACGCTTCAGTCTTTGGGTGAAAGAATGACTGGGGACGGACAATCAACGTTAACAGCAGGACTCAATAACACTGGCGATCAGGTCGCCATAGGATGATCAGGCTTGAGCTGCGCAGGCGGGAGTCACGGATATGGCAATTTGGATCTCCGGTTGTTGCATTAAGCCTGACAGTGCTTGTGGGCGCGTTGTTGTTTTATATGCTGGGTAAACCCGTGCTTGCGACGCTCGCTATTTTCTTTATCGATCCGGTGAACAGTGTGTACGGCTTGAGTGAACTTCTCGTCAAGCTAACACCGCTGTTGTTGTGTTCACTAGGTCTATATTTTTGTTTTAAAGCACAGGTCTGGAACATCGGAGCTGAAGGTCAATTTGTTGTTGGCGCCTTGGTTGGTGGAGCTGTAGCGTTGAATGTTGGTGAGCTGGATAAGTTGATCGCGCTACCGCTGGTCCTCGTATGTGGATCCGCCGCTGGCGCGTTCTGGGCAGGCATTGCCGCCTGGTTGCGTACAAGGTTCGGTGCCAGTGAAATTCTTACTACCATTATGTTGAACTATATCGCAGTTAACCTTTTGCTCTATGCCGTGCATGGTCCATTGAAAGACCCCGATGGTTACAGTTTTCCTGAGTCTGCGCTGTTTAGTGAGAACACCCTGTTGACCCCGCTACATTCGGATTATCGCGTGAGTGCGGCATTTCTGATGGCAATGGTGTTGGTCCTGCTTTGTTGGTGGCTGCATGAAAGAGCAATTATGGTATTTCAGCTCCGGGTTCAGGCAGCTGCACCTCGAACTGCCAGGTTCTCCGGTATCGATAGTAAAAAAATTATATGGCGGGTACTTCTGATTAGTGGCGCCGCGGCCGGCCTGGCCGGCGTGAGCGAGGTGGCTGGTCCTATTGGTCAGCTAACGCCTTATCTGGCGACAGGCTATGGGTATACCGCAATCATTGTTGTTTTTCTGGCTCGATTACATCCTGTAGGTATTTTCATCGCCAGTATTTTATTGTCCTTAATGTTCCTCGGAGGAGAAAACCTGCAGGTGATGGCCGGCCTGCCCAAGTCAGTTTCGCTGGTTTTTCAGGGCATGCTGTTGTTCTTTCTCCTTATCACTGACGTCATGATCCGCTACTCAGTGACTTTCGATTCCGGGCAGCAAACTCAATCCGTACGAGCGCCCTCGTTATGACATTAGAGATGATAGAGGGGTTGCTGTTTGCAACTATCAGAACGGGCACACCTTTGTTGCTTGTGGGCCTTGGTGTCTTGATCTGCGAAAAGTCAGGTGTGCTCAATATAGGGCAGGAGGGTTTGGTTCTTATGGGCGCTGCCTGTGCCTTTATAGGCTGCCACGTTTCAGGAAATGTATGGGTAGGCGTACTGTCGGGTACCCTGGCAGGTGTTCTTATGGGCGTATTGTTTGGAACGTTAGTGTTACTTTTGCAAACCAATCAGGTGGCGACCGGCCTGGCATTAACCATCTTTGGCAGCGGGCTCGCAGCGTTCCTTGGCGGTGATTATGTAGGGGAATCAATTGAGGGTTTCAGGGTTACACCGATACCGTTTCTATCACAATTGCCGTTGCTAGGTGGCGCTTTGTTCTCTCAGGATGCCCTAGTCTATGTCAGCGTGCTGTTGCTGGGTTTGGTGTGGTACCTGACAACCAGAACTTATACCGGTTTAGTCCTGAGAGCATTAGGGGACAACCCTGATGCGGCTCACCAAATAGGCTATCGGGTTATTGTGATTCGGTTTGCCGCGGTGGTCACCGGCGCAGCTTTCGCAGGTCTCGCCGGCGCTTATCTCGCCACCGCCTATACGCCGCTCTGGTCTGAATCGATATCTTCGGGCCGTGGCTGGATTGGTTTGGCTCTGGTTGTTTTTGCGGGATGGCGTGCAATCCGATTAGCCGCAGGAGCGTATCTTTTCGGCCTGGCCAGTATCGCGCATCTCTCTCTTCAGACCATCGGTTATGAAGTCTCGCCCAACCTGCTTGCAACGTTGCCTTACGTATTAACCATCATCGCGCTTGTGCTGATGGCACATCGATCTGATGGGCCCCCCTTGTCCTTGGGTATCCCTTTTAAAGGTAGATAGTTAATGAATAGAACCTGTGTTTTTTGCTTTGCGACGTTGTTTTTTCAATGTCCTGTTTCCGCGGAAGAGAAATTACGGATCGCCATGCTTTACCAGCACCCCCTTAATGCGGGCGGATGGAGTCAGTCACATGAACAAGCGCGCGTCGATCTTGACGAGATTTATCAAGACAAAATTGAAACGACGGCGATTGAGAATGTGACTCCTGGCCCTGATACCATACGGGTGCTCACGCGTTTGTCCCGAGAGGGCTACGACATGATATTTGCTACTTCGTTTGGGCATATGAACCCGGTTGCCCGTGTGGCCCGGCAGTTTCCTAAAGTGATCTTTGAGCACGCCTCTGGTTACAAACGAGGCGAAAATGTCGGTAACTATCAAATTCGAGCGAGCGAAGGACGTTATCTATCAGGTCGACTTGCCGGCGCTATGTCAAAGTCGGGCCGGCTGGGTTACGTGGGCGCCTTTCCGATTCCTGAAGTTGTGAGAGGGATTAATGCCTTCACGCTCGGAGCGAAAGCCATCAATCCGAATGTGACGGTGCAAGTCATATGGATTAACAGTTGGTCGGATCCGTCGAAAGAACGTGATGCTGCGGGTCTTCTGATTGATGCCGGGGTTGATGTAATTACGCACCATACGGAAACACCCTCCATTGCTATTGCGGCTGAGCGTGCCGGTGTTTTCTATGTCGGTTATCAGTTTGATCGCTCCGCCTTCGCACCAACGCAGCATCTCGCCACCGTTGAACACAACTGGTTGCCACTTTATCAGGCGAGCATCAACGAGCGTCTTGCCGATCAGTGGCAATCACAAGATCGTTGGATGGGTCTGGAAGCTGATGCAACGCGCCTCGTCGGACTTAGCCGTGACATACCCGGAGACGCGCTTGCGGATATGGAAAAAACCCGTGCGGCGATGATTGCCGGGGAAAAACATATTTTTGAGGGTCCGCTTGTCTCGACTGATGGTGTTCAGATGGCGGCGGTGGGAGAAGTTCTCGCGAAAGATACTGTTTCAAAAATGGAATGGTTTGTTGACGGCGTGCTGGAGAATCATTGATGAAACTCTCGTGTCTATGGGCTGTATTTCTCGTGGTAGTGTCGATGCCACTGTTTGGCGATCCCAAAATAAAGGTTGGGTTTATCTATGTTAGCGATGTGGCCTCAGCGGGTTGGTCCGCTGCGCACGATACCGCTCGGCGATCGCTGGAGGCTGAGTTAGGTGATATGGTTCAGACCACCGCAATTCCAAATGTGAGTGAAGGCTCAGATGCTGAGCGAGTGCTGCGACGGCTCGCGCAAGACCACGAACTAATATTTGCCACATCTTTTGGCTATATGAATGCAATGACTAAAGTTGCTCGCCGCTTTCCCGGTGTCCGTTTTGAGCATGCGACGGGTTACGGTCTATCACCCAATCTCGGGAATTATCAAGTACGGACATATCAGGGCCGTTATCTGAACGGTATTATTGCTGGCGGCATGACTAAAACAGGCATCATCGGTTACGTTGCACCTTTCCCCATACCCGAAGTGGTGCGTGACGTGAACGCCTACATGCTGGGCATTCATTCAGTGAATCCCGATGCTGTGTTACAGGTCATCTGGACTAGCAGCTGGAACGATCCGGCAAAAGAGAGGGAGGCGACTGACTCGTTGGTTCGTCAGGGCGTTGATGTCGTCAGTCATCACACTGACGGCACCTCGGTCGTTCAGGCCGCTGAAGCTGCTGGGATCTGGTCAAACGCCTACAACACAGACATGGTGGACTATGGACCGAAAACTCAACTTTCTGCGGTGGTGCTCAACTGGTTACCTTTTTATCGAGAGAAAACCCTCGCCATCATCAATGACCAATGGACGTCAGAATCTCTTTGGTGGGGGCTTGCTGAAGGCGTAGTTGAAATAGAATCCATTCACCCAAAGGTTCCGGAAGCACTGGTCATCAAAATGAATGAGGCCCGGGAACGTATTAAGAAAGAGGATGATATCTTTAAAGGGCCGCTTCGAGATCAGGCCGGAAATCTTCGTGTCGCCGTAAAAGAAGCCATCGACGATGAAACGTTGCTCAAACTTGATTGGTTTGTGGAGGGTGTGCGTTCGCGGACTCCCTGACGGGACGGTTAGCGACGGATGTTCTTAGTGCGTGTTTAACAGAGATCAGATAAGCGCTTTGAGTCGAGTAAGTTCTCTTGTGGCGTCCGATTTGAGTAAACCATAATCAAGGCCTATTACCCGATTGTCTTCGACAACCCAGCGACCGTTCACCATGACGCGATGAGTCGTTACCGGCTCACCGCAGATTAGCGGTCCCTGATAGGATTTCCAGACGCCCAGAAAACGCGGTTCATCTTTTCGAAACATTGTGAGGTCGGCAACTTGGCCAGCTTTCAATTTCCCACCTGCTATCCCGAGTAGGCTGGCCCCGGCTTCTGAACCCCAATTGAGCACTGTGTCCACATTGGTGGCGTGCGAACCCTGTACGGCCCTGTGAACAAGCCAGGTTTGCATGAGTTCGTTGATCATGCTGCCTGATTCGGCGGACGCTGATCCGTCGACCCCAATGGTGACTTTCACACCGGCTCGTTGCATTTCCGGCACATTGCTGATGCCGCTGCCGAGCCGTGCGTTGGACACGGGGCAGTGAGCAATGCCCGTGCGAGTTTCACCCAGGCGTGCAATATCCTCGCTACTGGTCGCAACGAGATGGGCAAACCAGACATCTGGGCCCAGCCAGTTAACGGACTCAGCGAAATTGATCGCACTCATGCCATACTTCGACTGTGCGACCACTTCGTCGCGCGCCACTTCCAATAGGTGACTGTGCATTCGTAATGCATTTGATCTGGCAAAATCGGCCAGAACTCTTAAATCGTCAGGGGTCGATGAATGGACGAGAGATGTTGGTGCAACCGCAAGTTTTGTCATCGCATCATCGGCCATGTTGTGATGTTTTGAAAATGTATCCTGCATTCTCGTGAGGCAGGTTTCGAGTTTTTCTGTTCTGCGCGGGGCGCTGGCCAGACCCGCGTGCGTTGCGCTCGCCGTCGCGCCTCCTCGTGCCAGCACAAGCCTTATGCCGACCTCTTCGGCGGCCTGAAACAGGACGGCTTCGAGTTCATGGGTTGTATCTTCGTCGTAGAGATAGTGGTGATCCGCACAGGTTGTACAACCCGAGCGAAGTAATTCTGAGAAGCCTATTCTTGCTGCGACGTAAAGCGTATCCGGTGTAATGTGCGGCCAAGCGGCGAAAGGGACTGCGGGAAGCCATTGATCGAGATCGCTATCAATACCTGCAGGCATACCCTTCATGATTGATTGAGCGATATGGTGATGGGTGTTGACGAGTCCCGGCCAGACGATGTACTCGCTCGCGTCGATGACCTGAGTCTT
Organism: Candidatus Azotimanducaceae bacterium; assembly: GCA_047634795.1. Classification (GTDB taxonomy): domain Bacteria; phylum Pseudomonadota; class Gammaproteobacteria; order Pseudomonadales; family Azotimanducaceae; genus UBA9659. The sequence continues at coordinate 6,420 of JBLIIB010000064.1, read as the reverse complement.
CTCGTCAACAGGAAGCTGGCGTGCAACTTCGGTAATTCGATTGCCGATGATTCTAATGTCCTGTTGTCCGGCCGGTGTGTGCCCGCCTTGAATCAGAATATCGGTCACGGTGGATCGCTTAAACCGAGGGGGAAAGTCTGATCCAGGTCCAGGGTGCCATCGAGCATTTTTAGTTCAGTGAGTTGTGAAATTTGTTCTTCAATTCTTGCGCGCTCGAAAAGCCCAAAGTACTCGCCTTCTTCTTCGTACCCAGCAATCAGCCGGTACTGTTCCATCGCGTTTTTTGTCCATGTCATGGACGCTTCGGTATGTTGCGGATTGAGCGCTGATATTTTTTGATGGGCAATGTCACCATCGGTCTCGATGTAGCTCTGCCATCCTTTTTTACTCGCTTCAACGAAATGCTTAACAATATCGGGGTTTTGCGCGACATACTCTGCGTTTGAATAAACGAGGCGGTAAGGGTCGAAACCGGATGTAGACATCGGTATGACCGAAGCTTCAATCCCTTGCTGCTCCACATAATAGGGCTCGTTGGTTAAGAAGCATTGCTGGATAAATTCTGGATCAGCCAGAAAGCGGGTAAGACTGTAGTCGAGCGGCACGATCTGTATGCGGATGCCCAGGGTTTTCTGCAGGTACTGCACATATCCCGCGCCTGGCGCGATCATGACAGTGCGACCGTCTAATTGAGCCAGCGTTGTGATGCCGCTACTTTTATGTGCCATCACGCATTGCGGGTCATGCTGGAAGTACGGGAAAAGCCCGACCAATGGAATGCCACGGGACACTGCCATCAACATGTTGTCGCTGGTGCCAAGGGCAAACTGGATTCTTTTGGTTGCGACGAGCTGAGGCACTCCCGTCATGTTGGCCCCTGGTCTGATCTCAACGTCCAAGCCGAGATCAGCATAGTAGCCAGCTTCAACTGCGTAATAAAATCCGGCATGTTCCGGCTGTGCGTACCAATCTGTTTGAAGGATGATTTTCTGTAACTCGGGTCCTTGACTCATCTCTCCGACGGTGTCGTCCTCTGACTCACAACCCGTCAAAAAAATGCTGCTCAGACACAATAATAACCAGACGGCTTGGCGTCGAAATTTAATCACTTATTCATCTCCAACTTATTCAGCTTTAGCTTAGTCATCTTTAGCTTAGTCATCTCCAACATAGGTATCGTGCCACTTATGGAGCACCCACCAGGAAAACAGGTTGACGATCCCGACAAAGAAAAATCCTATAGCGCAGGCAGTAAACGCAGCGGCGAACAGGGCAGGGACTTTGAATTGGGCGCTAAAGATCATAACAACAAAGCCAAGTCCAGCCTCAGAACTGGAACCCATGCCTGCTACGGTATCTCCGTAAAGCGCGCCAATGGGTGTTAGCGCGGCTGCGACACGAAGGCCTGTCATGAAGAAGGGTAGCGCTGCGGGTAATCGCAACCAGAGTAATTGTTGTGCCGATGTTCCGTTGTAGACTTTGAACAGATCCACAAGGTTAGGGTCGGTGGAGCGAAGCCCCATGGTTGTGTTTGCGACGATGGGAAAGAAGCAGATGAGAAATGTAATAACGGTAATGCTGAATAAACCCTGGCCTGCCCAAAGTATAATGATGGGTGCCGTTACGATAATGGGCGTCATCTTAAGAACGAGAATGTAAGGATAGACGCCTTTGTAGGCCCAGGTGCTGGACGCTAAAAAAATTGACAGAGCCAATCCACCGAAGACGGACGTAAAGAAGCCTATTAAGCAGGCGATAACGGTCTGCGCGGCCCCCGTCAGCAGAACATCTTTCTCTTCCACACCTGACTCGATAATTCGGTGAAGGGGCGGCAATTGGTACTCAGGAATCGAGAAAATGGCAATAGCGCCGTACCATGAAGCGACGATGATTACGCCAAAGATCGCCGGCCAGATAAAGCTGTTGATGGCAGATTTTAAGATGGATTGATCTCCTCATGAACCTGGCGCAATGCCCGGGTAACGTCTATGACTAGATTTAAGAATTCCTGCGTCTGTCGAGTTTCCGCGTTTCTTGGATAGGTTAGGGGTATGTCAATGATGTCGGCGATTTCGCCGGGGTTGGGCCGTAGGACGATGACCCTTGATGATAGAAACACCGCCTCGGCGACGGAGTGTGTAACAAAAATAGCGGTCCAGCCCGTCGCTTCGCGTAGTTTTAACAGTTCCTCATTCAGCGTATCCCGCGTCATTTCATCGAGTGCGCCAAAGGGCTCGTCCAGCAGCAGCAATGCAGGTTCAAGACTGAGCGCGCGTGCGATCGAAACGCGCATTTTCATACCGCCTGACAACTCTCGAGGATATAGGTCGGCGGCATGATTCAATCCCACCAGGTCGATAAAGTGAGCCGCAGTCTTGAGTCTTGTCGGCTTATCCACGCCCTTTATTTTTAGGGGGAGGGCAACATTATCAATGACCGTCTGCCACGGTAGTAACGTGGCGTCTTGAAATACATAGGATAGGCTCTCATTCAGCGGCGGGTCTCGTTGCCCGAAATTGATTGCACCAGCGCTTGGCGCGATGAGCCCGGCGATCAGTTTTAAGACCGTTGATTTCCCGCAACCACTGGGACCAATGAGACTGATGAAGTCTCCTTCCAGAACATTGAGATCAATCGACTCAAGAACATTGGATTTTCCATCAAAGCTTTTGTTTAGGCCTTCGATGGACAGGAATGGTGACAGGGTGCTCAATGTAGACTCGAATTATGTTTACGTTCATTAGGCAAGAGGCGTGCCACAGCCTCAACTGACTTTGTCATTGACGCAGTTTTTTATCCGCAGGTAGCAGCCCGCTAGGACAGTAAGGAATTTTTTGCAGATCGAGTGACCGGAGTCTTTTACGCAGGGCCTGATGCGGCCTTTGTTCTGCGCCAAAATGTGGCGCCATCTCGCGCCGCGCACCTGTATTGGTCAGTCGTCTGCCGCTCGTACCGCGATGATTTCAACTTCGACCTTGAACTCCGGACGCGTAAAACCACTGACAACGAGTAGTGTCGATGTGGGACTTGTGTCCCCGGTGTATTCATCTCTGACGGCCATATAAGCAGGGAAGTCATTTCTGTCGGTAATGTATGCAGTGATTTTCACAACATCAGAGAAATCCATGCCGGCTGCTGCCAGTAGCGAATGCAGGCTATTGAAACAAAGCCTGGTTTGATCTTCGGTAGATTCAGGAATGGCATCATATTTGCCTATACCTAGTTGACCTGAGGTGAACAGCCATTTTTCTCGAGTCGGCTGGGTGATGACGACACCGTGATGATATTCGCCAAATGGTGCCCGGATTTCCGGGGGATTAATGAACGTCTTTTCTAGTGCCATGGGCCTTCAAGTTTGCGGTAGTTACGCATTGTTAAAGCAAAGCCCATGCCTGTTATCAATTTTAGACTATAGGACAGTAATGATGAGTAATTTGCCGTTTAAATTCTGGCAGGACATGACAACCAACGATTTTGACGACCTCGATCCCGAGACTACCGTGGCGTTATTGCCGCTGGGTGCGATGGAACAACACGGCCCACATCTTCCTATCTCTACAGATTCAACAATTGCTGAACAGATGTCGCTGAGGGGTGCGTCAAAAACCAGCGGCGATTTTCAGCTGTTACTGATGCCCACACAGGAAGTGGGTAAATCCACTGAACACCTTCAGTTCAAGGGTACGCTTACCCACACTGCAGAAACATTGCTGCAGTCCTGGATGGAGATCGGCGACAGTGTTGCACGAGCCGGTATCCGTAAACTGGTGTTTTTTAACGGCCACGGAGGGCAACCGCAAATCATGGAAATCTGTTGCCGTGAACTGCGTATTAAGCATGACATGTTATGCGTCGGGACGAGTGGTTGGAGCTTCGGTCAGCCGCCGGAAAGTCCGGTTCCAATGCCAGAGCGGCAGCACGGAATACACGCGGGTACGGTTGAAACATCGATCATGCTGGCACTCGTCCCTGATCTTGTGAGGATGGACGAGGCACAAAATTTCGAAGGATTATTGCCGGCGGTGGAAGCTGAGTTTGATCACTTGCGCATCAAGGGAAGTACTTATGTCGGGTGGCAGGCACAGGATCTGCATCCTATGGGTTGTTCTGGTGACGCGACTAAAGCCACGAAGGAAATTGGTGAGCTTTATGTTGAACACGTGACTACCGGGCTTGCTGCAACGCTTGAAGAAATATCACGCTATCCCCTCAGCAATATTCGCAATCGCGGAGACTAATATGACTCCGGGCTCTACGGTTTCAGGTTTTTCAAGTTGGTGGGTGATCAAAGAGACGTAGAGCAACGCCGCGATGCAGAGATAAGCAATGGCAGGCTCTACCGCCACAGCGATGATCTGCTTTTCTCTGGCGGCCGAAAGCAGTTTTTCTCAAATCGGTATGGCTGAACTCAAGAGACGGACATCGTTGCCTGGCGCTTCACCACAGTCGCCGGTTTCGAGGAAAGCTCGCTGCATATCGATCATCAGAAGTGCGATATTATCCAGTGTGGTGGACACTGATTTCGGTTGGCAGTCAAACCGGATCAAATCGTTGCCAGTCTTCGGTGAAGTTCGTTTGAACGACCAGTTCACCGCCTTTAAAAGTGGCGAGCCTTCTCGGTGGGTCACCAACAGCGGATAAATAGTCATGGCAATCCAGGATCACGAGATCGGCCGGTTCGCCGTTATCGATGACCCCCTTACAATCATCGAAGTGCGGGATCGCGTTACAGGTCACCAGATCGAAAGCGTGCAGTAGCGACGAGTCATCCGTCGTTTGACCGACCAGCACGGCGAGTTGCGCAGCGGTTAAAGGGTCGTAATTGCCGAAAGGATTAAAGGGGTCTTGCACGTTGTCAGACCCGGCACACACGTTCACGCCATGTGCAATGAGAACATCGATAGGCGTCATGCCGCGTGGGCGTGGATGTAAATCTCTGCCCATAAGCATGAGGTTACACATCGGCAGTGTGACGACGGTGATATCTGCATCGCGCACGAGATCAGCGGTTTTTTCGACCTGTGATTTTTTCATAAATGCGAGCGAACAGCAGTGACTAGCCGTGACGCCGTGCTCAAATTTAGAGCGACTCACCCTTTCGGCCAGATAGGCGAGCGTGTTGCTGCTCGGGGACTCCGTTTCATCGATATGTAGATCTACGGGAATACCCAAAGTCTTTGCTGCATTCAGCACGTGATCGACGCACTGGTATGGTTCTCGCTCAAGTGCTGGTGCACCACCGATCAAGTCCATACCGATGGATTGCGCGCGCTCGAGCAGTTTTAGTTCTTCCGGAGCACCGGTCAAAGAGGTCATACCCACGAATTGAAGATTTATCGCCTGTCGATATTGGCGACGAAGCGCAGCGCCGATTTCGAACAATACGAGGTCATCCTTTCCGCCGAGGTTCAGGTGACTTCGCATTCTTGTCACTCCTTTGCGAAGCGCGTTTTTTATCGCTTTGTCGGCGTTTTCAGCAATCGATTCCACCGAACGAGTGCTTACCGTTTCGCGAAAACTCTCGATGGCGCCCCGGAGAGTGCCCGCCGGGTTCCTTACTGGACTATAAGTCTTGTCCAGATGAGCGTGCATCTCAGCGAGACCCGGCAGGACCAGGCGGCCCTCCAGATCCCAGTAACGAACGGAATTGCCGTCTATTTTGTCCCGTTCAGAGGTCGAGGTAATGATTGAGATCCTGCCGTTTTCCAGCAGAAGGTTCTGATACCTGTCTGATCCGGGGATAGTGACATTTGCGAGTAGCCAGGTCACCGGTGATTAGCGAAGGTGGCCCGGATTGAGTAATCCGGCCGAGTCCCATTGGCTCTTGCGTTCAAGGAACTTGTCACCATACCAACGGCTGTCGTCATTGAGAAAGTAGGTGTGCGGATTACTGACTCGTATGTCGATGGATTCGCTGAAATCGATAATCTCACGAAGCCTCTCTGCGGTGGTGTACTTGATGATGGTCAGCCCGCCTGATTGCAAGACGCCGCCGGATTTTGTGAATTCAATGTGTTCGAGTACTTCCCCGGGGAATGCCGCTTTCCTTGCCGCGATCTGCTCATGCATTTTTGGGAACTCAAACCGATCCTGCAGATAGGTGTATGAAGGGTCGGCTTTCATCGCCCACTGCGTTGTGTGGTTCCAGGTGTAGTCATAGATTTGTGTGCCTCGGCCTTTACCTTCGTGGGGACCCGCATTGAAAGTGACCTCACCGCTAACGGTTTCTGCAAAGCTTTTGATTTCATCGAGGGCGGCGTCAGAGTAGATGAACAGACAACTCTTGCCGTCGGGCACGAGACCTTTTTTTACCAGAGGTTTGAAGAACGAAGGTATAGGCCACTCGAATGCCGTGACCAGTCTCTTTCGTGCGGGGGTCTCGGCGAATATTTCACCGGCGTTGAGTGCCTCTGTCAGTGA
>JBLIIB010000063.1:0-15299 GCA_047634795.1 Candidatus Azotimanducaceae bacterium | reverse complement strand
TTCACAGATCAACTGCGGCGGCAACTCTCATACGCTAAGTTGATACGCTGCTACCCGATCCCCCAAACATTAGATCAATATCTCAATCTGATGCACTAACTGTGTCAGCCGCCCTCAGTCATCTTAAAACGGCTAACTGAACGTCATCGCTGAGATCTAAAGCAACATTCAGCCACGCTAATTAATTGAATATCACCGTTTACGGGAACCATACTTAAGTTTTACCCGAGGAAATAAGGCATTTTTTCGCCCCTCTTGCCATACGTAGTGGATTACCGCTATAAAAGCATGAGTACACACCCATTTCTTCGAAACCAGGAGCACATCTCGTGGCACAGAAAACAGACTCAGAGATCAACGAAGAGCTTAATCGCAAAGGTCATATGGCATTCCATTGGGACGACTTAGATAAAGTCGTATTACCGACCGGCATCGTGACAAGCATGTATCGTGTCGGCGATCCCACCGATGACTCCTCCCCCACCGTCTTTAACGTTTTCTACCCGCCTGATTGCTTTGTTGAAGCACATACACACGAATGCGATTACACAGAAATCATCCTTGAAGGGACCCAGCGCGTCGGTGCAACCTGGCATAAAGCCGGTGATGTCCGCATTGGTCTGGCTAATCGGGGGTATGGCCCACTGGTCGCAGGCCCCGAGGGAACAAAAATACTGTTCGTTTTCAAAGACGGTCGATGGCCTGCCAAAACGCTCGGTAACAACGACGGATCAACGCTAGGCAGCGAAGTCATATCCGATCACTTTGAGCATAAGAACGCAGAGCAAGCATGAGCACAGCAGCCCAACATGAACAAATGATGTCACTCGCGCGACGCGCGCTGGCTCATCAGCAAAACAAGACCACTGACCAAACTGATTCGGTGATGAGCAAACCGATCGAAACCTATACCGATGAATCACGGTATGCGGCAGAACGGGAGCGTGTTTTTAAAACGCTACCACTGGCGCTCGCACTAACTGCTGAGTTACCCAACCCCGGTGACTATAAAACAATGGATGCGCTCGATACTCCCGTCCTGATCGCCAGAGGTGACGATGGGATCGCACGGGCATTTCTCAATGTATGCAGACACCGAGGCGCCCGGGTCTGCGAATCAGAAAGCGGTAATGCCAGGCACTTCGCGTGCCCCTATCATGCATGGGTATACAGCCGAGAGGGCGAACTCACCAGCCGATACGGCGAAAAAGTATTCGGCGAAGTTAACGAATCAGAGCTGGGCCTCTCGCAATTGGGCTGCGCTGAATCCGCGGGCATCATCTGGGTGACACTAGGCAGTAAAGAAGCCTTTGATCCATCGGTTTGGTTAGGCGGTATGAAGCAACAGCTCGAAAGTCTTCACCTTGAAGACTGGTACATCCATGAGACCAGAGAATTAATCGGCCCAGGCTGGAAGGTCACCATGGATGGATATCTTGAAATATACCATCACAACTCGGTTCACGGAGCGACGGTGGGCCAACACACTATTGGGAACCTTCTGGTCCTCGACACCTATGGTCCACACCAGCGCCTCACCCTGGCGCGCAAAACGCTGAGTACACTCGCGGATACACCAGAATCAGAGTGGGAGCCTTTGCAGCACATTCGTTTGGTGCATAATTGTTATCCTAACTTATCAATCTCCGGCATCCTGGGCGATCATTGTCTAGTAAGCCAGATATTCCCCGGTCCTACGCCCGACACCACGCGCACCATACAAACGGTATTAGCGGCCAAGCAACCCAATACAGATGCCGAAAAAGAAGCCACGCAGTTATTCAGCGATATGGTGCTTCAGGCTGTGAGAGACGAAGACTATCATCTCGGTCTATTGATTCAGCAGGGCATCAAGAGCGGCGCTAACCACCAGTTTCTTTACGGCAAGAATGAACCCGCCGTACAGAACTACCACAATTGGACCGACTACTTTATGTGCCATGAATCGGGTTTCGACTGGTCAGATCAGGGCGAGTTGGATGAGAGTGAAGCAAATCAGGGTGTTTCAGATAAGAGCGCAGCAGTCTGATTCTCAGCGTAGCTTGCTCGACCAAGATTCAGCAAATACATCGCTATCGGCCCGACGATAATCGCCACCAACGCCAGTGACTTCGCCACGGCTTGTGTATCTTCGAATACATAATCCGTAGTCACTGCGACCAGCGTAGGTCCCAAAGCCAACCCGAGCACATTCGTGGTCACCACATAAGCCCCGTTAACTACGCCCCTCATATTGTTCGGCGTCACCTCTTGCATCACGGTCGTAATCAGCGCGAGCGGTAGCGTCACACTAAAACTGGCACAACCAATACTGACCAGCGCCATCGCACCCGTTTCCATGAACGGCAAAGTCGCCAGAGAAAGGGTCGCCAGCCCTGCGCCTGTCACCGCAATCAGCAACGGGGCATCAGGCACACCTCTGGGAACAAGCCATCTCGACAATACGGGTCCGGTCAGTACGCCGGCAGATCCAGCCACCAACGCAATGACACCATAGGTTCTGCCAGCATCCGCGAGATCCCATCCATATACTCGTAAAAGAATCGTCGGCGTCCAGGCTTGCAAGCCGTACAACATCACAACAATAAAAGGCACACCCAGATGCAACGAAAGGTAAATCCGGCGATGTCGTTTCATGTATTGCCAGATTTCGGGCCAGGCAGGCACATCACTTGTACCCCCTCGACCTCGTCTTACCGGCTCTTTGATTAACGACAGCAGCATCACAATGAGAACGCCCGGTAAGCCAACGGCAATGAACGTCGCCTGCCAGGGGGCAACAACCCCGATCAACGGCAGACTAACAACGTCCACATTACGACTCCAATCAAGCACTTCCGCTCCCGCGATCATAGCGATACCAGCCCCTAGATAAGGGCCCATCAGGTAGACGCTAATCGGTCTTGAGAGCCTCTCTGGCCTGAAATAATCAGCCAGCACCGACCACGCCGCAGGGGAAAGCGCAGCCTCACCTGCACCAACCCCGAAGCGTGCAAACAATAGCTGCGTGTAGTTGCTCGACATCCCACAAGCAATCGTCGTCACGCTCCATACCATCACACCACCCATCATGATCGCCACCCGATTAAATCGATCAACCAGTCGACCCAATGGGATACTCATAAACACATAGGTCAAAGCAAAGGCAAAACCCTGTAAAAAGCTAATTTGGGTATCGCTAACCCCAAGGTCTGCGCGGATAGGCTCAACCAACAAGTTGAGCACCTGGCGGTCAACAAACGAAAACGTGAAGGCGATCAGAAGAATGATTGTTACCAACCAACCGCGCGCTTCTGATGGCCACTCGGTGGTTGTCTCCTTCACGACACTCCACCTAATAGCCGATGCTCGGTACTGGAGTGCTGCAGGGTCATATCATAGATTTGCCAGCCCACACCAGGCACATAGCGCACATGATCGATATAAGTTCCGAGCACTAATCGCAATTTCTGGTCTGGCCAGACATGCCACGCATGCAAGTAGCTCGACATCTCCGCGTCGCCGGTTTCAATGAGCCCGTTCGAGCAGGTCATCGACTTGAAGGTGACTATTTGGGTTCCGATTAAATGCTGAGTGACCTCGTAGTCTTTGAGCGCACCGCGAACCACCTCCGCCCAACCATCGGGCCCGTTCGCTTCAAGAGATGTGGCGCCGCCAGTGACCCGAACCGAAGCATCCGATGTAAAAATCTGACGAAATGTGTCTTGCCCATACTTCTGTTCATCCGGTTCATCAACCTTGCCCAATGCGTCAGTTGCACGCCCATAAAGGCGCCGCAAATATTCAATGTCTTGCCGGGCCAATCCCAACAACTGTCGCTCTTCAATACTCGGTGACGATTCGTTATCCATATCAAGCCTCACTTCCGATAATCCATTAAATTTGGGTCGCTGTACCGCGGAACCTACAGGTGTTAGATTCTCGACATGTCCAACAAACGTCAAGCCAATTTAAACCAGATGTACAATTTAGGTAGACCACAAGATGTTTAAAGTCTTTGCCTTCCTGCGGCGCAACACAGAACTGCTGACTCACGACGAATATCGTGCGGGTCACGTTGGTTATCACTGCGGTCAAAGTAGACGTCTCAAAAACATCAGAGGCTATTTGGTTAACGTCTGGTCAAACACGCCGTTTAATGAGCGAGCGGGTAAACCTATGGCCAATGCGATGGTGTGGGGCGAGCCCGTTAACTTTTTGGATTGGTGGGACGGTTTTCCGGAAGTTTTTTTTGATGATCATGCGGCATGGTTAGATGCGCTAACGGTTGAACCCACGCGCGCGCTACCAAACGGACTTAGCATAGATCCCGACTGGTCGCTTGATGATGGCCCCGTTTTGTTCGATCCGGTGCCAGAGATGCCGGGACAATTTAAACCCTGCCATCTACTCATGCATGAACATGTGATTGTGCCCGTCGAGCGCATGGAACGCCGTCCGTTTAAGCTAATGCAATTTTTCAAAGGTAAAGATAATAGCTTGCCGGACTTACAAAGACAGGTTCTCAACAACTATGCACCGTTGATTGCCAAGATGACGGGTTGTAACGGATGCATTATCAATTTCCGGGACAATGACCAATCTGCAGCAATGCGAGGATTTTACCCCGACGATCACTGGGGATTAAGCGAAGCAGGTATCGCTCACCGCACAGAATTTTGCGATATGTGGGACGGCGCAATTGAATATCACTTTGAAAGCGCTGCGCAATACATTGAGACCCGATCAGACATGCACGATGCACTTTTACCTTTGGAGGAAACACTATTTTCGTCCAACTGGTACGTTGAGGTTGACGAAAACCTGATCGTGAACCCTAACCGTGAGCCCGCTCCCGATTTCTACTACCGCTAGACTACCAAAAGAGTGAAGAAGGAGTGACATGCTGAAAGTATTTGGGTTCGTCGTCAGAAACCCCGGACTCACACACGATGAGTATCGAACGGGACACATTGGTTACCACAACTCGTTCGGCCGAAGATTGAACAATATTCGCGGTTATCTGCTGAATGTCGCATCGAACACGCCCATAGAAACCTCACTCGGCGCCGACCTGGTAAAACAGATCACAATCAATGAGCCCACCGACTTTGATACTCAATGGGACGGCTGGGGCCAATTACTCTTTGATGCCATGGAAGATTACGTCTCTGCCAAAACACCTTCCGTCGATAAACCAGGGGTTAATGGACTTGAAGCTGACGCGATGGTCGCGAAAGTCGGTGGGGATTTTGACGATTTGTATGGCGGCTCACCCTGCCAGTTCCATGTCGATGAACATATTGCGTTTCCCGTGCGGCGACCAGAACGAAAGATATTCAAACTGGCACAATTCGGTCGACGTGCACCGGACCTCGCACCAGAATTATTTCGCGCATATCTGACATCTCGCTACGGCACGCTCGCGGCAACCATACCTGGCCTGCGGGGTCTCGTCGTTAACTTCAGGACTGAGCTCGACGTCATGAGCGAATTCTTTGCGGCGGATGCCGAGGGTTTTACGCCGAATGGTATTCAACGCAGAGAAAAGTTCTACGACGGTTTTGACGTCATCATCGAGTATTGGTTTGATTCACCAGCTCAATATGTGGCAGCTCGCAACAACCCGGATTATGAGGATCTGAATCGATTGGAATCTCGCCTCTTCGACCGATTGTTTTGCCGAGAGGTAGACGAAACCGTGGCCGTCATGCCAAAGCGCGATTCCCCTGCGCCCTTCTATCATCGTTAATTCGCTGGTTAGAAAACCGAGTTGCTCGAAAACCAAGAAGACGTGTCGACTCAACTTCCTGATTTCAACACCGGATCGACTTCGCTTGGATACCGATGACTGCTCGTGAACACAGACTAAACCCTCGGAGGGGCGGCACCCTCGGTTTCCGGGAATCCCGCTCGTCCACCATGAAAGCTTCTAATTCGAATCAGACAGATGGATTTGATTCACTCATGACTCTTTCTTATTCTTAGCTCGCCGACATTCGTTGAAGGGCTTATCAATTAGTTCGAAATAGCGTTAAAGAAATCAGATAGAATGACCCACGTTCACTATGGAAAACACTCATGGAAACCATTCATGACAATTGATGAAGACGATAGAGCAGAACAGATTGAACGTCGACAGAACCCTGGCGATCGACGAGAAGATATAGACCGAAGAGGTGACAACCGGGTCGTGGAAACCGAGGATCCTCGACGTAAAAGCTCGGATCGACGAATAAACATAAAATAGATATATTCAGGTACAGGGTCCTAGTCCCCCTTCTTAACCCCGCCCACGATCTGATATTTCTTTAGCCAACGAGTGACTGCAGGTTCATTCGGCGCCAATCGAGCCAACGCTCGCAAAGGTGTCCTAACATCTGCGAGCAATCCCGTTTTTTCCCGGTAAATCACTTCAAGCACCAACAGGTCATACTGATTAGGCCACAGCCTCGATGCTTCCTTCAAAGCACTCACTGCCCGGTCCGTTTTTGATACCGAATCGAGCGCCACCGCAAACACGTAATGAAACCGGGGCTGTTGATCCAATTGCTCTGTTGCTAACCCAAGATGAATCATCGCCCGATCAATTTTACTCTGCCTGATGAGCGCTAAACCCAGTGCGTGCTGCATTGCGCCGCTATCTGGAGCCCTTACCGATGCTTTTTCTAGTAGTGCCATGGCACTTGATTCATCACCTTGCTGACGATAAAGATCCGCGAGGTTCAAACTCGCTGGAACAAAATCCGGTTCAATTTCGAGCGCGAGTTTGAGCTTTTCCATCGCAGCCTCTTGATCACCCAAGGAAAACTCAAGGGTGCTGGCTTCAACCAGCCCCGATGGCAAGTCTGCATTGAAGGCGAGAGACGCGCGATACTTTGGCAAGTGTTCCAATAACTTCTCTCGAGCAGGGCCACCCTCGTTGAGCAATGGCGCCATGGCGCTTATGGCGGACAGTTGCACACTCAGCGCGGGGTCTTCCAGTGCATTGATCAGGAGCCACTGACGCAATGCCAAAGGAGCGCGCCCAAGGAGCGATACCGCAGCGGAGCGCATCAATGTGCCATCCAGCCCAAGACCTTGATTAGATTGAAGCACTGATGCACCAAGCCTAACCGCTTCATCAGTCACCGGCATTTGAGATAAGAGCGACGCACGGCGTATCGCAGGGTATTTGTCATCAGCGATATAGCTAGCAGCATCGGACACCGCGAGTGGGTCCTGACGAGCCATCGATATCTGCAGCCGCGCAAAAAGATTAGGCTCGGGTTTACGGCCAATATGCTCAAGCGCCCAAACGGCAGACTCGTCCGTATGACATTGGTTACAGGCGTTAGGAACACCAAGCTCGATGGTCAACGCCGGATTCGGCACCCCAAAGTGATGGTCGCGACGCGCATCCACCTGCATGTAGACAGTCGATGGCATATGGCAATTTACGCACTGCGCACCTGCTGAAGATTTCACGTGTCTAAGATGGTCCTGCGCTTCAAACACCTCGGGATTATGGCAACCCGCACACAATTGATTACCTTCTCTTTTCAATCCGCCGGTATGGGGTTCATGACAATCCATACAGGTGACACCGCGCTGATACATCTTGCTCTGCATAAAGGAGCCGAGTACAAAAACCTCATCACGAATTTGACCGTCGGGGAAATACAGTGAGGGTTGAAGCAAACTCAGTGAATACTGATCAGAGAACGCTGCTGATGACTGTTGGGGCGCTATCTGCGCGCGTCTCGCGTGGCATCCGCCGCATGTGTCAAGATAAGTCAGATCAGTCTCACGCTGCTTTGACGCAATGGCGGCACCTTCTGAAAAGCGCCAACTAGCCCCTTCCACAGAAGCCATCCCGACAGGTTTACCGCCGCTCCGTGCAGCTTGCACATGATCACCACCAGCACCGTGGCAGGCTTCACAGGCGACGTTACTTTCAGAGAAGGTTGTTTCGTAAGTGGCGGTTTGCGTGTCATAGCCTTTATTCAGGCGTGTGCTATGACATGCCGCGCACTGTGAGTTCCAATTCTGAAGTTGCCTGGAATAATGAAATGGGGAGTCAGCCTTAACGCTTCCGCGGAGATGAAACCAGCGTTGACCTCCTACAGCCTCCGGCCGGCTATCCCACGCAGCATTCAGGGCCTGCAAACGCCCACCTGACATCTCGACCAGGTATTGCTGCAACGGTCTGTGACCAAAGGTATATCGGATGGGCAACGCTCCACCCTCGGCGTCACCCGATTCCTTTAGTTCAACGGACAGTTCAGCGGACACTTCAACAAAGTAATCGCCATCGCGCTGTAAAAACTTGAAATGTTGTTGGCCGAAGGTTGCCTGCGTGTCGAAGTCCCCAAGCACGCTGGATGCAGCGGCGGGCAACATCGACTGAAAATGATCTGATTGTCTCCACAAAGAAGTCTGGGCCGAGTGGCAAGTAACACAGGCATCAGAGCCGACGTATGCCTGCTCACTGTCACTCCCCTTAGCAAAGAGCGAATTGCTTGCGCTTAATAACAGCGCAAAAAATACGCAATAGAGAACAACCTGACAACGATCAAAGAACAACGTGACGCCAAAAAACGGTGAAGATGGCCCAGTCTACCAACATTGAAGTGTCGATTATCAGAGCCCGCTTCATCTTTTTTGAGTCATTTCGCCAATTTCTGAGACGTACTGCGCAAACCCAGTGTGATGCAGTTCTCGGTCTGACAACCTTTTACATTTCGCTTACTTCCAAGGCCGATACAGTAGCTATGATGCGTTTGTTAATAATTAAAACGCGCCACCAACCGGGCGGAATAGGCCAGAGAAATGAGCATAGAAATAATCGACGATTTTGAAAAACCGTTTGTGGTTCAGCTGGTGCTGGACAGACTTGATGTACAGGAGGTTGTCGATTCACAAAGAGAGCTATACCTGAGCCCAGACTGCGATCCAACACGGCCAGTGCTTTGGGACAACAGACAAGTCGACGTACAGCCTGTCGCTTCCGAAATCTTCAAAATGGTAGAGCAATCCACCTCATTTTGGGCAAAAATGGCGGGCGGTCGCACGGCGATTCTTGTCAGCAAATCCGAAAATTTAAGCTTTGCCAGACTCTACGTGAAACTGGCAGCTGCCATGCCCAGGAAACTCAAGGTGTTTCTATCTTACGACGATGCCACCGAATGGCTGCTTGAAGATCAAGTTGTATCCACGCCAAAAGCTTCATAGAAATGTCGGCGGCACATTGAAACGTATTCATCGTTGCCGCCAATCTGAATTGATTCCCCCTGCTTAATCGCACGACCTGTTTCATCAAGGCGAACCACCATGGTTGCCTTGCTGCCGCAGTGACATATCGCTTTAATTTCTTTTAGATTGTCGGACAAGGCCAGCAGATATTTGCTGCCTTCAAATGGCTCACCGCGAAAGTCAGTACGCAACCCATAGGCCAGTACAGGAATATCCAGGTAGTCACATACCCGGCACAACTGATGTACCTGGGCACGGGTCAGAAATTGCGCCTCATCCACCAACACACAACGCGCCGAGGCGAGCGCCTGACTCGCTTCAATCTTTATGTACAGGTCTTCCTCTGTCGAAAACATGTCAGCCTCGGACTGTAACCCAATTCTGGATGTCACCTGCCCGGCCCCATAACGATCATCAATCGCAGGTGTGAGCACGAGGGTATTCATCCCACGTTCCCGATAGTTGTAGCTTGCCTGCAACAGTGCGGTAGATTTACCGGCATTCATAGAGGAGTAGTAAAAGTAAAGCTTTGCCATAGGCGCGTATAATGGAGGTTCGGCTAGCAGGATTGCAACTGGTTCAGAAACAATCGACCCTGCCATTGCTAGCACCCACACCGCAGGCTTTTCAAAGAGATAAGGACAGCACATCATGACCACAACGATATACGGCGTTTCCGGTTCCAGAGCCATCAGATCACTCTGGGCGATCGAAGAAACCGGCATTGAGTACAACCATGTCGCCACACACTTTTTCAAAGATTCAAAGTCTGATGACTATCTGGCCGTGAACCCTAATGGGCGCATCCCGGCACTCATCGATGGCGACCTCACACTGTTCGAATCCATGGCGATCAATCTATATTTGACCAAAAAGCACGCGCCAGCGCTTTACCCAGCAGATCCCGCGCTCGAAGCAAAAGCAAACCAGTGGACCGTTTGGGGGATCAGTGAAATTGAGCCGCTACAGATGCAAATTGTGGTGCAGAAGTTTTTTGCGGGTGACAACAAGGACCAGAAAATTATCGACCAGGCGACTGAAAGCCTGAATCGCCCGCTGGATGTTCTAAACACTCATCTCGCAGGATCCGATTACCTGCTTGGCGACAGCTTCACCGTGGCTGACCTCAACGTGGCAGGCGTGATGTTACTGCTTGATATGGTGGGATTTGATATGTCTGGATTCCCTAATGTGCAGGCTTGGACAGCACGATGCTATGCCAGAGAAGCTCTGACTCGAGCACAAGCTCTGGATTAAACCAAAACAGATGCTCTAGTGCGGGGGCTGGGTTGACATGCAAAGTTGCTGTGAAGGGCCGCGATAAAAGGTTCCTTTTACCGGCATTGCTAGCGCGATTGAACCCAGTCCCTCCCGTAGAGCCTTGCCGAAAGAATCCCCGCGGCCATACCCGCAAGATGGGATTCGAATGACACAAATCGCTCTACCGGTAACAATCCAAAAAACATCCCTCCGTAGTAGAAGAGCACCACCGAGGCCACCGCAAGATCGCTCACACTCTTTTCGTACAACGCCACCGCAAGAATAAATCCAAAGTACCCAAACACCAGACCACTGGCACCGAGATGGATAGCCGGTCGACCCACCAGCCAAACGGTGATGCCCGCAAGCAGCCAGACCGTCAATGTGATCTTGAAAAACAACCTGGGTCCGCGTAGCGCGACAAAAAATCCAAGGAAAACAAGGGGCGTGGTATTCACCAGCAAATGGGTCATATCCCCATGGAGAACGACCCAGAACACAATGCCGGAGAGCCCGGAGATTTCACGGGGTAAAATACCAAACTGACCAAAGCTATAGCCCGCTAGGTGGTTCAGTAAACCCACACACCAGACAATACCGACGATGCTGGCAATAAGCTGGATAGCATCCAACCATCGCCGCACAACGCCCGCTAAACGGTTGCTGCGTCGAGGCACTCGTTAAGAGTCTCTGAGTCTTGAGTAGATTCGTGGCTGACCATCAAAAAGATCGCTTTGCCGCTCACCTTTATGTCCGGTTCGGGGTTTGTGATCATGTCACCCTGCTCGTCTAGAAAGCCGAGCGGCGTACCTAGCCCTTTTTGGATGATATGACTGGCGAGTAGACCCCAGTGCTTGTTTCGGAATACCACCTCGTAGCGCCACAGGTGATTACCGGCGTAGACAAACAGATCTTCTAATATCGATTCTGTGCCCGGCGCAGACATGGCACGAACCAGTATTTCGGGATACGCCCGGATTGGCCGCAACACCGCATCTGCGCCTCGATTGCGGAGCCGTTCACGATTTCCTTCCAATACGCACTCGGCGATGACGTGCCCGGTAATATCGTATTCCTCCATTTGATCCAGCATATCCAATGTCACGCTGTCGGATCTGTGATCGTTGGTATCTACCGCCATCAAAATCACAAACCGGGCAGATTCAATGTTCGCTTCCGACAGGTTCACCCGCCCCTCCGGCTTGCCCGATCGCAACACTACCCCGTGTAACGCAATGTCGGAGGGTAACCCGTCAGGGAATTGCGGAGAGAAGACCTGAATAGGAATTTCTTCCATGTTGGACGTTGCCCTGATCTGCTCAACCAGCAGTCGTAGATAACTATCACCGTGGGATTCAGGCGTATTCAAAATCAAAATGTGGTCTTTCATGTTCCATCTCCACTGACCGAGGCGTTTTCTATCGCGTCGCTCAAACCGGTAATCGATCCATTCACCGGCGATTTGAGCCAGCAGAAAAATGCCAAAAATATAGATGAGCAGCACCGTCGCCATACGGCCGACCAATGTCTCGGCAGACAGATCGCCGTAGCCAACGGTAGTGACCGTGGTCAAGGTTAGCCAGGCCGCATCGCTGAACGACAATCCTTCGAACGCGATGAGTACGCCGATGTTTATCAGCAACGCTATTATCAGCAGCAGGAACAAATCGATAATGTGCCTGCGACGTTCCGAATTGGTTTGCGCCGCCATGTGACGACGCTGTGCCCGCTTGACGATCTCTGACTTGAGTCTGATCACGGTTTTAGGTCGATGGCGGCAATCAGGATTCTTCCGGTGGTGTTAATTTGAGTGCGGCTGAGTTCAAGCAGTATCGCTGGCCGGTGGGCGGCGGCCCATCAGCGAATATGTGGCCGAGGTGTGCATCACAATCACTACAGATAACCTCTATTCGGCGCATAAACAAGCTGCGGTCTTCCCGCTCAGCTACGGCCTCGTCATCAATCGGCTTAAAAAAGCTAGGCCAACCCGTACCAGAATCATACTTGGTATCCGAGGCAAATAGGGCCTTGCCACAACATACGCACTCATAGGTGCCTTCGGTCTTGGTATCCCAGTACTCACCTGTGAACGGGCGTTCTGTGCCTTTCTTTCGCGTCACTTTGAACTGCTCTTTGCTGAGCGCCAACTTCCATTCCCTGTCGCTTTTATCGATCTTCGGCATACCTGCCCATTGCGTCCGTTTGATTAGGCTATTTTCCATACTCACTGCACGGCTACCAGTAGAGTCACTCCTTATGACTAGCTTTTCACCTCATCTGTCGAACTGATCCAAATGGCGAAGACTGTTTCAAAACCTATTTGTGAAAACTATTGCGAATATTTTGATTGGATTCAATGAGGTCGCGTCAGGTGGCTTGGTACTAATGGCTGACTTAACGGGCCAACTTAACGGCCTGGCCCAACGGACTCTGAAAATTCACCCAACCTCGCTATACTAGAGCCAATATTACTTGCAACCCGTAAGCCGGATACGCCCGCACCATGGCCGATATCAACATTGAAAATTTCTACAAGCATATCGCCAGGATTTTGAGCATTTTATATGCCTCGTTTCCCACCAAGGCGCCTCTCTACGTGGACAGTGTGGCCGGGGTTGATGACCCGGACGAGTATGGTCTGCACAGCCCACAATATACTGCTGGCTTCTTCGCTATGCTGTGGCTTGCTGACGAAAAATACATTCGATATATCGACACCATTAGGCAGGATGGCGTTGACCAGGCGGTGCTCACCCACAAGGCCTTCTTAAGACTAACCGAAGTCACGGAGCCAATATATCAGGCAAACGGACACGCCAAGGATGACAGTAATATCGTCAGTCTCGTACAAACTGAAGAAGCTGGCGTATCGCCATCTGTCATTGAAGAGCAGAAGCTCGTGATCAACCAGTTACGCACTGCGCTTCGTAGCGGGGAATCGATTGCGATCAACAAGGTCGTCCGATACGTTCTGCGACCCTGAGCGTTACTCAACGCGATACAACACGCGATCCTCAAAGCCCGTGATCACCATTCGCAATCCTGCAAGTTCAGCATCCAATGAACGGTCACCCGTATCCACCAGCATAGGTCTGCCGGCCAGTGATCTAATTTTGGATTTCGTCGCCACAATATCAATGCGATCAAGACCCACTTTTCGGATGACCGCGCTACTCAGTTGCTGATTGCCACGCCCAAAAATATGCCCTTGCGCACCAATAGCGGTCACCACAATTCGGGCCAGCGGATGTTCGGTGAGTAACGCCAACAGTTGCGCTTCGGTAACATCTGATGCGACGAGTTGCTGGCTTTTGATTACATCAATACCAAGCAATGTCGATGGTAAATCGAGCACCGACATCACACCGGCGACCGTTGATCCAGAGCCCATAATGTAGAGGGTATCGGGGTCCATTGATTCAAGATAATCTGCGCCGATTTCATCGACGACCAGCTCATCGATCTCTTTGCCTCCGACTTTGGTTTGTTGCATGTACTGCACGTCATCCGGAACCGGCAATTCGCCATAAAACCGGGTTTTAACGATGCCATCCCGGAAAGCGGACTCGTCAATATCCCTCACTTCTGCCTGCACCACTGACAGCATCTCTCCGGAGGTGAGTCGAGCTAGTAAGGCCGCCGCAGCACGAGGTGATGATGCAAACACACCGGAATGCATTTTTACGCCGCAGGGAATACCGAGTACCGCAGGAATATGATCAAAGGTGTCAGAGACGTCTCTCGCCGTGCCATCGCCACCCGCAAAGACGAGCAGATCCACACCCGCAACCGAGAGCGCTGTCACTGCTTGGCGCGTGTCTTCTGGCGTGGTGGGTTTATTTAAAGGCAGGTAGGCAATGTCGAAGGGTATGGATAATTCGGTAAGTAGCGTCTCACCCATATCACCGCCAACAGTGATCCAATCAAATTGAGATATCGGCGCGTCAATAAGCACTGCGCGCACCCTCTCAGCGACTTTACTAACACCACCACGCTTGCGCGCTTCTTCCGCGACACCGTCGCTACCCTTCAAACCCACCGGACCGCCGAGGCCCGCGAGTGGGTTTAAAACAAGTCCTGCTTTAAGCCGACTCAATTGGGGGCGGCCATGGCGGCGAGGCGTGTTCTCACTCGGGCGCCAAAGTTCATCTGTTCAGCAAAATCAGCGAGGCCTTTCACATCACCGACCGGGGCTTTGACGTCCTCCAGGGAAACATCCATATCAATGTCACATTTGATGCGGGTAATGGATTGGAACATTCTGATATTGGCTTCGTGTTCGATCAGCGTTTCCCGCATTTTTTTTGCGCCGCGAAGACCAGTTTCAAGTACCTCGTCGATATTGGCAAAGATGCCGTCAATATCACCAAAATGAGTCAGCAGGCCCGCAGCAGATTTAGCACCGATACCGGGTGCGCCTGGAATGTTGTCCACAGAATCGCCTGCCAGCGCCAGGAAATCAGCTATCTGTGCCGGCGAAACCCCAAACTTAACCTGCACATCTTCCGGGCTGGCAAAGTCGTTCGCTGCAAAATCCCACAACACATCATTGGGTCCAAGTAACTGCCCGAGGTCTTTGTCACGAGTCACAATAATGGCAGGTCGGTCACCCGCCAATTTTGCGTGCAACGTGCCGATAATATCGTCTGCCTCAAAGTGCTTCATGCTCAACGCATGAAACCCCATCAATCGGGTCACTTCCTGACACTGCGCCAACTGATAGGTCAGGTTGGGATCGGGCAAATCGCGGTTAGCCTTGTAGTCAGGGTAAATCTCATTGCGGTAACAGGTGTTCAAACTTTCATCAAAGGCAACGGAAATGTATT
>JBLIIB010000062.1:0-15417 GCA_047634795.1 Candidatus Azotimanducaceae bacterium | reverse complement strand
GGAAAGACTGCCGGTTTTCTCATCGCGGAACTCGTCAGCGGCCTGCTTGATACTGCCGACCTTCCGCAGAATTTGACCCGCCTGCTCGATAATCGTCTCGCCAACCGGGGTCACATGGGTGAGGTGCTTGCCGCTTCGGGCAAAGATCTCGACGCCTAATTCATCTTCGAGCAATCTGATTTGTTTGCTGATGCCGGGCTGGGATGTAAACAGACTCTGCGCGGTCGCAGACACGTTCAAATCGTGGTGGGCGACTTCCCAGATATATCGGAGTTGCTGAAGTTTCATTGCCGTGCCTCATTGACAGCTATTTTCATTCACCGCTGTTCAAGTCTTATACACTTATAGAATAAGAAGTTCCAGAAAATCGGCTTCTCATTATAACCGGGCGTTATTCCGACCCACCCCCATCATTGATTGCTCCCCGATTGGTCACACCGTGGGGAACATGCCCCGTGGCAACCACCTGACTGGCTTGTTTGCAGTGTTCTGCCTGATCGTCGAAGAAGACGTCAGCGCGATATTCCCGCAAGAACTCAGCTTTGCCGAGGCCGCCCAGAAACAGGCTTTCGTTCAAGCGAATGCCCCAGGATCGCAATGTTTTGATGACTCTTTCATGGGCGGGTGCAGAGCGCGCGGTGACCAGCGCCGTGCTGATGGGACA
This sequence comes from Candidatus Azotimanducaceae bacterium, assembly GCA_047634795.1. Classification (GTDB taxonomy): domain Bacteria; phylum Pseudomonadota; class Gammaproteobacteria; order Pseudomonadales; family Azotimanducaceae; genus UBA9659. The sequence goes on along the minus strand of JBLIIB010000062.1, from coordinate 14,753 downwards.
GTCTGCAGGATCAAATTCTTGTTGCAGCGCATGGAGCGCCGCTAGAAAAGGTTTGAATGGCCCACCGATCATTGGCTCGTTGGCGGCGGCTCTTTCGGTCGCAAGAAAATCAACCAATCCCTTTTCCTGATAGACCCGCTCGGATTCATCTGAAAACAGCACCGCATCGCCATCAAAGGCGAATCTTAATTGCGCATCGTCCTCTGCATCGCCGGGCCCGCCGACAATACTGGCGGCCGCCATGCCATTGCCTAATGCCTCAATGACATCCTGCTGATGAGTCGAGAGAAATAGCTGGCAGCCAAAAGGTCGCATGTAACGGTAAGGCGAAGTACCCCCGGTAAAGGCTGCGCGGCGAATCGGTAGTCCGTGATGTTCAATGGACTTGAATACACGCAGGCCGGTATCTGCCGTGTTTCGGGAAAGCAGTATCACTTCAACGCGCTCGAACTGACTGAACCGGTCGTTAATCCTCAGTAATTTTTGAACGAGAAAAAAAGCGTCCCCCGGTGCCAAGGGCTCATCTTCCCTTGCTATTTGGTAGGCAGCATACGCAGCCACGCCTTCTTCGCGGTAAACTTGATCGCTCTGTCTTAAATCAAAGAGTGCGCTGCTGGAAATAGCGACCACCAGTTTGTTCACATTCTCTCCGGTTAGCCTTCAGTTAAAACAATGTTCGTAGCAATGTTCGTAGCAATGTTCACAACATTTTTCATGACAATGTTCATGACAAAATTCATAACAAAGTTCATGACAGAGCTCACTACAACGTTAACAGCATGCGTTGAAACTATAACTCTGTTTGTCCTGATTGGGATTGCTCGCAGGACGCGTTAAACTGCCGAATTAAAGCGGATCATATCAATCACCGCTTTATTATAGCCAGCTTAACGAGTGATGCATGCCGAACAATGATAAACCTATCGTCCCTAAACGGGGTGATGTCTCAAACTTCCTAGCGAAGGTCGCCAAAACGCCGGTCCGAAAGTCGGACGGGCCGGTCAGCCATCTCTTGTTTGCGATGGACGCAACCGCATCAAGGGAATCCACCTGGGACCGCGCCTGTCACCTGCAGGGACAGATGTTTGAAGCCACCGAGGGTCTCGGCCAATTATCGGTGCAGATCGCCTACTATCGCGGTTTTAACGAATTTCACAGCAGTCGCTGGCATGAATCTTCAACTACCCTGCTCCCGGAAATGTCCGGGGTGCGCTGCCTCGGCGGACACACGCAGATCGATAAGGTTCTGCAACATGCGATGAAAGAACATAAGCAACATCCCATCAGGGCGCTGGTTTTTGTGGGTGATGCGGTCGAAGAAGACGCAGATGCCTTGTGCCATCTCGCAGGCAAGATGGGCGTGATGCAAATTCCACTCTTCATGTTTCATGAAGGGCCTAACGGCGCCGTAAAATCGGTTTTTCAACAGATGGCGACCTTGAGCGGCGGCGCCTATGCACCTTTTGACTTGAACAGTGCCGATGAACTCAAAGACCTTCTCGCCGCCGTTGCTGTATTTGCCACGGGTGGCAGAAAAGCACTGACGCGTTTCTCATCTAACGCAGCCGGCCTACTTGGCCACCAGATCAGGAACTAACATGGTTCGCTTATTTCTATTTGCTATCATTGGTTTTGTCATATTTGCAGGCTTGCGAGCGCTGCTACGCAAACAGAACCTTTCGGTGAAGCAATTTTTCGGTATTTACTTCGCTACCCTGATTGGGTTGGCGCTGTTGTTCCTTGCCGCGTCCGGAAAGATGTCTCCTATCTTCGGGGTTTTGGGCGCAGCACTCCCGTTCCTGATGCGAACCTTTGGGCTCATCATGCAAGGTGCTCAGGTCGCCGCTATGATGAAAGCATTCAAACGTTTTAGTTTAGGCCCCGGCGCCGGCGGAGCACAGAACACGCCTCAATCCAGTGAGATTACAACGGACTTTATTCACATGGTGCTGTTCCACGACACCGGTATGATGGAAGGCACCGTGCTAGCCGGCCAGTATAAGGATGCCAAACTGTCCCAGTTGGAAGAGGCGCAGTTGCAGGCCCTGTTAATAGAAATTGAATCAGATACCGACTCCTACAATCTGTTGCACGCCTATATGGAACGCGAATATGAAGGTTGGCAGGGCAGCGACCAGGCAAATTCACCGCCGCCTTCCAGCAGCGAGATGACAGAAAAAGAAGCCCTGGATATTCTGGATTTGGAAGACGACGCGGACAAAGACGCCATCATCAGCGCGCATAAACGCATGATGCAGAAGATGCACCCGGACCGTGGTGGTTCAACTTACCTCGCCACCATGATAAACGGAGCCAAAGACTTCCTGATCAAACAGCGGGGTTAATCGATGACTGAACCAACGGATGCCAAAGCGTCAGAACCAGTATCAAGCGCCCCGATCGTATATGTGGGTTTCTGGCAACGCTTTTTGGCCTTCCTGATTGATTCAACCGTCGCGTCACTCATCATGTCTCCCTTGGTGATCCGGATTGTCGGCGAAATCGACATCTACGATTACAACCTCAATAACCCCGACGAGTTGTTGCAACTGCTAACGCGACTCAGCAGCCAGTTATCCCTCGACATACTCTTTATGGGCACCCTCTTTATTTTGTTCTGGGTCTTCAAGAACGCAACGCCCGGCAAGATGCTGTTCAAGTGCGTCATTGTGGATGCCACCACTTTTGGGCCGCCCACCGTGACGCAGAATATTGGTCGTTATTTTGGTTATTACCTGAGTCTGATACCCGCGGGTCTTGGTTTCATATGGGTAGGCTTTGATCCTAAGAAGCAGGGTTGGCATGACAAGCTGTCCAACACAGTCGTGATCAAAGGTAAGCCAAGAACTCAGCTCCCTGCCAGCGACTCGAGACAACAAACACCGCCAACTTCCAGCGGCGAGATGACCGAAAAAGAAGCGTTGGATATTCTACGTTTGAAAGATGACGCAGACAAACAAGCCATTATCAGCGCACATAATCAAATGATGCAGAAGATGCACCCGGACCGTGGTGGTTCAATTTATCTTGCCACCAAGATAAACGGAGCCAAAGGCGTCCTAGTTAAACAGCGGGGTTGATCGATGATTGATGCAATAGCTCGGCGCTCTGCGGGCAAAACAGAAAAACAAAGCACAGACAGTGAGTAATCCGGGTTCTCTGAATGCCTGGGTCCGGCACAACTGGACCGGCGACGCGCCTCACTGGTTTAACGCGCTGGTTGAATCAAACCTGATTGGGATTGATTGGCCTGCACCTTACGGCGCCGCCTGGTCTCGCGATCAACAAATAGTGTGGGTTCGACTGCTGGCGGTCCATCAGTGCCCATTGATGCCTGAATCCCTGACTATTGTTGCGCCGATCCTGCTCAAATTCGGCAGTCAGAGCCAAAAAGAAAAGTACCTGCCACTCATAAAATCAGATCCGGTAGCGTTCCCATTCAACGCGGGCGACTCAACCGGCTGCCGCCTTGAGAACGACAACGGGGAGGACACCCTGGTCATTAAAGCGGCAGATGAGGCATCTGAAATACTAGGGCTCCCGGGTCGCGGGACGGCCCAAATCGCGGAAGCCGCCTCACCTGCTCTCCTGTTACATGAATATCTCGCTGGCATCGTATATGTGAAGTCAGGTTATGCCGACCATGACGGCCATGAAAACATAATCGAAGTGGCAGAACTGATGTTGCAGGAAGATGTGCTCACGGCTCATTTCCTACATGATCACCCGCGCACCGATGCGCAATTATCACTACTGGTGTCTCGCTCGCGACTCACGCTTTTCTCTGAGATCTGCAATGCATTGGGTTACTACGCGTTGATTGACCCCGCCGCGATGCCGGGCGATAACGATCCAATCCCTTTCGAAAACGAGCGCGCTCACCTTCGAGCATTACGCACGCTCACTACCCGTGACGAAATGCATCAACAGGATCAAATTTACAAAGAACATTTAGACAAGGAACCCTTAAAAGAGGAACAAGTTGATGCCGCAGCCGATTGAAATAGCGATCTTTGATTTAGATGGCACCTTACTGGATACGTTAGACAGCCTCGCCAAAGCGTTTAATCTGGCGCTCTGTGATATTGATTGCCCCAACCATGACGTACAAGCCTATAAATTGATTATTGGGGACGGTGCGCGAGTGGCTGCGCAACGCGCCCTGCCCGCCGACCGCCAAGGCGATGACCACCTGGATGCCTGCGTTGCACGGTTCAAACATCATTACGATCAGAGCTGGCAAACCGCGGTGCCCTATGGCGGGATTGTGGCCGTGCTGAATGAACTTAAAGGTCAAATCCCGCTGGCCGTGTTATCCAACAAAGATCAGGTTTTCACCTCGCAATGTGTGGATTACTTTTTCCCTGACATGTTCGACACAGCCGTTGGCTTTAGTGAACACGTTAAGCACAAGCCAGATCCATCGGGTGCTATTCAGGTAGCCGCAAAGCTCGGTAGCTCCACAGCCCGAGCTTGCATGATCGGCGACACGGCGACGGACATGAACACTGCCGTTGCCTGCGACATGACGGGCATTGGCGTTCTGTGGGGATTCAGGGATCAAAACGAATTGGAACAATCCGGCGCGCTGCATATTATTCACACACCGGATGCGCTTATTCCGCTGATACTAAACCAATAGCTATTTGAACAAACAGGTCACTGAACAAACAAGTAGCTGAACAAGTCAATTTGCATAGCCTACAAAGCGCTGAACCGCTAGCCGACTCACCTCTACACAAAGGGAATCTTTATGACACACATCGACCATAATCTGGTGCCCACAGATTTAGAGAGCTTCTGGATGCCCTTTACTGCATCAAGAAAATTCAAAACAGACCCCAGGTTCATTGTGTCGGCTAAAGGCATGCGTTACCGGGATTCTGAAGACCATGAAGTGCTCGACGGTTCAGCCGGGCTTTGGTGTGTCAATGCGGGGCACTTTAGAGAGCACATTAACAACGCGATTGCAGAGCAACTGAGCAAGCTCGATTTTGCCCATAGCTTTAACTCGGGTCACCCCCATGCGTTCAACTATGCATCCCGTCTAGTCGCGCACTTCCCTGATCCCATCAATCATGTATTCTTCACCAACTCAGGTTCCGAATCTGTCGATACCGCATTGAAAATCGCTTTGGCCTTCCACAAAACGAGAGGCGAAGGCTCAAGGCAACGATTGATCGGACGTGAGAAGGGATACCACGGCATGGGGTTTGGCGGCCTGTCTGTAGGCGGGCTGGTCAAAAACCGTGCGCCCTTTGGATTGCTATTACCCGGCACCGACCATATTCGACATACCCTGGATATTGAGAGGAATGCTTTTTCCCGTGGCTTACCGGAGCACGGCGCAGAATTAGCCGATGACCTAGAACGGCTGGTGGGTCTGCATGGCGCAGACAGTATCGCCGCGGTGATTGTGGAACCTGTCGCCGGTGCTGGCGGTGTGGTACTACCACCCAAAGGTTATTTGGAAAGGCTGCGGGCGATATGCACCGAGCACGGCATTCTACTGATCTTTGATGAAGTCATTACCGGATTCGGGCGACTCGGCGCCATGTCGGCCTGCGAAAAATTTGGTGTCATGCCAGATATCATCACCACGGCCAAAGGCATTACCAACGCGACCATTCCTATGGGCGGCGTGTTTGTGACCGATGAAATCTACAACACGTTCATGGACGTTGATGATCCCGGCATCGAATTGAGTCACGGCTACACTTACTCGGGGCACCCCGTTGCCTGCGCTGCGGGTAATGCGACCTTGGACATCTATGAGCAGGAAAACCTGTTCGAACGCGTAAATCAGATTGGCGATCACTGGATGGACACCGCCATGAGTCTTAAGGGCACGCCTAACGTCATCGATATCCGTTGCCTGCCTTTGATAGGAGCGATTGAAATGGCGCCCAGGGACGGCGCACCTGGCGCACGCGGCGCCGAGGTCGCTAAAAAGTGTTACGAGAAAGGACTTTGGGCGAGACCAATAATGGACGCCATTGTTTTGTCCCCGCCGCTGATTGTTAGCGAAGAAGAGATTACAGAGATCTTTGGCATCATCATTGAGTCGATACTAGAAACTTCCTAGATCGTCACTGCATCATCGCGGCTGGGCCTGTGGTTGCTTAGGACAGTGGTTGCTTGGGACTGCGTTTGCTTGGCTATCACTGCTGATCTGTGACTGCTGACATGGCGCTGCCGACCTGGTACTGCTGATCTTGTACTGCTGATCTTGTACTGCTGATCTGGTACAACGCCCTATTTAAACCATAGAAGGCGGCATCGCCGGGTTTGCCGGCAGGTGTGCGAAACGAGACGCGTCGCGCTGATCCGCGTAACACTCAACAATGGGCGCGAGGTCAGTTGGGGACGCACCGTGCAGGATGACACCGTCGCAACCCAGATCTAATTGATGGTTAATAGCCGCGACACATCTCGCAGGTGTGCCCGTCGCCGCCGAGGCAAGCCAGCTTTCCGGAATGAGTTCAGCCACCTGTTCAAGTTCTTCGGTAGTCGCATTCTGATCCAGCGCGCCAGAAAAATTAGCGACGAGATCATTTTCTCTGAAGCGCTTCAGCACTAATGGGTCCCAATCATTGGTTCGAACCATAAGATCACCATAAGCCTGCAAATACGTGGCCATACGACCTACCGTTTTCTTCAACCGCACGGATTCCGGCAGATGATCGCCAATGGTCGCAAAACAGGACCAGACCCGCACATCATCAGGATTGCGCCCCGCCGCTTCCGCCGCATCTTTCACGGTTTTTACCGCACGCTGCGTCGTTTCATCGGTGAAAAAGGTATGCAACACGACCGCATCGAACACCCGGCCACCCAACGCGAGCGAATTAGGACCGAAGGCCGTGAAGGTCAGAGGAATGTACTCGTCAAAATTGGAATCTAGCCTCAGGACCGGCCACTTTCCAGCCGGACCATCATGACCGACGATGGTTTCCCCTCGGTGCAGTCGGCGCATCAATCCCACAAAATCTTCAATTTGAGCCGTCTTGATGCGAGGAATGCCATAGGCGTCAAACATCATGTCGATGCCTCGCCCTAATCCCAGCGAGAAGCGGCCTCCGGTTAAGAAATGCATGGTGGATGCGTAGGCACCTGTCACCACGGGGTGACGTGTATTGTGATTAGTTGCGGCGGTGGCAATACCCAGTTTAGTGCTGACTGCGCCCACAGCCCCGCTGATCGTTGCTGCCTCTTTAATGTTGAAGCGCTCCGAAATAAAACAACTGCCAATCTCCAGCGCTTCGGCTTTGTGAACTTCATCAATCAAATCTCGCGGGCTTTTTGGCGCGCCGGCCAGGGTGTAAAAAGACAGTTCGTTCATGCTCATTGTGGCGTTCTCCTAACCGATGCATGCATTACATAGAAAAGCACGACACTGGGCAACCCGCAGGAGTTGTGTCACTCTTGCCTTTATTAGGCTTTCAATGTACAGATTCGACATACTCGGTAGAACAGCCGGTCAAACGTACTGTATAAACATAAATAGCCACGCTAACTCTCCACGTAGCACAGCAATAGGACCATCCATGGAAATTAAAGACAAAATAATTGTTATCACCGGCGGCGCCAGCGGTATTGGTCGCGCCATGGCCAAACGTTTCAGCGCAGAAGGCGCAAAACAGATTGTGATTGCTGACCTTAACGCGGATGGTTTAAAGGAAGTTGCCGACGAAATCGGGGCACGAGCGATTCCCACGAATGTGGCGAATGAGGATGAAGTGAAACACTTGATCAGCACGGCTGAAACTGACTATGGCCAAATTGATCTCTTGTGTAATAACGCGGGCATTGGCGTGGGCGGCGGACCTGAAACACCGAACGATGATTGGCAGCGTATTTGGGACATCAATGTGATGGCGCACGTCTGGGCTGCACGCGCGGCGATTCCCGCCATGCTGGCACGCGGCGAAGGCTACATCATGAATACGGCGTCAGCGGCTGGGCTACTGACTCAGGTAGGCTCTGCCCCTTATGCGGTGACCAAACATGCGGCCGTGGGTTTTGCCGAGTGGCTTGCAATCACCTACGGCGACCGTGGTTTGAAAGTCTCTGCGCTCTGCCCACAGGCTGTACGAACCGCGATGACAGCCGGCAACCCTGACGGCGTTGCCAGTATCGACGGCTTGATGGAACCGGAGGTATTGTGCGATTCGGTGGTTGAAACCCTGAGAGCAGAACGTTTCCTGGTGTTACCCCACCCCGAAGTCCAGACCTACATGGAGCGCAAAGCCGGTGACTATGATCGCTGGATCAAAGGTATGCGCCGCTTACAGGAAGGCTATGGCAACGACAATTGGCCATAAACGACGACGGTATTCGATCCAGATAACGCCTGCCTTCCCATAACGTTGGGAATTGAATAGACTCACGACAGCGCCGATTTGATTCAGCTTGCGGGCGCTTTAAAAATACCGCTAAAGAGACAACCTACTTTAGCTTATGCAAGCCAAGTAGGTTTTTTTTGCCCGAGGAAAAGTCATGCCACTCAATGTACCAGACGGTCTTCCAGCGTTTAACGCGCTGAAGCGCGAGAATATTTTCTGCATCGACAACACGTCTGCGCAGCAACAGGACATTCGCGCCATCCGCGTGTTGCTGCTTAATCTCATGCCTAAAAAGATCGAAACAGAGATTCATATCCTGCGGATGCTGTCGAATTCGCCATTGCAGGTTGATGTGGAATTGCTTCGTATCTCCGACAAACCGTCGAAGCATACCCCTGTTGATCATATGGATACTTTCTATAAGAGCTTCGATGAAGTAAGAGGCAACAAGTACGACGGGCTGATTATTACGGGCGCCCCGCTTGGACAGGTGCCTTTTAGTGACGTGAACTTTTGGGATGACATCAAAGAGATAATGGACTGGTCGACGACAAATGTGACCTCTGTGATGTTTCTTTGCTGGGCTGTACAGGCGGCAATGTATCACCTGTATGGCGTTGATAAGCGCATACTGCCCGAGAAGATCAGCGGGGTTTACCCGCATCGTCTGGTGAATCCGCTAGCGCCCATAGTGCGCGGATTTGATGATCGCTTTAATGCCCCTCACTCAAGGTACGCTGAGGTACCGGAGGAGGAGCTCAAGAAACTGGAAGACATCGATATTATCGCTGATTCGGAAATCGCAGGACCCTACGTCTGGTCTAACAAAGATGGTAGCCATCTATTTGTCACGGGGCACTCGGAATATGAACCTGACTGTCTAAAAGATGAATACCTCCGTGATCTTCACGCGGGACTGGAGCCTGCCATACCGGAAAACTACTTTGTTGATAACGACCCTGCCAATGATCCACTTGTCACGTGGAAGAGCCATGGCAACCTGCTCTTCAGCAACTGGCTAAATTATTACGTGTATCAGCTCACGCCTTTTGACCCGAATGACATTGGGCGCGTCAGACTATCGACGAACCTTAGCGTCGCCGACTTAAGTGGGGCTGGATGACCGCGACGCCGCCTGAAACACCGCGTCTGGTTCAAGGTTCAGTCCCAATGGGACTGTTTAAGCTGACCGCACCTGTCGTTCTTGGCATCACCGCGAACATCGGTGCAGGACTACTTGAAGCTTTCTACCTGGCGCAGGTCGGCACAGCAGAATTGGTGGCCTATAGTTTTACCTTTCCCGTGACCGGCGCCCTGATGTCCTTGTCGCTGGGTATTTCCATTGGCCTATCGTCGGTATTGGCGCGCACCGTCGGCAGTGGCGATATGAAACAGGTCCGGCGGCTCGCGAGTGATGGCATATCGCTCGTTGCGCTCGTCATGGCTGTCGTATCTGTTCTTGGGTTGCTCACCATTCGACCGCTATTTAGTGCTTTAGGTGCAGATGAAACTACACTGCCCCTGATTGTCGACTATATGACCATCACTTACTTTTCGATGGCACTCTGGGCAATTCCTTCCATTGGCGCCAACGCGCTGCGCGCGACCGGTGATGCAAAAATTTCAGGCACGATTATGGTGTCCGGCGCCCTGCTCCAAATCATTATGAGCCCGTTTCTGATCTTTGGATATTTAGGACTGCCGGCTATGGGCCTTGAGGGCGCAGCTTGGTCAGCCCTGATTTCGAGACTCGTGTTGTTTGTCATCACACTGTCGGTTTTGCATTTCCGCGAACACCTTTTGTCATATCGCGATCTCACGATCAGCATAATGCTGAATTCATGGCGCAGAATTCTGACGGTCGGTGTTCCGGCAATAGCCACCAACATGATCGGCCCTATCTCTACGGCCATTATCGTGAGTCTGCTCGCCGGCTTCAGTCAGGAAACAGTCGCGGGATTTGGTATCGCATCGCGTATTGAAGGCCTGTTCGTGATTCCGCTCTTTGCAATGTCCGCCAGCATTGGACCCTTTGTTGGCCAGAACTGGGGCGCAGATCGAAAAGACAGAGCGAACGCTGCGATGATCTTCTCCTTCCAATACGCCATGATCTGGGGCGCATTCGTTGCGCTGGTTTTGATGCTCTTTAATGAATCCATTGCGGGCTTGTTTGACGACAACCCCGAGGTCATTGAGTCGGCTGCGCTGTACTTGATGATGGTCCCCTTAAGTTATGGCGCCTGGGGCGTACTGATGATGTCGAGCGCCACGTTCAATTCATTGGGCAAACCTATTTCATCGACCATTATGTCGATCGTCAGAATGTTTGTGATTTATGTGCCGCTCGCCTTTTTAGGCAAAGCGCTCTATGGCATTCAAGGTATATTCGTGGCCACTGCCATCGCCAATTTGGCGATGGGCGCTATCGCGTTTACGTGGAACCGGCACACTTACAAACCCACAGAGCCTCTTCCCGAACACACTTAAGACATCTCCCACGGCGTTGTCAGTCCTAGCGCCTAGGCGCGTCCCGGTGCCGAATACAAACTTAAAGCTCTTTATTAGGTTTGAATCGGGGACGGCTCATCATGTCAGACGGTCTCTATCGAGAAGAAGCGATTGAGCAAGCCAGCGCAAAGCATCTGGGCGAACCTCAGCTGGACGCTGCGACCGGGTTTTTAAAACTCACCGTTCTGCTGGTGGCCGCATTGATCACTGTGATCTGTCTGCTTGGCTCATCCACCTACACTCGAAAACATGAAGTGAACGGCCGGCTTGACGAGACTAATGCCACGGCGGTGATTGCCGTTGATTTTGGTAATCTCAAACACCTCGCCGTCAGTGAAGGCGATGTCGTTCGCAAAGGAGATCTGCTCGGTCGTATTTCCAGCCTTAAAGGTAACCAGCAGGAACTGCTGAGTGAGTTGCGTCAACAGCTCCAACACTGGGAGCACATCATCAAACGAACAAAGGATGAGCAGGCGGCTAAGTTGCGCGACTTTGACCGTGGCAAACGACAAATCAATCGCGTGCTTTGGCTGACCCGGCAAGATATTCATTTGCAGGAAGACAAGGTTGAACAACTACGCGAGCAGCTCAACCAAACGACTTCGCTCAGAGATCGAGGCTTCCTATCGAACCTTGACTGGTTAAGTTTCCAGACCAACCTCATTGCTGAACAACAAACTCTCAACCGACAAAAGAAGCTGTTCGTGGAACAGATAGGCGAACGTGACGGTGTTGATGAGTCCCGGCGCATCTATAACCATCAATACGCGCAGCGACATTCTGAACTGAGCCTCAATGTGTCGGATGCCAGAACGCGTCTCAGTGAAATGGAACAACGCCAGTCGCAGCCGCTCATAGCCAGCATCTCTGGCAGAGTGACGCGTATTGAAAAACCACCGGGCAGTTCACTTTCGCCAGGCCAGCCGGTGCTTTATTTGAGCGCGAGTGAAGAGAACTATTCCGGCACATTAATCATTCCCTCTCACGTAGCAGGTCATGTGAATGTCGGCCAAACCCTCGCGCTGGAACTCGATTCCTACCCCGCCGAGACCTACGGTCGAATCAGAGCCGAAGTAACGCAACTCTCATCCCACACCGTGTCTGACCAAAATCAGCCACCGGCGTTTGTCGCAAGGCTGGACGTGCAACCCCATAAGAAAATTAAAAGGCTGATGCCTGGGATGCGGTTTAAGACTTATGTTGAGGTGAATAGCGACACGTTGTTTCGCTGGGTATTGAAACCGCTCATCAAACTCACAGAGACGATTCGGTGAGTCTTTTTGCTACGCCGGATTGCGTCATGTTTCAGGGCGAAGCCAATGAGTGTGGTCTGGCGGCTTTGGGCAGCATCCTGAATCACTATGGGCATCACTTGACCCTACAAGCGCTCAGGAAGCTACACCCCAGTGGTGCAGCATTATCACTGGATCAACTCAATTCGCTTGCGCAATCCTTTCACTTTCAGTCCCGATGCTTGAGCTGTGAACCAGCGGACCTGACGCAATTGGCTTTACCGGCAATTCTGCATGTGGATTTTGACCATTACGTTGTTTTAACAAAAGTCTCATCCCGTGAGTTATCGATCATGGATCCCGGACGTGGACAGTTGGCCTGGACTTGGAAAACGCTGGGGCAGCGTTTTACCGGCATTGTTCTGGAATTAACACCCGGCCCCGAATTTGAGCAGCAGGGAACGCAAACGCATTACCATGCGCTCGCGTTGCTATCCAAGTTACCGCTAAATCACCTTTTCAGTAGCCTTGGATGCCTGGTGGGCTTGAGCGTTGTGGTGCAGGCGTTCGCCTTGGTGACACCGTTTTTCCTTCAGGTTGTCGTCGATGAAGTCTTGCTACTGAACAATATTGATATGGCATTCATTGTTGCCGCGGGATTCGGCTCAATCTATTTGCTTTCAGCCATGACGCAATGGATGAGAGGGTTATTGACCATCAGGCTCGGCACGCAGCTGTCCTATATGTTGTCGGCAGGGCTGCTTCGTCATGCCACTGCCCTGCCCCTTAAGTTTTTCAGGCGCCGAAGTGTGGGCGATATCGTTTCAAGGTTTGGGTCGCTCAGGCCCATTCAAGAGTTCATTGCAGAAGGCGCCGTCGTGATACTACTCGATCTACTCATGATCGCCTCAACGCTCACAATGATCTTATGTTTTTCGACCACCATTGCGCTGCTCGTCTCAGCAATGACGGTGTGTTTTATGATCTCGCAGTGGCTGTTGTTGAAGCCCTATCGACGACACAATCACGAGTTCTTAATGAGCGACGCCGAGGTTCAAACCCATTTTATTGAAACGCTGCAATCTATTCACACAATCAAGCGATTCGAATCGACCCGTGCGCGCGGCAACGAATGGCAGAACCGACTGACCCTGTCACTCAACGCTCAGGTGAGAGCCGGTCAATGGGCACTCGGTTCCGATATCATTCGCTACCTCTTCAGTGGGTTTCTGATTCTTGGTGTTGCCTATCTCTCGATCGGTGACATTGTGGCCAGCACACTCACTATTGGCATGTTGTATACGCTTATCGCTTACGCCAATCACTTTGCATCCGCAGTACTTTCCATCACGCAGCAATGGCAGGCATACATGATGCTGTCATTACACGCAGAGCGAGTTTCAGATTTGTCAGATCATCCTGCCGATACGCGCGTGGAAATCTCGCTTCAAGAAAAAATGACGCTACTCGAGATTGATGGCGTTTCCATCGCGTTTCCTGGGAGCGGGGGTCCTCTGACCGAAGATCTATCGCTCACGGTGCGCGCGCAAGAATCCGTTGCGATCACTGGCATCTCGGGTAGTGGGAAAAGCTCGTTACTCGCTGTGCTCACGGGCGAGCAGTGGCCGCGCAGCGGCGAAGTGCGAATGAACGGTCAGCCGCATTCCAGAAAGACGAAAGCCTGCGGAATGTTCACGATGCTCATGCCCGATGACACGCTAATTCAAGGGTCCGTCATAGATAACATCGTTTACGGCGACACTCAGATTGACCAACCGCGGCTGTTGGAAGCTGCACAGATCGCTGAGATTCACGGCGACATTATTCGCCTGCCACTTTCCTATCAGGAAAAACTCTCGGAGCACAGCACCCATCTTTCCTCCGGACAAAGGCAGCGCCTGCTCATTGCACGCGCGCTTTACCGGCGCGCGGACATCATGATTCTGGATGAAGGTACGAGCCATCTCGATGCGGCGACCGAGATGAGAATCATGCGCCGGATTCTTGCGCTGCCGGTGATGTGTTTTTACGTGACACACCGCCTAGAGATTGCGTTACTTGCCGATCACCATATTGATCTTGATGCGTTAATTTTTGATGAAGCCCCTGACGTGGCGCCTCGTTAATCGCCTACAATAGCGAACTACAGGTTTTCACAACGCTTTTCAAAGCACTTTACAAAATAGGGGTGACCTCTTGACCAAATTGACACTGCGACTCGCCACGCTTGTACTGTTTGTTTTTATGGCTCCGCCCACATTCGCCTGGGGATGGGAAGGTCATAAACTCATCTGTGGTCTTGCAGAGCAAAAACTGACTCAAGAAGGCAAAGCCTTCGTGGATCAATTGTTAGCAGAAGGCGCTGAACTCAAGGGCGGTGTTGTGACCAGCTTCGCGCAATCGTGTCTGTGGGCAGATGACGTCAAACACGCGGGTCGACAATCAACCTACGAACATCATTTTATCAATGTGCCGGACGATGCTCGCTTAATTAACCTTCAAAGGGATTGCGCTGCGTTAAACTGCACTGCGGTTGGTGTGCAACAGGCGCTGACCTATTTATCCAAAGCGCCTGCCGGTAGCAGAGAGGTCACACGACGAGCCGCAGCCCTGCGCTTTCTGGGTCATTATGTCGGCGATTTACATCAACCCATGCATGTTAGTAACA
>JBLIIB010000061.1:0-15500 GCA_047634795.1 Candidatus Azotimanducaceae bacterium | reverse complement strand
TGACGATGGTTGTCCCTATATCTCCATTGAGCAAATACTCAATGGTGTATTCAGTACCACGCGCGCAGACACCCGCATTGGGCGTGCGGACAGGGCAGCGCCTCGCGCTCTCACTGTTATTGCTCGTTTTTTGATCAAACACCACACTGACCTTTCCAGAATTGAGTACGCTCCAAACTGCGTCCGCCCCCCCTGTAGCAACTTCCTCAACCAGGAACTCCGAGGATTCACCAAGCACCAGTGATGCCGAGCTGCCCACGCCGTCCTGCAAGGTAAGGTCGAGCGACGCGGCGACACCCGTGCGAATGATATCGCCGGCCTGCAGCACATTGATCTGTGAGACGAGACTGCCTGAAGAGCCTCCTTGTCGTATCAGTTCAACCTGCCCGGCTGTGACAGTACCGGTAACATTCACTCCATTGTCTGATCCACCCGAGCCAACACCCACGACGGAACCACCTCCTGAGGAACCGCCCGAGGAGCCGCCCGAGGAGCCGCCGCCTGCGAGAATCTCTGCATTGTCTCCAATACCATCCCCATCTGAGTCCTGAAATTCATTCGGATCATTGGGGAATGCATCATCTTCATCCCCCACACCGTCGCCGTCCGCATCTCCCGGCAGTAACTCCTCTTCAACCGTGACATCAACGGTCGCCAGCACTTCTCCGGCGGCCATACCCTGATTGAGCACCACGCCGTATGTCCTACCCGGCAGACTCACCAGCACATCGAAATCCCCTGATGTTGTTACACCGGGCGACGCAATCGACACCAGAAAATTAAATCCCGCATCAAGCACCTCGACGACCCAACCATCCGGTATATCTGTCGCGGAGTAGGACAACGTGACTTCACAGACGTCGCCAATATCAGACACTGAACAGATGGACGGAGAAGCTAAGATGCTAGCGGAGGGCGCAGCGGACAGATTTGTCGAAGCAACGGCTATCAGCGTTGCCGTAAGTAAAAACTGAACGAGCTTCATTCCGTTCGGCTCAGGAGGCGAACCGTTCGGCTCAGGAGGCGA
This sequence comes from Candidatus Azotimanducaceae bacterium, assembly GCA_047634795.1. Classification (GTDB taxonomy): domain Bacteria; phylum Pseudomonadota; class Gammaproteobacteria; order Pseudomonadales; family Azotimanducaceae; genus UBA9659. The sequence goes on along the minus strand of JBLIIB010000061.1, from coordinate 14,473 downwards.
ACCGTTCGGCTCAGGAGGCGAACCGTTCGGCTCAGGAGGTACATCATGCGGCACTTTTTATAGGTTAGGTTTTCCATCAGCGTAGTTTATCAACCATCTGGATCAAAGTACTGGCCGACCTGACAATATGTCACTGTGAGTGAGCGGACGGGGGCCTGCGCCCAAAAGGAGAAGATATGAAAAGAGCAGGCGATAGTGATTCACCCATACTGTCAAAACTATCTAATAGCGCGGCCTATACTATCTAGTGTAGCGGCGAATCTGACCGGTGTAACTCTCGTCTTCCGCGATGTAGGGCGCTCTATCGATGTCGGACTGAACGTAACCCAAGGTCGACATTGCCTTCCCGAACTTGCCGTAATTCCCACGTGAAGGATCTACAATGATCACCTCGCAGTGCTGGTTGGCATGACGATCAATAAACCCCGAAAGCAGTTCAGCATGATCGGGTTGATACAGAATGTCGCTACCAACAATCAGGTCAAACTTGCCCAGAGTAGATTCCTCATCGTGCCAATCCGTCCTGACGAAAGGGATCGGTTTTCCCGCGTTCAGCAGAACATTAAGCTGGAGATATGCGTGCGCCTCTGGATGATGATCCGTGGCGGAAATATTCGCTGCCCTGGAATTCAACATCAAACTGGCAAGGCCAACTCCGCAACCAACTTCCAAAATTCGCTTATCTTTGATATCGAAAGTTTGCATCAAGCGCGCTAACAGCCGTGATGAATCCCAGATAACACCAAAGAGGGACCAGATTGATTCAGGTACGCCGAGGTTCTTTGCAATGTCATCAGGATCGCTGAACTGTTGATTATCACGCAGCGTTCGCACGTGAATATCCTTCAGACCAAACTCGAGGGTTTGATAGCGAAATCTCAATGGAGGGGAATCAGGGATTCGGGGATACCGTAAACTACCAACCCAGAATACTACTTACAGCGGTGTATAGCGAACCACAAGCAAGCCATAGACTCCTCCGCCAATCCACCCAGCGCGCCAGAGAGGCCCAAGATCTGAATGTAGTAAAACAGAACAAAGTTACCCCGCGCAGAGCGCTTCAATCCTTCTGCAAGCTGACCGGCGCCCTATGCGCATTTTTATTGCGGGTTAGACGCCGTGTCCTTGGTACCGACCAAGATGAAAAGGAATGAAGGCGTTATGGGAAAATCACCTCCGGGATTTTTTCTCCAACCACATTGCCGACCAATGGTCTTTTTTAGTTTCTTGCGGTATTTCACGCGCAATGAGTTTGTAGTCTTTTCCATCACCATCAACGACAGCGACGTAGCTGCCAAATTTCCCGGAGAGCCGTTTACAGTCAGTCGCGCGTGACAGCAGTTCAGAATCCGCGCGAAGCTTGTCGCATGACACTGCAGGCTTGGAGCGTTTCTTCCTCGCCGGCGCACCCGTCGCTTGCCGGGTGTTCGGCTGAACCGGCTTCGATTTTATCTTAACGTCCGCGGCTCCGTTAACTAGCGGTAAGCTGGCCTCATCAACTACTCCACCACTATCTTCTGTCCCACTATCTTCTGTCCCACTATCTTCGGCCGAACGGGGTCGATCAGCAAAACTGAATTTGCCGTTTTTGTCGGTGAATTTGTAGAACTCTGCCCACGCGACAGTCGATCCAAAGCAGAAAACTATCAGCAACATCGCCTTATGTCAGAAGTCACATGTCCCAACAAACGTCCGGAAGAAGAATATCTTCTTTGAAACAATGAAGCGCGCTAACTCTGACATCAGACGCAGGGATCAACACTTCTATTCACGACATATCGCTCCCCACAATCATCAAGCCTTGCAAAAAGAGTTGCTAATTGAGTAAACCTCACTTTGCTCGACTGTAACCAGGCGTATACCAACGAAGATACTTCCACATTTTTTTGGCGGTGCTGATGACAATCATACTCACACAGAGCCTTGCGCCCTGGATATTTTGTTAGTCCTAAGACAACATTTCACCTCAACGCATTAATCTAGAGCTGATCTAGAACCGACCTAGAGCAATGCCCATCGGGTGCATTAGCTCCGGGCATCAAGCGCTTGCATCCCTGACCCACGCTATGAGGCTTAATCACAGCCTTTCGTGTGGTTTATGAAAAATCCATATAGAGTTTGTATGTCTTAAAAAGACCATGACCCGGTGGACCTGGAGAGCACGAACTTCAAAATACACCCGTTGAAATCACTGGGAAAAGACAATATCGAGAACGCGTTTGCTGGACGCGGGCAAGAAGTCATAGGTCAAATCAACGACGGAAAAGCAGCGGCTTTTTATCTTTGCTAAGCCACGTCGGGTGAATTCCTGGCAGCAAAAATATTCAAGGCACGACGGTTCAAAAATTTTGTTACAGACAAGCACTACAGGAACTTCTCTAAACAACGTGATCGTCGCATGGCGAAAGCAATGAAGAAGAACAGCAACAACGGGGAAAAGACTTTTCACAAACTCTCGATTGCAAGTGACTGGCGGCATCTAAACCGGCACTTCGATGCGGGTATACGCGTATCCAAGCCCATTGCAGAAAGTAATAATGGCGAGCTCACGGAATATATGGTGACGAGAAAGGAGCCGCGCCAAGGCTTGTCAACGCGGATCTTACGCCAACACAATGGACACGCTGCGCGAGCAAGCTCACTAAATACATTTCAGCGATGCTCTCATTGGATATCGTGCACGGCGATCTGTCCGCCGACAGCATCCTTTATTTCGAAGATGAGCCGGTGATTATTGACGCCCGCAGGCCATAGAGATGAACATCGCCCCCAATGCTTTCTCGATGATGACCCGCAATCTCAACAACCTGGGGAAGCTCTTTCAAAAAAGCGTGGGCGATGCGCTATTAACAGACCGCTCTAATCAGCGCAGCACGCTATCTCATCACAGACCAAATGTTGGAAAAGTCATCCGTCCAGACCAACCTGCCGGCAGGGGGATCCTGCCAGCCATCGTATTCTTCGCGTAGTTCCGCAAGGAGTTCCCGGTTGTCACAAAGCAGCACCCAGGACGCAGGATAACGATGATTGCCGACATCCGGTCTTGCTATGTGTGATAAGACTCCGAGGTTGAGTTTGTCCGCGATGCCGTACAGCACGGGAAGCAAGTCAATGTGCTGGTTGGAAACATGATAGGCAATTACCCCATTGGCTTTCACAATCTCCCGGAGCTCCTCAACGGCTTCTATTGTCATCAGGTGGGTTGGGATGGTGCCGCTGCTAAAGGCATCCAGAAACATGACATCATAGGTATTGTTTTCAACTTCTCGCCAGCGGAGTCTTCCATCCCCAACAATGATGTTCAGGGTGGCACTACTATTTTTGAGTATCGAAAAATACTCGTGGGCAATTCTGACCACTTCGGGATCTAGCTCATACAAGTCCATTTGAGTACCAGCATCGCCAAACTCCACCATCGATCCGATACCCAACCCCACAACACCAACATGCTCTGGCTTCATTTTTTCAAACAGAAAGCGAACAGCTGTCCCGTCGTGATAATAATCCAGTGGAACGTGCTCCCGCAAAGCATCCAGGTATTGCGAGCCATGAACATGGGTGCCAACAACCAATCGCCGAAACCCATCAGCCTCTCTAACCGCATAAGTGCTGTAAAAGCTCCGGCTTCGCTCCACGGTTTCGCCACCAAGGGTTGACTCGTTGATCAGGTACGAGATGCTAAGAGAAGTGATAACAGCGCAACGGAACACACACTTAACCGCGCCGGCCATGGCAAGCCCATTTGAAATCAAATAGTAAACAGCCACTAACGCCACAACATAGAACTCAAAGAGAGAATCGAACAAAAGGGGCGCCACAATTGCCGCAAGAATGCTGCCGAGACATCCGCCCGCCGCTACCTGCAGGTAGTATCCCGTCAGGCTTAGCTTAGGAGGTTTCGCTCTCTCCAGATCCCCGTGAAAAATCAGGCAAACAAGAAACAGACCAAGCAGCGCAAGCCCTACCTTATGATTCAATTCGGGCACCCACTGGCTGGAAACTAACAATCCTAAGCCTATGAGCCCAATCAGAATTCTGACTGGCTTAGGGCGAGACACCGCAGGAAACAAAAAGCAGATAATAAACGTCAGCAGATAAAGACAAAGTGGCGCAATCCAGAGCAACGGAAGATTGGCAATGTCGAGCGTGAGATAATGGCTCGTGACAACGAGAAGTGCAGAAGGTACTGCTGCCAGAAATAGCCAACGGGGGCGCAGCGAGGCGCCGTCGGTTTCAGGCACAGCCCTGTGTGCTGGCGCTAAAGTGCTGGAACGAAAGTACAAGACGATGACAGAACCCAAAAGCAGGGCATACATCAGATAAAAAAATGTCCACAAGCCGGATATTTGAGAATGACGCAGCGAGGGTTCCAGCAGGAAAGGAAAAATTAGTAGCCCCACCAACGAGCCAAGGTTTGATACTCCGTATTGAATATAAGGATTGGCGTCCTTCTGACTTTCATCGCTCGCAATGCAGTACTGCAAAGTCGGGCTAGTGCTAGCTAATATGATATACGGAATACCAACCGAGATGGCGAGCGTTAGAAAGAGCCTCGCTGACGCCGGCAGCCAGTCTGCATTTATACCGACAACACCGATGGGAAGAAACGCCGCTGAAAGCAGAACCATCCCTGCGGTCAGCAGGAGGTGCCCTTTAATACCAAACCAGCGAATGCTCAGGTGTGTCGCGCCATAACCCAGTAGCAGCCCAATCTGGAAGAACACCATGCTGGCGACCCAAATAGAGGCGCCACCGCCAAACATTGGCAGGAGCGACTTGGAGATATAGGGTTGAACAAGGAACAGCAGTAGCGCGGACAGCCCGATAGTGGCTGTGTAAATCATCCTGATCTTTTCTCCGGGCTAGCTAGAATTCAGTGCCTATTTGCACTAACTCAAGATACGAATTCTGGAAGTGTACGAAGGCCACCGGGCCACCTCCGTCGGGAAAAGCTTCATCCGAATGATCCAGTACTCGCGCTTTGTCTGGGGCACCCAGCCGAAAATGTGAATATCCGGCATCTTTAAAGATATCAAAACTATGCTTAGGTGAAATAGCGCCCTCATTGAGCGTAAGCAGCGCAACAGTGATTCCGGGCTCTTCGCGGACCAAAAGGTGGGCGGTACCGACTCCGTAGAAGTCTTCTGATCCACAAAAATTCGTTTCGAAATTTTCAGCATAGGACTGCTTGTGGCTTTCTAAATCGGCGCTATCGGTCCAAATATAGACTCGATGATTTTCATGTTGCACAGCGCTTGATTGCGCCAACTCATAATGTTGTTTGTCGGGGCCAATAAAGAACAGCGCATCCACTTTATTGCCTGCAAAATCTTCGAAGCTGGAAAGTGGCTTGATCAAGCTTCTTTCCAGCAGCGTAGCAGCGACTTGCCGCGACGCTTGGTGAGTCAGGCGAAAGATCGTTTCACCAATTCGAGGAGTGCCTGTTTCCGGCAGCAACTCAGCAGTATAGGAAGTAAACGTATCCTTCTCAAAGTAGTCCGGGTCCTCCGGAGCACCTCTTTTGTAGATAAACTGACGACCAAACGGGTACATATTTGTAATGTAGATCTCAGCGCCCAGAATTCGTAGAAATTCATCAGTCCGGCCCAAATCTCCCGTCATAGGAATGGTCAACTGGTCAGTGTCATCGGTAGGTGCAGACTCAATCAGAGTAGTTCCAAAATGCGCAATCGACATGTCGGCCATAGTTAATCTCGAATTTTCACAAAGCACAAAATATAGCACAGCTAGCCAGCAACCTGATGTTCTCAATCGATGATCTGCACAAAGATCGAGAAGGGAACTATCGGCCCTCACTAGCGTGTCAGATTGACGCTAGCCTTAGCGTCGATTTGGTATCTCGCCGCACGCGGACTAGCGTTAATGGCTGTCGCTGCAGAGCGGTTAGATGGTGTTTATACCCATATGATGCCTGACGCTTATTCTCGTCAATTTACGGACTATTCCCCGCGATGGGAGACTTCAATTGATGCAAAAAACCCAAAACCCGCATGCGAGCCTTATGATCTGGGCGCTAATCGTTTCGCAAGATTCAGGTAGCGGTCGGCCGCTAATTTATCGCCCGCCATCGTCAGTGCGTCTGCCATCAACCTATAAGTCTCGCGATGGCCCGGGTCGATTTTCAGGGAACGCTTGAAATGTGCGCTGGATGCTTTTGCATCGTGGCGACTTAACGCAATACGGCCTTTCATACGAAATGCCTCAGCCATGAGCGGTCTCTTTTGGATGGCCGTGTCCAACTCAATCTCTGAAAGCGCCATTTCGTTGTTTTCGAAATACACCGATGCCAGCGCGAGATGAGTCTCGGGCTTTGACTGCAACGCCAGTGATTTCTTGAAGGTCAATTTCGCCTGATCGAGCTTTCCCTGTGCCAATTGCGCCAATCCGAGAATATCGTAGGCGACAACCAATTTTTCATCCCCGCGAATGAGCCCACCGGCAAACGATTCTGCGCGTCTAAAGTCACCCAATTTCAACCAGGCTCTAGTCAGGTCCAGATACGGGACATAATCTTCATATTCTTTTTGATTGAGTACCTGGATAAGACTTGCAACTGCGTCTTCAACGCTTCGATTGGCGCGCATCGCGGCAACCGCGATATAGGCCTGCGCATCTAACCGACTCGGTGCATGACCAAATTCCAACGGGCGTATATTTGAAACGGCGCGACGAGCGCTATCTATGGGCGCCACCAACGCTTCAGTATCAAACGGACCTTTAGCAATCCAATGATCGGTCATCAAAACATGAACTACATCCTGGGTCCTGCGAGTAGGCATATGGCAGTCGACGCAACCCGCACCGGCTATTGGCGAGGCGTGCTCAACATCTTCATGGCAATCAAGACAGACCCCGGCCACCTGCTGTCGAAATTCTTTAGAACCAGGCTTCACGTGCGGATTGTGGCAATCGATGCAGGTTAATCCGCCTTCAACATAACATTCGCTCTTCATCAGTCGATAGCCGTGGTGATTAATCTCGAAACGGTCTGGCTCATCAATACCCGATTCGCGCACATCTAGATGCGTCACAAAATCGCTTAAGAGTTCACCGGGACGAAACGAAAATTCCCCTCTGTCAAATCGGACAGGGCTAACAATAGAAACCGAGGGCTGCAGATGGCATTGCATGCAAACAGAATCACGCCGCTCTCTGTTGAGCTTACCTGGATTCACAATTGCCTGACGAATCGCAGTAAGGTCTGAACCCGTTAGCGCCATTTCAATATGATTGCCGCCAGGCCCGTGACATCGCTGACAACCCGTCCCTTCTGGTAACACTTGCGGAAAACGCACCTCGTCACCATAAGCGTCAGATTCAACTTCCGGAAAGGCGTTATGACAAAACATGCACTGGCGAGCAACTTTGCGAGACACCCCGTTGTGGCCAGCCTGCTCAAACCCCGGAGACATTTCCCAAAAGCCACCCTGACTGTACCATCCAATGGGTAGTTGAAAGATTTCGCCATAATCCGTCTGATAGAGATAGCTTCTTGTGCGGTTACCCGAACCCAACACCCAGTCAACCGGGATCTCAATATCGTTCAGTATGTTGCCCGCTTCGTCCTGCTGAAATCGACGAAATAGCATCCCGTTATCAATCGACAACATCTGGTAGTAACGCTGCGACGGCTCATGGAAAAAAATCTCTCCAAAAGACTCGATTCGGCGAGCATTTTCAGGGCGTTTGAAGGATTGAGACATGCCGACGTGCTGATAACTTTCAAAGTGCGAGACATGGCAGTCTCGACAGACCTGATCAGCAACGTAGCCTGCCGCGACACCCCCAGTTTCTCGCGGTAGCTCATTGCTATGCACCACCATGACCCAGCACAGCAGCAAAATTCCTGAAAGGTGCAGCTTTTTCATGACGCCATTCTACCGGATGACCTGTCAGCCGCGAGCAACAAAGTCGCCTCGGCTCTACAAAAAATAGACATCTGAGCTGAGATTAAGTGAGCGATTCATTTTAATTCGTGAGCATAAATTCCGCTATGGACGGCGCGGCGGAACAAGTGAGGAGCGAGGCGAACCAAGGCCATTCACATTTCCGTTCGGTCTATAGTTTCCGTTTACATAAGGGGGGGGCACTTCGGCACGATTCTGACCTGCAGTCGTGCAACAAGCTGTCGCTGTCAAACACGGGCAACACCTTGATCATTCATATTCGTATTCCAAAATATGTGAACCATCAAACTATTTTCCTTATAGAATTCTTAACCTTGCAAAAGGTTTACAATGGATCGCACAAATTCTTTGACATCATCAACGACTGACCAAAGGAAAAAATCGGCAATGCAACCACCCGCCCAGCGCGTTCATTCTTGTCATGAGCGTTTTAATCTCCAAGGGAAATTCAAAGCGTTGACGCGAAGTCCCACCACCAGAAATATATGAAAGACGTTCTCAAGATTGTCATCGTGTCAGGGTTTCCGCTGTCTATGAACCCGAGAGTGGTAAAAGAAGCAGATGCTCTGTCTGAGGCAGGCCACAAGGTGACGGTCCTGACCGCCATTTTCAGCGAGATCGAAGGCGCTAGAGAGACGGCAATCGCAAGTCACAGAAACTGGCGCTGCGTTTTTCTCGCTAACGCCGCCTCAAAAAACCCGATCATGAAACTGCACTGGCTTTGTTTGCGTGCACGAAGGGCGTTCTTTAACTTGCTACACCTGCGTTTCGGCTTTTCAAGCCACTACCAGCTTGGCTATTGTTCCGCCGAACTTCTTCGATACTGCAAAAAAAATCGCGCCGACCACTATTCTCTACACTTGGAATCATCATTGGCTACCGCGCCACTCTTAAGCTCACTGAGTCGTCGTTACTCTGTTGATTTCGAAGACTGGTATTCTCACGATCTGGCGGAAGCGCAGCAAGAAGATCGACCTTCTCGTCTCATCGAGACTCTGGAACTTCAAGCTCTAAAAGGAGCCGTTTTTTCCACTGCCGCATCCAATGCAATGGCGGCAGCCATCCATGAAAAACACGGTAACCCACACCCAATTACGCTATATAACTGCTTCGAATTAAGTCTAGCCGAGCCTGTTCAAACCAGGGCAGTTCAATCCGAGACAGTTCAATCCAACTCAACCACGCTCCGCATCTGCTGGTTTTCACAAACCGTCGGCGCGACACGAGGCCTGGAAGAACTTCTCGCGGCAACTAATGATCTTGATCGTGTCGAAGTTCACTTGATCGGGAACTGTTCATCGCAATACAAAGATGAGCTACTCAGCATCGATTCGAAAACACAATTTCATGGATATATCTCTGCAGACCAACTGGCTGATTACCTTGAAAATTTTCATATCGGATACGCCGGAGAAACATCAAAGATTGTTAGCCGCGATCTCACAGTGACCAATAAAGTATTCCAATACCTACTTGCGGGCCTTCCTATCATCGCATCAAAAACTCAGGGTCAAATCGAAATGGCCCAGCAGATCCCTGCCGCATTTCATCTTTTTTCAGACAAAGAGACCTTAATAGCAGGCATTCGCTATTGGCAAATAACCGAGAATCTGGCGAAAGGCAAAAGCGCCGCCCTCGACGCCACAACCACTCGCTTTAACTGGGAGATCGAATCGGCTCAACTGCTGGAGGCCATATCGAGCAGTTCCTAAAAGACGCCTGCTAGCCAGGAAGCTTCTGACCGATGCTCTCTCAATAGAAGCGCCTTACCAGAAATCTTTTACTCGAAACGCCTTACAATAAACCGTTCACGCGAAACCCCTCATCGGCAACTCTTAACTAAAAGTTCAGGCACCGTCGAAAGAATAATCGCTACGAGAATGCAATGTATCTACAAATCTTACTGGAAACCTTTTCTGTCACCGGACCTATTTTCATTCTGGTGATCGTCGGGCTCGTGTTAAGGCGCACCGGGTTTATCGATGACCATTTCGTTCAGATTTCGTCTCGACTGGTGTTTTCCCTTTGCCTGCCTATCCTGCTGTTTACCACCATTTCGGAAATAGACCTTAACGAAACCGTCAATCCCGTATTACTTTCTTTTGCGCTTGTCGCATCGATTTTAACATTCGTCTTGAGCTGGGGAGTCGCGCCGTTCATTCAACCACGCGCGGATCGAGGCGTTTTTATTCAGGGCGCATTCCGAAGCAATCTGGGCGTTATTGGACTAGCGTTGTGCGCAAATGCGTATGGCCCTGAAGGTTTGGCCCTTGCGTCAATCCTGATGGCAATACTCACAGTGTCGTACAACGTTTTGAGCGTTATGGCGCTATCCAACTACGCCAATGCGACTTTTAACTGGCGCAGCTTACTCAAAGATATTTTGACTAATCCCTTAATAGTGGCGATTGCGATCGCGACCCTAGTTGCCATCATCCAAATACCAATCCCTCAATTCCTGAAAAGTTCGGGTAACTATCTCGGGCAGCTCGCGCTACCCTTAGCGCTATTGAGTGCGGGGGCCACGATGAATCTGCGCACACTAAGAGAGTCAGGAACAACAACATTCATCGTGGTACTACTAAAAGCGTTGGTCCTTCCTGGACTCGTCACAATCGCCGCGATCGCCACCGGGTTTACACCAAAAGAGACCGGGGTTCTCTTTCTGTTATTCGTGAGCCCAACTGCCACTGCATCCTATGTCATGGTCAAGGCCATGGGCGGCAACGACGAGCTCGCCGCCAATCTGATCATGGTCACCACACTAACCGTCATATTCACGGCAAGTCTCGGGCTTTTTATCCTGCGGGTAAATGGTTACGCCTAACGTCCCCATCCCCTCTAGTCCTGACCTTTATACCGGGGCTAATCTTGGTAAAGCAGGTTCTCTATTTTTTGGTATCGTTGAGTATATCTCTGCCACCAAAGCCCGCCTTTTCTCTGCATAACCCGGGTCGTTCCAAAGGTTCACCCTCTGCTGCGGATCCTCTGTCATATTGTATAGCTCCCCTTCAGAGCCATCGTACATAAAGCTCGATTCGTAAGCCGTACAGAGCCATCCTCCGGATTGATAGACACTCTTTAAGTGCATATCAGCAGGACCATGTTCAGAGTCCCATTGAGTGAATACAAACTCCCGTCCCTGTCGAATAGCCTCTTCCTCATTCAACGGAAGCGTCTGACCTTCACAATAATCCGGAACATCAATCCCAGCGATGGCACAGAAGGTGCTGGCGAGATCGAGGTGCCCCACAGGTGAGGTGACTTCGCTAGCAACGACATTTGCATCCGCTGCGGGCCGCCACAAAAACGGCAAACGCATTAGTGCATCAACATGGTATGGCCCTTTAAACAGTAAACCGAAGTCACCCTGCAATTCACCATGATCTGTTGTAAAAAAGATCTCTGTGTTCTCAAATTCGCCGCAAGACTTCAGCCAATCAAAGACTTGCCCACAGGCATCATCTATTAGTTCGTTTTCGATATGCGTATACGCATTGATCTCCCGAACCTGATCCGCCGTCATGTTCTGCGGGGTGAACTCTCGTGGAGATTCCAGATTGGTCCACATTGAACCTTGGTAGTAACCAAGCCAATGTTTGGGCTTCTGAGCCAACAATGCCAGACGAGCAATATCGTCAGTTTCATACAGCGAAGGCAAAGGCACGTCGCGCCAGTTAACACGATGCAATTCAGACTTAGGGATATCCCAAGGGTGATGTGGATCAGGAAAGCTCATCCAGCAAAACCATGGTGTTTCATCATCTCTTTTCGAAAGCCAATCCACGGTACGGTTCGCCACCCAATCTGTGTGATACAACTCACGTGGAACATCCATGGGCCAGACCTGGAGCGCGCCCGTCTCGCCCCGCCCAATGGTATTTTGACCCTTCTCCGTGACCATGGGATAAAAGCGGGACTTATCCTCAGGATAGTCGCTCATATGGTGATCGTAATGGCTGTGTCCTTCAAAGAAATGATTCGCCAGTTCCATATGATCAAATCCACGATGAGGCCCGGTATTACGCTCTGCCGCCATCCGGTTCTCAAAAAAAAGATCCGGGTTTCCTAACCATGGTTCAAAGTGAGCTTTTCCGAGAAGTGCCGTATCGTAGCCATTCGCGCCTAGGTGATGCGCTATCGTCGGCGTATCTTCTGGAAGTGACACGCCATTCATCCAGACGCCATGACTCGCAACATGTTGGCCAGTCATGATCGTTGCCCTGGCTGGCATACAAACAACATTCTGATTGTGTGCTCTTCTGTAGTTAACTCCTTGTTGCGCCAACGAATCAATATTGGGTGTTTTCGCCACCAGGCCACCATTACATCCCAACGCGTCGTAGCGCATCTGATCAGTTGTGATCAACAAAATGTTGCGCTTTTTGGTCATGAAAACTCCTGTGCCGGGTCAAACCAATACGCAAAATCTGGAAAGGTCCCGATACTGCTCACGGCAATCACGACCTTTCTCTGCGCCGAGAGTTTCCCCGGATTGATTTCGCCATCGCCTGAACTCAACCGTCCCGTACTGATGCATATTCAGGCTACGCATCCATTGATGCGATAAATCAATGGGCTTCAATTAACGAACTGAGATCAATTCCACCTCAAAGATTAACGTGGTGTTACCTGGAATAGGCCCGACACCATTTGCGCCGTAGCCCAGTTCAGGTGGCACCGTCAGGCGCCATTTGTCGCCCTCCTGCATCATTTGTAGCGCTTCAGTCCAACCTGCAATGACGCCGTTTACGGGTAAGTCGATAGGCTCGCCACGTTCAACAGAGCTATCGAAAACCTTGCCGTCCTCAAATGTACCGTGATAGTGCGCGCTGACCGTATCTGTTGGTCCGGGTGTTGCACCGGATCCTGATTTAAGAATTTCATACTGCAATCCCGAATCGGTTGTCACTAATTCACCCATGTTACTTACTCCTTTTTTAAATGAGTCAAAACTGAATTTCAAGGACCGCATCGTGTCATGAATTGGCCTTAAAACGAAATCTTGCTAGCCTCAGATGACCCAGACAAAAGGTCTTCAGGATAAGTGCTTTTGGCGCGCCTAAATATTTATTTTTTTGCCGAGTGCAACTTTACCGCAACTTCCCCGTATCTCTCCCTAGACCACTCTTGGTCCCGGCAACCAACCCTTTATCTCAATTCAGGATCTAACAATGGCAATGGATAAAAGCAATCGCAAAAGACCGTCCCTCAGGCAGCTCGTGTCGGGCATAAGCATCGCAGTGAGCGCAAGCATTCCTGCACAGGACGAAGTGCTCAAAGACAATGATTTGAATAGTAGCGTCAGCAGCAATGCCAACATCTCTGCGATCTATTCAGCCAACCGTGGTCTAACGACGGCGGCGATCAAAGCTTGCAGCAAGGCGACTCGCTTATTGGCGGCGCCGAAAACGACGTGCTGGTGGGGGGCCTTGGATTTAACATCCTGATGGGTGGCGCCGGTGACGATGTACTAATCGGTGGTACGGAAGACTTCAATCCACTCAACCGTGATCGCGCTTTGGCGGGGCAACGAAGACGATAGTTTTATATCGGCATCATGACACGGGAACGATTTCTTCGACGGCGGTGAAGGGTCCGCTCTTGTATTGCTTGCCGTAGTCGGCGAAACGAGAGATGCCGACAAAAACACTGATGGCGCGCAGTTTTTTTGGCGTTAACCCTCCAGGTACTTCCTGCGCCGGCACGTTCGATGGCATCGGACGGGTTAAGGGGACCCTCTATTGCACATTGCCAAAGACCCTGACTTCTGCGAAATCGTTGAGAGAGGTGCGCGAATGATGCAGGCCAGCAAGCACTTGGACTCAACCACCTAATCCGTTTCGTCATGCGCGGTCCTCGCGGGAACTTCAAAAGGTACCCGCCATCCTCAGAATTGCAGACCCCTTGCCATCCTGGGCAGGTCTAGTCGCTCAAGGGCCATTTATCTGGAGAGCAACATGTTCAAGGGGCATCAGAATTCGCGAGAGTCGTTCGAGAAGGCGGTGATGCTCTCACCGTTAACAACCCGCACGATCTGCAGGGTGCAACGGTCAAAGAACGAGCCTCCAGGACCCCGGCAGGTCATCTTTGGCTTCGATCTGACCGACAATGGTGAGATTCAGCCCCTCGAAGTACTGGCTAGCACAGGCAATAACGTAGAAGCGTGGGAGGCGAGTAAGCGTCTCAAACGGATGATTTTTCGACCCCAACTAAAGGCGCTAAAATTTGTTGGCTCCGAAGGTCTAAAAATCAATATTCGCTTCGAATATTGACACGATACCGACGTTACTAACCCTAAACCTTGATCGTGCGACCTTATCGTTCTGTGTGTGTGCACCGAAAACCTCAATTGAGAAAGTGCTCCGCCGAAAGCACTTTGTGTCTTACCAGCCCGCCGAATGCCTCGGCGGGCTGGTAAGACACATTGAGACTCAACGCCTAAATAGGCTGACTAGCTAAGTTGAAACGGCAGCGAACGCAGACGCTGTCCTGTCGCAAAGAACACGGCATTGGCGACAGCCGGTGCAATGGGCGGCAAACCC
>JBLIIB010000060.1:0-15675 GCA_047634795.1 Candidatus Azotimanducaceae bacterium | reverse complement strand
CTATCAGAGAATCACTAAATTCCATGGGGTGCGATGTGGTGTATCGAATTCGATCAATTCCATCAATTTCAGCGATCACACTGACGAGGTATGCAAGGTCTGCGATATCTTCACCGTCATCAATCGAACCGCGATAGGCATTGACATTCTGACCGAGCAGATTCACCTCTCGAATCCCTTTCCCCGCCAATACATAGACTTCACGGAGCACGTCCATCAATGGCCGTGAGACTTCTTCGCCTCGGGTGTAGGGCACCACACAGAACGAGCAGTATTTACTACAACCTTCCATAATTGAGACAAATGCGCTTGGACCGTCAACAGAGGGTTCAGGTAATCGATCAAACTTTTCGATTTCGGGAAAGCTAATATCGACCTGCGCGCGACCCGATTCATGAGCGACTTCGAGCATTTCTGGCAATCGATGCAATGTTTGCGGCCCAAAAATCACATCGACAAAAGGCGCTCTTGTCACAATGGCAGAACCCTCCTGACTGGCGACGCACCCCCCGACACCGATTTTCAAATCAGGGTTCTTGGCTTTAAGCTTGCGCCAGCGACCCAACTGGTGATACACCTTATCCTGAGCTTTTTCTCTTATAGAACAGGTATTTAGGAGTAGAAGGTCAGCTTCATCTTCACTGTCCGTCAACTCGTAACCTTGGCTTTCACGCAGCAGATCGACCATCTTGGAAGAATCGTACTCATTCATCTGACAACCGTGCGTTTTGATAAAGACTTTGGCCATTGGTCCCTTTTATAAAACTAAGTGTGTAAATGCGCGACATTATAGCCTTGAAAAAGGTGGATAAAACCCCAATTTCTTCTGCTCGGGTGGAGGATTGATTGACAAGCCTCCGAATTCAACGAAAACTGCCGCGTTCATTCCATTTCCGGACCGGTAGCAGGTAGCCACAAACCATGCCAAATACTCCGATTTACAAGGTCATCTTCTTCAGCCAGGGCCAAATCTATGAACTTTTTGCCCGCCAGATCTATCAATCAGATCTGTACGGCTTTATCGAGATAGAGGAATTGGTGTTTGGTGAGAAATCCGGCGTCCTCGTTGATCCCAGCGAAGAAAGGCTGAAATCAGAATTTGAAGGTGTCAACCGAAGCTATATTCCCATGCATTCGATTGTACGTATCGATGAAGTCGCCAAGGAGGGTATCGGCTCGATTACAGAGGCCGCTGGCGGCAATGTATCGCCCTTCCCTATGCCTTTCACCCCAAGGAAGAGCCCGGACTGACCGTTATTGTGTCACCTTCTGCCGTCCGTTGCCCCACGCGAACCTCGCTGCGGCCATTTCTATCAACAGCCACACCGATCAGGATTGACGGCATTATCTCTACACTGCCAATGGCCCCATATTCGTCATTGGATTGGATACCGCGAGGTTGATCAACTCCATGAGTCCTTCGGATTGATCTGGAAACATAAACGCAGGACTGATCTCCTGCAACGGCAACAAGACAAATCGCCGCTTGAATGCTCTGGGGTGCGGTAGCTGCAGACCTGATTCATTGAGAACCTGTCCTCCAAAATCAATCAGATCTAGATCAATTCTGCGAGATTCGTAACCCCCCGAAGTCCGTCGCTTGTCGCTCTGCCCCATGTTCGCCTCAATGAATTGTAAGCGCTTTAGAAATTCTCCCGCTGTCCCCTCAACTTCCAGGCGCACAACCGCATTGCAAAAATCCTGAACACTATCCATAAATCCTTCAGGCTCGCTTCGCCAGACAGAAGATGACCAAAATCCACCTACGGTCAAGGCATGAAGATGTCCTGCCGCGAGCGAAAGATTTTCCAAGGAATCGCCCAAGTTTGAACCAAGGGCAACGTGAGCAATGACAGGCATGTTTCAAATAGCATTCATAAGAACAATCATGATAGTTTTAGCGCTCGCAAAAAAAAAGTAGCCATGGGGAAAGAATGAAAGCAGCCGTATTACGGGAACAAAACACGCCACTCCAGATCGAAGAAGTCCAAATCTCTAAACCTGGACCACGGGAGGTTCTGGTACGACCGGTAGCAGCCGGTGTCTGTCATAGTGATTTACATTTTCTAGATGGCTCCTATCCTTACGCGCTGCCAACGATTCTTGGGCATGAGAGCGCCGGGATCGTTGAAGAAGTAGGCCGTGACGTGACGTACGTTAAAAAAGGTGATCACGTCATCACCTGCCTGTCTGCATTCTGCGGCCACTGCGACAAATGTATTACCGGTCATCTTTCTCTGTGCGCAAGCCCGGAAGTCTCTCGCGATGCCGACGAACAGCCTAGACTGCACACAGGCGGCGAAACCATTCATCAGTTCCTGAATCTGTCGTCTTTTGCGGAATTGATGCTGATTCATGAGCACGCGCTGGTGAAAGTCCGGGAAGATATGCCAATGGACAGAGCAGCACTCATTGGCTGTTCCACCACCACGGGCGTGGGCGCTGTATTCCACACGGCCGGCGTTGAGCCAGGCTCCAAGGTGGCAGTGGTAGGGTGCGGCGGTGTAGGACTTGCCGCGATTAACGGCGCAGCGATTGCGGGTGCCGGCATGATCATCGCTGTCGATATGGTGGATTCAAAATTGGAACTCGCCAAGGCCCTCGGCGCCACGCACACCATCAACGCAGGCAAGGTTGACGCTGTTGGCGAAGTCAGAGAACTCACTAAAGGTGGCTGCGACTATACCTTCGAAGCGATCGGCCTTAAGGCGACGACCGAACAGGCATGGCAAATGCTGGGTAGCGGGGGCACAGCCACCGTCATCGGCATGATCCCCGTCGGTACCATGGTTGAACTGCACGGTGTCGACTTTCTCGCAGAGAAAAAGATTCAGGGCTCGAACATGGGCTCGAATCGCTTTCGCGTAGATATGCCAAGATTCGTCGACTTCTACCTCAATGGAAAACTGCATCTGGACCAGATGATTTCGAAGCACATCAAATTGAGCGAAGTCAACGAAGCACTCGATGCGCTAAAGACCGGTGAAGAAGCTCGCCATATCATCATGTTTGATCAGTAGCCGATTGGATGACGGTCCTATCACCGTGATGACACAATGCCAAGAGTAGAAATCACAACAGAGGTCACCGGCAACGTCTGGAAAATTCAGGCGAGTGTCGGTGATACACTCAGTGAAGATGATGTCATTATGATTCTGGAATCGATGAAGATGGAAATACCCGTCGAGGCAACCGCCTCCGGAAAATTGGTTGAGATTCTGGTGTCAGAAGAAGAAGCGGTTAATGAGGACCAGGTTGTAGCGATCATAGAGACGGATTAGCACTCACCCCCCACCTACGAGTTTTTTTACAACCTTCTTCGCAGCTTCCCTCCCAACTCGCCTAACTGCCCTTCTCACCACTTTCCTCATACCCAAAATACAGCGTCCCACATTCTGAAACCATATTGTCGCGAGCGCACGCGTACCTAGGATGCTCAGATTAATAGGATATTGGGTCAGGGATTCCCTAGTTTCCTTTAAACTCAGGGTCACGTTTTTCGAAGAATGCCGCCATCCCTTCCCGCCGGTCCTCGGTTAGGGTCGTGAGAATATTCTGATCAACGTCCATGTGCATGATGGCTTGATCCATCGCATTGCTCACCGCATTGATGCTTTGTTTAATCATCTGAACCGCCACCGGCGGTTGTCCTGCATAACGTGCTGCCAGGCGTTCCGCATGAGGAACTAATGATTCGCCAGGTACAACCTCATCAAAAAATCCCCATTCAAGCAACGTCTCGGCTTTTTCTCTATCACCCAGCATGATCATTCGCTTTGCCCTGGCCGGGCCAATGAGACGCACGCAAAGCGGCAACGAAAGCCACATCAGGTTAATGCCGAGATTAACCTCAGGATATCCACAAAAAGCATCGGTCGACCCAATTCTAAAATCGCAGGCTGTTGGTATACAGGCACCACCACCCAGAGCGGCACCATGAACCGCGGCGATCGTGACCTGATGGATATCTGTAATCGCGCGAATCATACGTCCACCCAGCGCAGCATGACGACGCTGCATCACGAGCGATGGGGGCACGGCGGCCGGCTCTGCTTTCAAGTCAGCGCCCGCGCTAAAGTGTTTACCTGCACCACGAAAGACCACCACCCTCGTCTGCTCATCATCCAGAAACGATCTTGATGCTCGCTCGATTTCTTCCATCATGGGAACGCAAAGTGCGTTGAGCGCATCGGGTCGATTTAACAGCAAGGTCGCGACGGGTCCATTTCGCGTCACTTTGATGAACCGATCACTACTCATTGCCTGCTCCCAACTCAGATTCTGCTATTTCTGGTTTGAGTAAATTTTCAAGCGTCTTATTGAGCTCGCCATAGTGGTAATCGCTAACTTCAAATTGCCAGCCTGAAAGTGTCGGCGTAACAATATGGACAAGAAAACGTCCCTGCACTTCGACACTCGTGACGCTAATGACTTCACCTTCCAGGGTTGAGAGTTTCATGACACCCGAATTAGCGAACAGAGCTTCATCAAACGGCATTACATCCGTAAAGCGAAGATTGAGGAGCGAGCGACTCAAACCATCGACAACCGTCTCAAATCGAAGCGCCCGTCCTGCGGGAATATCCTTAAGGATCATGGCTCCACTTGTTTCATCACGACTGGCTCGCAGAAAACTCGCATCTCTTTGCGCGATGCTGACCGACACCACAGAAGCGGGATCAATATTGATGGCAACGGGGTCAATCCATGCCATGCCGTCAGGATCAGCATGGATTGTCTGGTGTGTAAGATAGACTTGAGATTCACCATCGCGGCGAACAAAAGAACCTCGGATAGCGCCATCTTTGCCGACGATAAACGCCAAACCGAGAGGTAGTATTTTCACCTGCGTTCCTGCGCCAAGTCCTGAATCTGCCACATCAAGTCGGCTGTGATTCTCTTTGATGGACGTTTTTAACTCTTCTATCTCAAGCCCTTTAAGCTGATTTAGAAATTTCGCCAAAACAGCAAAATCTGCAGGGTACCCATCCTTTTCGACGATCGTCCAGATTTTTTCCTGCCGCCTGATGGTGACCTCAGCCCCATCATTGAGAGATCGGACCTGAATCTCAGAAACATCCGCAAGCGCGCCGGTTAGCTCGGGTAGGAATAGCGATTGTTCCGCCAGACCTTCTTCACCTTGGAAATGGAACAATAGCGCCAGCATCATGACAGCAATGGCAGCAAGTCCAGCGATCTTCTGATTCATCAAACTTCCCCTTTGGCTCTACCGAGGCCCAGAAACCTGAATGCCAATAACCCCAAGGTAAGCAATAGCGGCATAAGCAGGATGTTGAGAAACTTCAACTTCGTACCAAGATCCTGAATATCTTTATCCAACTGGTGTCGAACGTCACGCAGCTGTTTACGAATCCTTAACTTCTCATCCTGAAATTGATTGAGCGCTGTTTCCTGTTCCGTGCTTAGCGTTAAAAGACCGTCTTCAACTCTCGTGGATTCAATCTCCGCAAGTTTACGATCAGTCTCCGCCAATTGACTCTGCAGGTCTTCCGCACTCTCGAGATATTTCTCCTCGGCGTCGCGCCTGAGTTGTTCAACCCGAACGAAAGGCCGAGAGAACTGGCCGCGAGAACGCACGTCAATCAATGAGGCGCTGCCGGAAAGGTTATCGACAAGATTAGTGACAAAACTGCCGTTATCGGCAAAAGCACTCGCGATTTGCTGCCCAAAAAAGTTTTGTACCGTCACCCAAAGCCTGTCGGACAGCACGTCTGTATCTGCAACGATTACCACCTGCATGTTGTCTGTGGATTTGATCACTCCGGACTCAGACTCTGATTCGGAATCAGAATCGAACTTCTCAGCAAAGGCAGATTGCGCGCGACCAGATAATCTAACCGCCGCTATAAACTGTTCATTCGCCGGAAGAAAACCACGCTGAAGATCAGTGGGATCCGTTAGAAATTGAAATTGCCGAGCCTGCAGTGAGTTGGCATTCAGGCTCGAGACAATCATTGGTTCAGCCATCAAACCGGGGACAGGGGACACATCAAGAATGCCAACGGTCGACATATTAAGAGACTCAAGGGGCGCTGTAACCACGTCACCCGCCGCTAGGTGTGCCTCCGTAAAACCCAGAATACCGAGGTGTCGGATTGGCGCCCCGTCAGGGCCGCTTACCATCAAGGCAGCTTCGGCATCGCCGAGCACTTCATTGTCTCGCATTGACACCCCCCAACTTGATGTCACGCGATTGATCTGAGAACCAGACGTACCTGGCATCTGCATACCTTGCGCGGCATCCTGATCCGTTTCCGCCAGCGGATCAATAAAGGCGATCAGTCGCTTACCCTGCATCACATGTTGATCCACCTCGAACAATTGATCTTCGGATAAGTTCTTCGGATGGATAAGCATAAGCAGATCCAGATCCGCGAGATTCTTGCCCGTGATATCGTCAATCATTTCAACCGCAAAAAGCTCCCTTAACTGTGTGACCACCACCCACGCTGGCGTCGGTTGAAAGGTTGCCTGGTCAATGGAACCATCAACCTGGAGACCACTGTAGATGCCTACCCGGGGCTTTTCCGCCGTATTCAGGCTATAGATGAGTTTCGTTAATTCATATTCCAGAAAGGCTTCTTTATCTAGCTGGAAAAACGGGATGGTTTCCAGACCGTCCAGCGCGTTAGTCCCTGCGAGCCCGAAATAGAGCTCATCTCCCGCCTGGTTAACAGGCACACCTTGTAAGCCATATTCTGCCGCGAGGTCCTCTTCTTCCGAGAAGGGCTCGGGATCGATAAATTGCAGATTAATTTTTGAGCCTGCAATCAATTGGTACTCTGCAAGCATTGCTTTGACACGATCGGCATAGGCGCGCAAAGACGTTAAGTCTTCGCTCGCCTTGCCAGAGAAAAAGAAATAGAGGTTAACGGGCTCTTCGATTTCGTTGATTACTTCTAGTGTGCCTACAGCAAGCGTATAAAGTTTGTTTTCTGTTAAATCCAGTCTGGCTGCACCCAAAAACTGTTGGTTAAATACGGTAAACAACAGGAAGCACGCGATAATAATGGCAAATGATGTCGCTCCGTTCCTATTCATCTTACTCATCCTAGTTCCCCTTCTTCATATCCAGCACCACTGATGTCGCATAAAGCCAAACTACAATCACCGAAACAAAGAACAAAAGGTCCTGAAGGCTGAGAACACCTTTCGAGATCGCATTAAAATGCGTCAGAAAACTCAGACTGGCGATGGCATCAACCACCAGCAATGGCACCCATCCCTGCACGACGTCGGTCACCAGCGGAAAACCTGCCATCACGAAGAGCAGAGAGACCGTTGCACACAGCACAAACGCGATGACCTGGTTTTGCGTCAGAGCAGACATGCATGAACCGATCGCAAGGAACCCCCCCGCCATCAGCCAGCTGCCGATGTAACTAGCGAATATGACACCGTTGTCAGGATCGCCGAGATAGTTGACCGTAATCCAGATGGGAAAGGTGAGCAGCAGCGCAAGACCGGCAAACAGCCAGGCCGCCAGGAATTTTCCGAGCACAATATCCAACCGGGTAAGGGGCAAAGTCATGAGAAGCTCCAGCGTCCCTGACTTACGTTCCTCTGACCACAATCTCATGGACACGGCGGGAATAAGAAAGAGGTAGAGCCAAGGGTGAAAGCTGAAAAACGGAACCA
Organism: Candidatus Azotimanducaceae bacterium; assembly: GCA_047634795.1. Taxonomy (GTDB): domain Bacteria; phylum Pseudomonadota; class Gammaproteobacteria; order Pseudomonadales; family Azotimanducaceae; genus UBA9659. The sequence continues at coordinate 8,016 of JBLIIB010000060.1, read as the reverse complement.
GGTCTGCTTGTTGACGCTCATAGAAGTTGCCGAGATAAAAAGTAAACACACCGGCCAGTGTGAGAAAAATCATAATGAAGACGTAGGCAATTGGCGTCGCAAAGTAGCTACGCCATTCACGTTTTAGGACAACACCAAGTTTCATCGTGATGCTCCTTCGGTGAGATCGCGAAAGACTTCGTCAAGCCTGCCCGTTTCACGATAAATCGCATTAATTTGCCATTCCTGTTCACGACACAAAGACATCGCATCCCGCAGCAGATCATCGTTCTGGCCATCAGAAAGCAGGACGATTCTGGCCTCCTCGAATAAAACGTTACTGACTCCGGCAAGCGCGAGAAATTGATTCGACATGATGTCTTGATTAGGGTCTTGCACTTCAATCACCACGGCCCCGTGAAACCTACTACGTTTCTGCAAATCTTCCGGCGTGCTATCAGATACTATTCCCCCCCCCGCCAATACCATGACGCGGCTGCAGACAGCAGAAACCTCTTCAAGAATATGCGTCGAAATGATGACTATCTTGTCTTTCGACAATCCCTTAATCATCTCCCTAACCTGATGCTTCTGGTTAGGGTCCAGACCGTCCGTTGGCTCATCAAGAATCAAAACATCGGGGTCATGGAGTATCGCCTGCGCCATCCCAACTCGACGTTTGAACCCCTTCGACAAGGTCTCGATACGCTGGTTCAAAACCTTTTCAAGAGACATGGTTTTAACAGCCCCCAGGACAGCTGCATCCAAATTAACGCCGGAAACCCCCCTGGCCTCTGCAATAAACTTCAGGTAGCCAAGGGGTGTCATTTCGTCATAAGCGGGCGCGCCCTCTGGCAGATACCCAATATGGGATTGGGCCGAAAGCCGATCATTATTGATATCAAAACCCCAGATGCTCACCGTCCCTTCTGTGGCTGCCAGAAAACCCGTCAGCATCTTCATGGTCGTTGATTTACCCGCCCCGTTAGGACCAAGAAAACCTAGAATTTCTCCCGGCGCCAGCGAAAAAGACACATCGTCAACCGCGGTGAAATCACCAAATCGTTTTGTTAAATGACTTACTTCTATCATGAAGCCATAACCTCTTAAATTCTCGACGCTAAAAAGACAGGCTATGGTACCCATGGCAGGTGTATCTTTCTAGGGACCATATCTCCTAGGCACCATATCTCAGAGGTAACGTATCTCGCGGAACACATTAGCCTGCCCTTTATCTATTCAGACACTCTTTTCATAGATTTGCGCCCCGCAAAGCTTTGAACTCTTTTGCCCAAAATAGGAGCCTAAGATTTTAGGTTAGTCTTAAACTCTTTTTTTGGGGGAAGCAGCCTGTAGTGGTAAACCGGCCCTCCAAACGGTTGCTGACGGGGGGAAAGCACAGTACACACTTCGCTTTCAAGCCATTCTGGCGTTGCCCCTCTCATCCAGAGAGCCTCTGTTGTCGTCAGGTTTGTAAAATTTCGGTGCCACTACTAGAGACTATCCCCTTGGTTTAGTTGAAGGGTGATAAATCACATCCATCTATGCAAACATCACGATTGATCTACATTATTACTCTAAACTCTCATGCTAAACCAAACCTGAAGACCGCCCGACGACCATGACCAGAAACAAAGAACGATTGACCAAAGAAGCAGCGTTATCATTCCTGCTCACTCATATCATTGTCGAAAAGGGTCGCACTCTGACACTGGATCAACTCGTATTGTTCAATCTTTTGAACCTGGCGGGGCGGGCCGTGACAATGCTTTCAGAGGAAGACGGCGCTATTCCACATGAAGTAATCGAACAACTCGCAATGGAGTTCTTAAACGAATGACGACTCTCCCCATAGAACCAACGGGCTACATCTTTGATCTCGATGGCACGTTGCTCGACACAGAGACGCTTTATTCAAAAGCCGCCCAAAAGGTGCTGGATCCTTTCGGTCACATCTATTCCATGGAACTTAAACGAAAAGTGATGGGAGGAGATTCAAAACGCAGTGCACGATTGACGGTAGAAGAATTTGACCTACCAATGACACCGGACGAATTTCTTGCCCAACGGGAAACAATACTCAAAGAGCTTTTCCCTGACGCCAACGAGATTACTGGCGCGGGTGACTACATCCGCTGGTTAAGCAAAAAAAACCACACCTTCGGCATTGCCACCAGTAGTCACACCCACCTGTGTAATCTGAAAATTTCACATAGAGACTGGTCGGACATGCCAGGCGCGATCGTCTGCGGGGATGACCCGGACCTAAAAAACAGTAAACCCGCGCCGGATATCTTCTTATTGTGCGCAACAAGACTGGGACTGGACCCAAAAACAACCGTCGCTTTCGAAGACTCCCCTACAGGCATTGAAGCAGCACGCGCCGCTGGCATGACAGTCGTTGCTATCGAAAGCCCTTTCACTACTCGAGCAGATCTATCAGAGGCCCATCTCGTGATATCTGACTATTGCGAACTGTTCCAAACCTAGTTTCGCATCTAACGATCTTTGCTGGACTCGATGGTAGAACGCGCCATTCGATTCCAGAATTCCATGTTTTGTTCCATGGCCTTGCGCATCATTTTAACCGGTTCAGCACCGGCAATATCTCTCACGGAGCGCTGGTAACGTTCCTGATGCTCAAGAAACGTCATAATGCTCTGTTCGATATATCGACCTAAGATGCTTTGCATAGCATCGCCATAGAATCGGATTAACTGTTCCAACACCCGGTTGGTCAGGATCGGCTCACGCCCCTCACCTTCTTGTTCAGAGATGATTTGCATCAACACAGTTCGAGTCAGGTCTTTGTCTGTTTTGGAGTCGACGACGGAAATCGATTCCCCCTTGATGACAATCTTCCTGATATCGTCGACCGTGACATACTTACTTTCGAGAATGTCATAGAGTCTTCTATTGGGATACTTCTTGTATTCGCGCATGATACTTGGTCCCGAATAAATGTTGCGATGAACAATAAAGTGTCCACAACTTCGATTGAAGTTGCAAACACCAAAAAGCAACTGTTAATGTTGCGGCGCAACATAATCGGTGAAAAAGGCCACATCAGACAGGGTGAAATTCCAATCACACCCTGAGTTGCCAACACTTTTAAAGGAGTCGAACATGAAAATAACCGTGGACGTTGATATCACACCGGAAGAACTGAGACATTTTTTGGGCCTCCCCAATATTGAAGGCCTCCAGGAAGAAATGATGCGCATGGCGCAACAACAACTCACAGAATCCGGCCAGAACATGTACAACGAAATCATCGCTGGAGCTGTTCAGCCCATGATGGCCTACCAACAGTGGCTGCAACGCGTAATGCTTGGCGGCAGCAGTGACAGCATGGACTCAGACAAATCAGAAAAAGAGAAAAAATGACAAATCAACGCGGACGAGTTCTCATCACAGGCGCATCATCGGGGATCGGTGAAGCATTTGCGCAACTATTTGCCAGCGAAGGCTTCGATTTAATCCTGACCGCAAGGCGTTTGGAGCGTCTTGAAGGGCTCAAAGACCGCCTGAGTGACCAGTGCAATGTCCACATTCACGCCGCCGATTTGTCTACGGACGCTGGCGTGTCTTCTCTGATCGAGTATGTCGCAGCAGAATTGCTCGACGTCGACATCCTCGTGAACAATGCTGGCATGATGGTCAACGATGAGTTCGATAAACTCAGCGAAGCAGATTTACTTCAAACACTTTCCTTGAACGTCACTGCTCTCACGCGGCTCACACATCACTTTCTTCAAGGAATGGTCGCTCGCCAATCCGGCCGCGTGCTGAATGTTGCGTCTGTGGCGGCTTTTCATCCAGTGCCCGGAATGGACCTGTACGCTGCGACCAAGGCCTATGTCCTGTCCCTCACAGAAGCACTGTCTGAAAACCTAAAAAAATCGGGGGTATATCTGACTGCCCTGTGCCCCGGTTTGACCGATACGGAAATGGCTGAAGCTGCGATCGCGGACGTGTTGCCACCTTTCATGATCTCAACACCAGAAGACGTCGCCAGAGAGGGTTTTGATGCCCTCATGAACCGGGAGGTTATTTGCGTACCCGGCGGGGCAAACAAGCTTGCACTGACCTGGGCGCAGCACCAGCCAAGGTGGCTGGTTCGTGGCCTGGGTGGTCTGGCATCCCGCATCGCGCCAAGATCCTGAGACGCCGCTGACAGGACACCGGATCTCCAAGGACGGTTGAGGTAAAGCGTGAGTGGTGTAATGGTGTAATGGTGTAATGGTGTAAAATTCCTCATTCTTAGGCACCAAAGAATAGACGGTGGCACTCCTTAGCAAAAAGAGCCGCATCGTGAAAAAGAGCCATCCAAAAGCGCTATGGGGAAAAATTTATGCCAAAAAATACCATGAGGAAAATCGCACTCATCACATGCGTGATTTTTTCAGGCACACTCTTTTCAAACTTATCCCAAGCCGATACCCACTGTAATGATCTAACGAATGAGGCCAGACTCGCTGATCATCTGGATCTGGCTATCGACGAATTGGATAGCTGTCCATCAGAAGAACTTCTCCGCGTCGCCAGAACTTATCTACTCCTTGGTCTGACTTACTACGATTCGGATGAACAGAAAAAGGCGATCGCCAACTATTCACAAGCCATTGAATTCGCCCCGACTTATGTCACCGCCTATGCCAATCGCGGTCTGAGCTATGCGCTCAGGGGAGTAAGCAAACTCGCCATGGCGGATTTCAAACAAGCCATCGAACTTGATCCCACCTACATGCAGGCATACTACTTTCGCGCCTATACTAATCAGCGCGAAGGTCGCTACGACCGTGCGATCGAAGACTACAGCATGGCACTCACACGAACGCAGAACAGCGATGAGCAAGCTTTGATTTACTACAATCGAGCACGCGCCAACAAGTCGAACAAACGATACATTGATGCACTGAGTGACTACAACGAAGCCATCACATTAAATCCAGGTCACGCGGCAACCTATTTCTCTCGCGCCCTTCTTCATCATGATCAGAAGAATCATGATGAAGCCATCGCTGACTACTCCCGCACAATCGAACTCGATAATAATCACGCGAGGGCATACTTCAATCGGGGCTTGCTCTATCGTAAAGCAGGCACTGACTTCCTGGCCATACGGGACTTTGAAGCCGCAACCGACATCGACCCGTCTTTCGCCAAGGCCTATGTCAATCGAGGTTACACCTACATGATCCCGCTCTTTCCTCTGATTTTTATCCTCGCACTGGGCTAATCACCAGCGCTAATAAACAGGGTTAACAACTAGAGCCAATGACTGGCGCTAACAACTGCCGTCAACAACAGGCACCTCCTGAATTCACCGCTCGTCGGCATCAGGCCATTATTCGCGACGGACGGTACAAGCCTCTTCCAAAACTGTGACGGCCTTCACCAATGACTTTGTCCTTCTCATCTATGTGTCCAACCAATAGCGAATTGGATCGATTCAATGAACATACGCAGATTTTTGAAGTGGAGTCTCGTGCTCATGGCTTTTCTTGCTTACAAACACCTTGAAGGCGCAAGCACCAATGTTGAGCGTGACCCGGTCTACTCTTCCCAAACACTTTCTCAAAAACACACTATCACGCCACAGGAAAATCCAACGCAACATGTCATAGAAGCTGAGAGGCTAAAATGGTACTTTGAGACACAGTCAAAACATGACGTCGCATCTCAAATTCAATGACCAACAATTCGCTAGAGGGTTCAAAAAACCCCGGAATCGATAGGCTCGAACCGCAAGCCGAGCCACAAAACGGATTCGCGGAACGAGTCCATTACGAAACACCGGAACAACTTATTTTTGCCCGACAGGGCGTACTACTCAAAACGTTTTACAAACTCGTCGCTGCATTGATCTTACTCGCGCTGGCGCTCATCGCATTTTTGCCCGGATTTACCACCTCTGAAAATGTCATCGAACCTTTCGTTCGCAATGTGTTCGTCATGATCACACTAGGTGTCCTCTACTACCTGCTTCACATAGAAAAAGTACTCGGCAGTATCCTCCTGCTCATCGCCTCCAGCATGGTGATTGCGTCCTACACCATCTATATGGAGAGCCCGGGTAACCTTCAAATGCTGGCAGTCATTATCTTACCTACCTGTTTTGGAGGGTTCTTAACAAAACGCTGGCAGTTCTGGCTGGTCTACAGCATCAACTTTTTACTCATGTTGCTCACCATCTGGCTTATTGTCAGGTTTAAAGCTGTCGAGATGGAATATCGTTCAGTGGTCACAATTAGCATGTTGCTAACGCTACTGGCGATGTTTATTGATGCACTGGCCAGCTCCTATCGAGAAAGTATTGTTCAGGCATTTAACCATTTGAAAGACATTCAGCGCGCAGAGGCACAACTGGAGCGGTTGGATGCGGATTTGGGGCAAGCCGTATCACAGCGACTTGAGGCAGAATCTGCGAAAAAATCTATCGAACAGACCGGCAGGATGGCGCTGGAAGTCGCCGGCGCAAGCGCTATTCAGATCAATGTGGCAACGGAGTCTGTGAATTTATCTCGGGACTTTTTCAGGCGATATGGGTTTGCGCCGGCACCCCAATCATTGGATCAACTCGCCCACTGCATCCATGAGAACGACATCGACCGGTTTCATGAACTCCTATCGGCTAGCAAATCACAGGCACACCGAACCGAAGGCGACTTTCGAACACGAACCGCAAAAGAACATCACTGGATGTTTGTGCTGGAATGCAACGAAACCGATCAAAAAACCCAGTTGTTAGATGGCATTATCGTGGACGTCACGAACCGCCTCCAAGAACAAAGAAAGCGCGTCGCCGAAGAATCAAAGATCCAAGAGTCTCAAAGACTCGAAAGTCTCGGCGTGCTTGCCGGAGCCATCGCCCATGACTTCAACAATTTACTACACGTCATCATGCTAAACGCAGACCTGGCTCGCCAGAGTTTAAATCCCGATTCGAAATCCGCCACGTCGCTCGAGCGCGTCATGATCACCGTTGAGCGCGCCACAGAATTGTGTTCAGAATTACTCGCGTACTCGGGTAGGGGACACTTCACTATTGAGCCATTCAGTGCAGAAAAGCTCGTCACTGAAATGAAAAGTCTGCTCAATATATCCACACCCAAAGGCGTTCAGATAGACATTGAAACAGATGGGACCGATCCGGTCCTCAAGGGCGATCTCACGCAAATCAGGCAAGTGGTGATGAACCTGATTACCAATGCAGGGGAATCTATCAGCACCGGCAACGGGAATGTGAAAGTCATCGTCTCTACACAAGTATGCGACGGCAGTTTCTTTGCGGGACGGGACTTTACCGAAAAAGTAACCACCGGAACCTATGCATCAATCCTCGTTCAAGATAATGGATGCGGCATGGACAAGGACACCCTAAGGCAAATGTTTGACCCGTTTTTTAGCACCAAAGAAACGGGACACGGGCTTGGTCTTTCCGCAGTCATCGGTATTGTTAAAGGCCATACCGGCACCATCGAAGTTCGATCAAAGCCAAACTCCGGGACGACAATAACGCTACTATTCCCGGTCGCAGACTCGAGCGAGGATGAGACCTTACCGGCTATCAATGAAATTCATGCGAATAATCATTCAGGGACTATTTTGTTCGTTGATGATGAAGAGGATATTCGTGATCTCGCCCGGCTTGTCCTGGAAGACTTTGGTTTCAACGTTATAGAGGCGAAGGACGGCCACCAGGCGATCCAAATTTTCAGGGCCCAGAGCGAGAGCATACAACTCGTCATGCTCGACTTGATGATGCCAACCAAGAGCGGATTGCAGGCTTATGACGAACTCGTCGCCATCAATTCCGATGTGCCTATCGTATTCTCCAGCGGATTCAACGAAAGCGAAGCACTCAGCCATCTGCCTCCGACCGCTCGAACGGCTTTTCTCAAAAAGCCTTATCTGGCCGAGGAACTTCGTCAGTTCGTTCAAAAGGTCATTCAGGAATTAGAACACTGACCCAAGAGAGCGCTGACTAAATGGATATTCCTGTGGGAACCCCAGTCCAAGACAAGCGTTCCG
>JBLIIB010000059.1:0-15711 GCA_047634795.1 Candidatus Azotimanducaceae bacterium | reverse complement strand
TTTTTCTGCTGCAAACGAGACTGTAGGAACCGCCGCGGCAACAGGAATAGAAGCAAGTGTGATAGCGCGCGCGAGCTTCGGACGATGAGCTAGATGATTCATGAGGTCTCTCCGACCGTTTAAAAATTTATGTTGCACTGAACGCCAGTCGGTCAATGTAGCTCTAATAGCTGCGGGAAAAAAGGCGTTTTGGTCCAGCCCGACCTGAACAAATGAATAAAGTCGCCTGTTTTGTCGATTTTTCAGATTTAGAGCACAAGCTAAATCACCACCCTATAGTCACGCACCACTTTCCTGCCAATCCCTGGCGCCCAACCATGCGTCTGATGGTTGCAGAAGCCCCCCCCGCGGTAAAACGGTTGCCGCCGAAGGCCAGAGGGCTTCAAGGCCGCAATCATTGCCGACGCCAATTCAGTCGAACCCGCCAGCTTTATTGACGACAAAGGTATAGCACTGGCGCTGGAAAACGGCACCCACCTGAGCATGAACATCTAGGGAAGCTCTGATTAAATGGATATTTTTGTCTGGCCAAGCTGGTGGGGACGCCCAGTCCAGGACAAGCGGTCCGGCGTTCCGGCTGGGGCGCACATGTTTAGGTACGGCCCGAACGCAGTAATGGCCTGCGCGGCCCGACGCAACTAGACTTTAATCAGACGTTCCCTACGTCACCGAATATATTTTAGGTCGTGGCGCTGAAGCTGGTATTCCCGAAGAAAACCTCGCTAAAGAACGTACCGCGGACAAGACCCGGCGCGAAGATTTCAGGCGCGCGGTTGAAGCCGACATCAGAATAGTGATGGGAACCGACGCCCGCATATTCCCCCACGGCGAAAGCCCCGGGCAATTATCCCGCAGGGTCACTTTTGGCATGCCGCCGCTCAAAGCAGTGCCGTGCCAGCACGATTAATGACGCCGCCTTGATGGGTCAGGAAGCCAGGCTCGGAACATTGGAGCGGGGTAAGACGGTCGATATGATTGCGGTTGCCGGTAACCCATTGAACGACATAATACTCTTTGAAGATGTAAGATTTGTGATGAAAAACGGCACGATTTACAAGCACACGACCCAGGAATAAAACTGCCATGAATCAGTTCACTCACTTTCTTTTTGCTTCTTTGTTGCCCGGCACGTTGTTGAGCGGTTCATTGCTCAGCACATCCCTTCACGCTTCAGACAATAACGGAAATCAGGATCAAATTGTGACTCAGAAAACCATCCGTCAGGCGTTTGTGAATGGCGACTCTGCCGTAGCCACCGTCGAGAAGGCGTTGACTAGGATCGATGCAACCGACGGCACCTATCGCGCCGTGATCATCAAAGGCGGGCCGGCTGTTATTAAGGCAGCAGAGGCACTCGACGCGCTAACCGAAAAAGAGCGCGCCGCGCTGCCGCTCGCGGGGGTACCGCTGTTGATCAAAGACAATATTGAAGTAAAAGATTGGGCTACCACCGCGGGATCGCTCGCATTAGCCGAAAACAAAACCGACAAGGACGCAGATCTCATCGCGCGGTTGCGCGAGGCTGGTGCCATCATATTGGGGAAAACTAACTTAAGTGAATGGGCAAACTTTCGCTCGGAAAACTCAATTTCCGGTTGGAGCGGGGTGGGTGGGCAAGCACGCAACGCTCGCGATCCAACCCGATCACCCTGCGGCTCGAGTGCGGGTTCTGCTGCTGCGGTCGCTTTAGGTTACGTCCCGGTTGCCATCGGCAGCGAAACGAACGGTTCTATTATTTGCCCCGCCGCGATTAATGGCGTGGTGGGTTTTAAGCCAACCCACGGCCTGGTGTTAGGTGATGGCATTGTGCCGCTGGCAAGCTCGCAAGACACCGCAGGACCGATCGCCAACAGCGTGATGGGCGCCGCGAACGTGTTGGCCGTGATCATCGGAAGTTCATCTGCAGAGGCCACGACTGTGCGAAACAGCCTGGCTCACCTGTCCACACCTGACAACCTCAAAGGTATTCGACTTGGCGTTGTGGCGCGCACACAAAACTTTGATGAGCGCCGAGATAAGGTTTTTGACATCGCGCTTAACACCTTAAAGATGCTCGGCGCAGACATTACGCCCGGCCTCGAAATGGAAACCTACGTCGAGTTTGGGGCCGATGAATACGACGTGCTTCTTTACGAATTCAAGCGGGACCTGAATGCCTATCTGGCAGGCCTACCCAATGATTTAAGTACAATGACGCTTGAGACACTCATCGCGTTTAATGCGAGCAACGAACACGAACTATCGCTCTTCGATCAGAGTATCTTTGTCAAAGCGCAGGAACTCGCCATCACTGAAAGCGAGTATTTGGAGAAGCGCTCAAAAAACGTCAGGGCGGCAGGCATTGAGGGCATCGATGCCGTACTCACCAAGCACAATCTTGATGCATTGATCGGTATTTCTAATGGCCCCGCCTGGACCATTGACGACATCAACGGCGACGCCTTCCGCGGGCCATCCATGTCGAGCCTGCCAGCGGTCGGTGGGCATCCCCACATTACCGTGCCGATGGGTGATATTCGCGGCATGCCGATCGGACTATCGATTGTGGGCAAACGTTTTTCAGATGCCCACATCGCAGCGATCGCGGCAGCTTTTGAGCAGGCACATCTGTAGTGAATAACCGAAGCGAAAAAATAATGTAAAAACCTTATCGAAACTTGTCACGCCAGAGCCCGCAGCATCGTCACGGCCCTGAACTCAACAGTAAATAGACACTGCAAATGACTGACACCACCGCACTGCCAGGAGGCAAAGCAACACTCGAGGCTGCCCTGCGCCGAATACAGGCCATCGCGGGCGGCCTATTTGGTGTTTTTGTGTTGCTGCACCTCAGCAACATTGCGCTGGCACCTTTCGGCATCGACACGTTTAACCAATATCAGAAAACCATCCGCACCTTCTATCAGTACCCGCTGGTTGAGATCGAATTAGTCTTAGGCCCGCTCATGACGCATGCCGTGACGGGGATCGCCCTGTTTTTTTTATACGGCGTGGTTTTACAAAGCAAGATTTACAAAGCAAGCGCGTACACACCCGGGCAGGATGTTTCTTGTTACTCTTTATCGTCGGTCATATTTTGGCAGTGCCCGGCAGTTCATTTTCCTATGGCGTATTCCCCGAGTTTGAGGGTCTGTCATTTTCTCTCTGGTACTTTCCCGTCTATTTTTACCCCTACTACTTCCTGCTGGCACTGGCGCGCTTTTATCACTCTACCAACGGCCTGCAGATGTTGGCCGCTAAAAACGGTTTGATCCTAAATGCCAACATTCAAAAATCGATGCCCGCACTGGCCGCCCGCTGGATAGCGATCTCCCTTGCCGCGTTGGGCGGGCTTTTGTTCGATGTGGGCAATAACGTAAACCACGACTTTGCCCAATTGCTTGAAACGGTTTTTGGCACTGACCCCACCGTGCCGATTCTACTCATAGGCGGCTTGGGTCTATGACTGGCACCTTATCTACATCCGGTGGATCTATGCGGGCCCATACCCGTGGGGCTACAAATGCCTATAGCAAATGCCTATAGATAGACGGCCAAAATCTTACAAACCCCATGCGAGGCTCGTCGAAGCCGAACGCCAGCAGCTCTGAGCCATTGCCTACCGGATGTTGGATTCGCTTTCTGAAGCTGAAGATGTCATGCAGGACGGTTACGTAAAATGGCAGCGCACCGAACTAAAACCAACAAAACACCCGCCACTTATCTCACCACGATCGTCGCTCGACTTTGCATTGACGTCATGAGGAAATCCAGGCCAGCAAGGGTGATCTATCCCGGTCCGTGGTTACCAGAACCGTTAAGCCCCGAGATGACCGAGCCTTTTTGCCCTAGCGCTTTCGGCGAGCCCGAAGGTAATACTCGGCAGGCCGAATCTATTTCAATGGCATTTCTCTGCCTGCTTGAAACATTAAGCCCGCTGGAACGCGCCGTCTTCATTTTAAAAGAAGCCTTCGACTCGGAGCACACGGCCATCGCCGAGGCGCTTGAGATTACGCCCGCACATTCAAGGCAAACCCTGCGCCGCGCAAAGGGAAAAATAAAGACCTCAGACATTGATTGCCCGGGGAAAGGTGAAACCCAACGGCTCATGGAACAGTTCATGATCGCCGCCGCCACGGGAAATCTGGAAGCCCTTCATGAACTCATGTCAGAGGACATCACAGCCCTCAGCGATGGTGGCCGTAGAGCCAGCGCCGCGCTCCTACCGCTTCGAGGCAAAGAACGCGTCACCACGGTATTTTTGTTCCTCATGAAAAAACAGACAGCGCCATTAGTCCCGGCAGTTAAAGCGGCTAATGGCAATATTGCTCTTGTGCTGTGGCAGGACGACATCATCCATTCCAGCCACACACTTGAAATAAGAGCCCACGAAATCTATCGCGTCTTTTCTACGCGCAATCCAGATAAGCTACATTACCTGTGAAGGTAAACGCACCCGCAACGCAGCGATCAGTAAACGTGGGGTTCTCTTATTTCAGGGAAAGTTGAATAGCGGATAAAAGCGTTGTCGCAGATTAAAGCGGGGCTCGATACCAACTTCCCGTTCTATTCCACACCGGCTGATCTGCATCAACGAGTCGGTGATTATAAGACATGCATTCGAGACGATAAACGTGCCCTCACCCCCACCGACAACGAGAGCGAGCAACACTTTGTTCAGAAAAAATTCCAGGGTGTAAAGACGGATTAAGTCACAGCCAGCATTAGTGAATACTAACGAGCCCTTAAATAATATCTGCCAAACGCCCCAAACCATCATGGTCGAGCGCCGCCGCCGCATGTCGAGATGCCATCGTGGAGATCAACTGCAAACCACGCTCGTTACTTAAATCCATACCACCGCCCGTAATCATTGACGTCGCAAGACCACCCAGCAAATGAGCATGGGCATAGTCTTCCTTCAATTGGTCGTAAGAATAATCGCTCACGCCATCGGCCACCAATTGCCCGTGATAAGCCTCCAACAGGGCGGTCTCATTTGCGCGGCGGAGCTCCGTATCCATAGAGCCGCCTAAGATATACGCCAAATCATATGCGCCTGGCCCAAGGCCAATACCCTGCCAGTCAATGACCACAACGCGATCTGATCCGAACAGCAGGTTCTCGACCCGGTAGTCCTGATGCGCCAGCGTCCAGGGACTTCTTTCCGCCATGACCTTCATCAATGGAAGATAGTTACCGACAAATTTGGAAAAAATCTCTATCCCGCCCTCCGGCAAATACTGGGTAAAACCTTCTGTGAACTTAGGCAGCATCGGCGGCAGTATTGCGTCAACAAACTCGATTCGCGGGCCGGTCATGGTAGGAATCCAGGACAGAGCATCACGATCAGTCTGCTGCCACCAGATGGCATGGATTGAGGCCAGCACTTTAACGGCGGCCATGGCCTGCTCCGCATTCATGCCGTCGAACTGGGAAACCAATGCCATGTCACTCAAGTCTTCCATCACAATGACAAAGTCGGCTTCACCCACTTTGATATCGGTGTAATAAACCTCAGGCAATCCCACAGGGCATTCACCCGCCAATTCGCTGTAGAACTTAACTTCCGCTTCAAACATGCCGAGTGCTACGCCCTGGGTGCGGTTTTCTTCAAACGAGGACGGTAGCTTCACCACCACACTTTTCGGCACACCTTTCGACGCACTGCTCCCAGCACTGCCATCCGTGCAAGTGACACCGACTTTATAGATGTCGCCCATCAAACCAACACCCTGACCAATCTGGACGATATCGATGGCACTCACCTCTGCATTCAGTGCCTCACTCAACCACCCAGTACTGACTTCAGATATATTTTTTGGAATCACCATTACTCTCCCCATGAATGCGATCGACTAGAGCATGTTTTTCCATCGGGGGCAACGCAGACAAACCCTGCTTCTTAAACCAGAAGTCTCAAAACCGGCTTTAAAAATCCTGCGCCAAGACCCCGCTTCTTTTGTTAGCCGGCAATACCCCTTAGACTCAGCCCATGATTCGATCCAGGACCCACCATGTTTAATTTCAAAGACAAAGCAGTATTGATCACCGGCGCCAGTTACGGCCTTGGCGAACAATTCGCCTATTCCTTCGCCGAAGCCGGTGCCAATCTCATCCTGACTGCTCGCAGTGTCGACCAACTCAATGCCGTCGCTGAAAAATGTCGCGCTATGGGCCGTGAAGTGGCTGTCATTCCTGGCGACGTCTCTATTGAAGAAGACGTCAAGAAAGTCATTACCGGCGGCATCGAAGCCCTGGGCAAGATTGATGTACTCGTTAACAACGCCGGCATCGCTGATGCTCGGGGCGTTGCCGCTGAACGATTTGATTCAGAAACGTTCAAGCAGATTATTTCCGTAGATTTGATGGGTGCTTTTTACTTCGCCCGCGACTGCGGCAAGCACATGCTGGAGCGTGGCTCCGGCAACATCGTCAACATCTGCTCCATCCTGGCGAGTGGCGGTAACGAAAATAATGTCATCGGCTATACCGCGGCCAAAGGCGGATTGCTCAATATGACCTACCAGATGGGCGTTGAATGGGCTGACCGCGGGGTTCGTGTGAACTCAGTCTCACCCGGTTTCATCGTGACCGAAATGACACGACCTATGCTGGAAGCACTCGGCATGGATAAGTGGATATCTAGCCGAACGCCGATGCGCCGCGTGGGTGAAGCCCAGGAAGTCACCAATGCCGTGCTGTTTCTTGCCTCCGACCTTGCCAGCTACATCACCGGCGTGGACCTACTCGTTGATGGCGGCACCAATGCCAGCAGAGGAACCTTCCAGATTCCGCCCATTCATCACGAATGGAATACGGACCTGCCGATGGTGCCCTCACCGTATGAACCCGTTCAGCCCAGACCCGACTGGTACCAGGCGCTGGAAGGCGGAATTCCCGGCCTGCACTACCCGATACCCGACGAATCCTCAGAATAGATAAGCGCGGCACAGCTTGACTTAAGCGATCGGAATTCAATTCAAAAAATTTTTTGTAATAAACCAACCTGAGCGACGTATTACTGAATAAGCCATAAGGAAAAAGATCAATGGCCACGAACGTTGCCTTCGAAATTCTCTACCGGGAATACTACGTTCGCGTGTTCGGCTTATGCCGGCGCCTGTTGACCTCGCCTCCAATGGCCGAAGACGCTACTCAGGAAACGTTTATGCGGGCTTATCGCAGCTTCGAAAAATACGACACCAGTCAGCCTTTCTGGCAATGGATTGCGTCCATCGCCAACAATCACTGCATTGATGTCTTACGGCGCCAAAAGAAAACTAACAACCTGTTTGGCGAAGAAAAACTCGAAACGATCGAACCCTGGCCACAAGAGCACCCACTGCTAACCGAAGTCATCACGGGTCAAGAATCACACCATCTCACCGAAGCGATCAACGCGCTCCCGGACAAATATCGAATTCCCCTCGTGCTCGCCTACTTCTATGACGCCAGCTACGAGCGTATCGCGGCTGAACTTTCTATCAGCACCAGCCATGTGGGCGTCCTTATCCTGCGGGCTAAACATCGCCTCAGAGAGAAGCTCGGCGACAATTCGGAGTTGGCGCCATGAGCGATAGCAACAAGACCCAAGAAGACCCTTTGGCCGGCCACCTAACGGAACTTGAATGCTCAATGCTAGCCGACAATGCCATCGAGGGAAGCAATGAGATAGCCCTGCGCGGGCACGTTTCACATTGCGATCTTTGCCAGGCCAAAGTTACAGCTTTTACCCATGAGCGCGCGCTCATCCGCGAATCGCTCGAATTCGATGACAGTCTCCTGGTCACACAGATTGTTGTGCCCAAATTCAGCCACCCATTTGGCTTACGAGAATTTGCGATTGCCAATGTGCTCACCGGCCTGATGGTTTGGATCTCACAGTTTTTATGGAAAACCATTTTTGGGGAACTGGTCATCACCGTACTGTCATGGTTCGCGATACCAGTCCCCGATGCTTACGAGCTGCTCGTTAATGCAGCGCTTTATTACACACAAGAGGGAACCCGCATGATTGATGTCTATCTTGGATTTATTGTCCTTTTAATCATCACCGCCGGTATCGGCTGGATTGCGTTTCATTATCGCGGCACTCGAACAAGCTTAAGCTTGTGCCTGGTCGCGGCAGTCGCCGCCAGTTCAATGGTGTCTGCACCCGCGCAGGCACTCACCTATCTCAAAGGTGACACCATCACGCTAGCCGCTGACGAAACCATTGATGACACGCTCATCATCGCCGGCGACACCATTGTGCTGGACGGCACCGTTAACGGAGATGTGCTGGCGCTGGGCCGCCGCGTGATTGTGAACGGCCCGATCAACGGGAACCTAGTGAGCTTTGCTCAGGACGTTGAGGTCAATGCTAATGTGCAGGGACTTATCGTGATCGCAGCTCAATCCGCTGAGTTCAAGAACGCCACCATCGGCGGAGATGTCTGGACGGCGACGGAAAACGTGCGCACAGGAGAAGACGTTAGCATTGCCGGCAACCTGATTACGGCTACCTCAGATGCCTTTATCGCAGGTCAAATCGGCTGGGACTATTATGTCTTTGGCGATAATATCGATATCACCGGCACTATCGGACAAGACCTGGAAGCGTTTGCCGATCAGGTTAATCTGTTGAGCAACGCGATGATCAAAGGGGATCTGAGATTCAGAACTGAAAACGAAGATCACTTAAGACAAACCCCCAACGCGACGGTTAACGGCGTGATCGAATTCCTGGATTTACCGGAAGAATTCGATCCACGAAATCGCTACACCGATGCAGGGTTTTACCTGAACCAGGTCGTTCGATTGTTGTGCGCATTCCTGACCGGCGTCGTTGTACTCTGGATGATTCCTGCGCTACGTGATGTACGCATGAGTGGCGGTCTGCAAGGCTTGAAAACAGCGGGCATTGGCTTGGTGGCGTTAGTCAGTGTGCCACTGATTTTGGCCATCGTCGCGGTCACCGTCATTGGCATTCCAGTCACCGTGATAGGCACCTTCGGCTATATCGCCGTGATCTACCTCGCCAAGATTGTACTGGCGTCAAAACTGGGTCAGGTCATGCTCAGCGCAACCGACTTTGAGGACAATCTCTTGCTGACTTTGCTTACCGGATTAGTGGTAATCATTCTTGCCATCAATCTGCCAGCTATTGGCGGCGTGATTAACTTCCTGCTCACCATCGTAGGGATAGGGTTAATCACACAGATGATGCTCAGATATCTGAGCGACGTTGGAGATAAAAGCTACGACTAGCTGATGAAAGCAATAGTCTGAGCGCTGATCAGGGTAATGACTAAAGCATTCACAAGGGCATTAAAAAGGGCGCCAAATGGCGCCCTACTTTTAAATCAAAAACTAAAAGCGCTAAGGCTCCGACCCTAGATCAGGGAAAGGAACCCAGCCGCATCTCGCGTAAAAGCAACACTCACCATAAAGACAAAAGTCAGTATCGCTGCCGCAAAGAACCCGGATCGAATCGCTTTTGTTTTGCCTCGCTTCAGTGCAAAGACGCCCAAACCGATATAAGCAAACAGCGCAATGAGCTTCACGGTCAACCAGCCTTCCACAAACGGATACTGCCCGGATATCACGCATAGCGATATCGAAGAGAGTAACAACACCGTATCAATCACATGGGGTGAAATGCGTACCCACTTTTGCTGCAGTGCAGGATTTTCCGCCATCATCCAAAGTCCACGGATCAGGAAAAATGCACCAGACAAACAAACACTTCCGATATGCAGATAGAAAGAAAGAAGATAAACACTCATGGGAATTCACTCATGGGAATGATGCGGTAGTAGTAAGGTGGGCGTAGATTGTAGCAGGATGCTGCCGGCGCGGGTGCGCCGGCAGCATGGGTTAAGCAAAAACAGAAAAACTTAATGCTTTAGTCTTGGCTCCAGTCCTTTTTCAGCACGCAATTTGTTCATGCGGCCTTTATCGACTTCCATTGGTTCGCCCAATTCGCTCTCGTCTATGGTGCCAGCCATGTGTGCGCCAGCCTTTGTGCCGTTGTACATGATCTTCTTGGTCGGTGTGACCGCAAGAATCGTACGCAGAGGAGAATTCAGCAGGTTGTAGAAGAACTGTTCGCCATCTTTATTGGTTGGATTCAGCTTCTGGGACAGCGCACCATAAAACCACTCTTTGGTCTTATCGTCAGAGAAAAACTCGCCAGTCCCTTTAAACGTAATCGCACCACCGGGCAGATCAGTTGTCCCTGGTGGATAACCCATAGCACTAACGTTCACCGATACGCGGTTGTCACGCTTGATGGCCGCTGCTCTGTGACGGTGCTCTGAAAAAGTGATCCAGATTTTTCCGTCGTGCCAAACGAAGGCGTGCGTAACACCCACTGGCCAACCATCTTTGGTTGCCCACATGAGTACACACTCAACAGAGGTGTTCATCAACTGATCCACTTCGTCGTCGCTGAAGGGATAGATTGATACCATTTCGTGATCGTTAGTCTGCGCCATTTGCGGCTCCTGTGATAAATGTAGGGAAAGATGTAGTAATGAACATCAAAGCGCGAGCATAACAAAGAGTTTTGTACGGAACTACAGTTATCCTGTCCGCTGTATGTATATACAGTATTATCGTGCTAACATTTGGCGATGGAACCCACGGACGACCCCTACACGCAACACGCAGCACCGGATGTAGATTCACGTTCGACTATGAAAAAAGGCGTTATGACAGGCCGCGGCGCCATTAAAGGCAGGGGCGCACTGTCTAATCCTGCTAACCGCTTCCATCACCAGCGCTCGGAACGCGTCGATGATGGGTGGGATACCACCATAGAGGAACTAGCGCGGCCTAAGACCATCACCTTGAACGAAGTCTCCAAGACCATTATCAGCAGTAACCAGTCCCCGGACCTTCCCTTTCAAACGTCCATCAATCCTTATCGCGGCTGCGAACATGGCTGTATCTACTGCTATGCCCGCCCGACCCATGCCTATTGGGATCTATCGCCCGGACTCGATTTTGAAACCAAGATCATCATCAAACCCGATGCCGCCACCCTGCTTCGTAAAAAGCTGGAGCAAACCAATTACGTGCCTAAATCGCTCTGCATCGGCGCGAACACTGACCCCTACCAACCCCTGGAATCAGAGCTGCGCATTACCCGCTCGATAATAGAAGTCCTGGCTGAATTCCAGCACCCGTTTTCGATGATCACCAAAAGTAACCTCATCACCCGAGATCTGGACCTGCTGGCGCCTCTGGCCGCAAAGAACCTTTGCAGCATCGCGGTCAGCGTCACCACACTCGACAACAGTCTGAAGCGAATACTGGAACCCAGAACCCCCGCGGGAAAAGTCCGCATCGACACGATCCGTGCCTTAAGCGAGGCAGGCGTAAGAGTCACCATGCTGGCCGCACCGATTATTCCGTACATCAACGATCAGGAACTGGAATCCATCATGCAGGCCGGGCATTCAGCAGGTGTTCACTCCGCGCGCTATATCCTGCTGCGACTGCCCCGTGAAGTCAGTCCTATGTTTCAGGCATGGCTGAATGAGCACTTTCCGGATCGGGCAGAAAAAGTCATGAGCATTATTCGGCAAAGCCGCGGCGGCAAGGATTACAGCAGCGTTTACGGCGAGCGGATGGTCGGGACCGGGCATTTTGCTTCCCTGATCAATAAGCGATGGAAGATCTGCGCCAAGAAATTGGGCATCAAGAACGAAGAACGGTTTGATCTGGATTTCAGCCAATTCAAGCGATCTAACGAACAACTCAAATTGTTTTAGCGCGCCGCCCTCTTTGTACCTTTGGGGCGCGGCGCCCTAAAGAAAAAAAAGTGAAAATAATTCAAACTTTTTCGCGACTTGACACGTCTATATACACAGACGGGCAAAAACCGCGACCTTCAGGGCCAGAGCTTCAGAATCAAAGCTTCAGGGTCAAAGCTTCGGGACACCCTTTTTAGGGCAACGCTTCAGGACACTATGTCAGCCAAAGACAGCGACGAGAAGTTGATCAAGATGGCTATTGCTGGCTCTGACGGCGCGTGGCAGTCACTGGTGAAACGATATGAATCATCCCTCTATAACCACGTGTATCCCATGGTGGGTCACCCTGAAGATGCAAAAGACTTACTTCAAGATGTATTGCTCGCGACCTACCGCAAGCTTGCAAACTTTCGCGGTGAAGCACCCTTTCGCGCCTGGATGTTTCGGATAGCCACCTTCCGCTGCACCGATCATCTGCGGCGCAAACGGCCCGACATCAGCGAACTTGAAGAAACAGAAGACCTGGACCGCGACAGTAACCCGGCACTCGGCCTCGAAAACGTTGGATCCAATCGAGACATCCTGGCACTGCTAAGACGCCTGCCACCGGAACAGCGACATGTTGTAGAGCTCAAGTTTTTTCAATATTTCACTTTTGACGAAATCAGCCGCCAACTCGGCATCTCAACCAGCACCGCCAAGACACCGCTATACACCGCACTGAAAAAACTAAGGCGATCAAAAGCAGCCAAAACAGCGGCTAACCGACCTCAGGATGAACGCACGAGGACACATGCACCATCTACAAAAACCGTCTAAGAAAATCATGGACACAGGCCATGCACTTGCACAAACCAAACGCGGTGAAACGGAGCCAACCCTATGAACTGTGAACAATGCGAAGCCAACCTGTTCCACTTCCACGAAGGCCGCTTGGACGCTCAAGCATCTGCCGCAATCGATCAGCACTTAAAAACGTGTGAAGACTGCAGCGCGCTCTTGAACGACATCTGGCAAATGAACCTGGCGGCCTCACGCTGGCAGGCGGACGCGCCCGCCAGGCGAGAATCAATGCCAGAGCAAGCAGCTAGAAGTCAGTGGCAACTACCCAACATTGTCGACACCGCGGCTTCAATACTGGCATTAGTACTGGTACTGACAGACACCCGGATATCCGCAGACAGTTATGGTATCGCTATTCGGTTTGGTCCGCAGGATTTTGTCACCGCTGATTTACTGGAGGCGCTTAACCAACAACAGGTCGATGAGTTTCAAACGCAGATCAATCGCATTACCGCGCAACACGTTGCCAGCGACCAATTGCTCTTACGTTCCGTGCTGCAAGCCAACCGCGAAGAACGAAGAGACGAGTTCACCAGCCTGGTCACGCTATGGAGCGCAAGACAGGCGAAAAAGGTGCAGGAAACAGAAGATAACTTCCGATACTTATCGGCCAGTCAGGCCGAAGACGAAAAAGACATCAGACAATTAAGCGCCGCGTTTCAGGGGATCACCCTGCGACAAGGCCCCAACATGTAAGGAGAACCACCGTGTGGAATTTAGAATTGGAATCAGAACCGAAATCCAAAATGAGATCAAAGAAGAGCTTTAGGCAAAAAATGCGACGTCGTAATTTGATATTAAATCTCACGGCACTAATCACAGCCTCCAGCCTCACCGCCTACGCCTTCGCCTTCGCCGAGGCCGCCAACTATGATCGCATCAAGAAAGATATTTCCGTGATGATCGGCATTGTGCATTCATCCTTCGCGGGCGAAGAAGTCTGCCGCCGATGCGACATAAAAGTGTCCGGCTACTACCTTGCCCATCAAGGCGTTGTGTTTAATGTCGATCCGGACTCAAGCATGAACGTGGCATTTGGCGGTATGAGATTCGATCGTGACATGAGCGTCGTTGTTGAAGGCCTGGAATCAATCCCTTCTTTTGTCAGCGACATCATAAGCGGCGTTCGAGTCGAAATCGGCGACGCTGAATTTGACGGCGTTGAATTTGTCGAAGGCAACCGAGCGTGGGACAGCGAAAGTCGCGAAACCCGCCAGGAGCTAAGAGAGATTCGTTCAGACCTCGCAGAGCGCAGCCGTGAACTTCGTGAAATTGAAATCGAATCAATCCATGCAGACGACAGTGATCTGAAAGAGCTCGAAACCGAAGAGAAGCAGGTTGAAGGCCAGATCGCTGATCTTGAATTGCAGGAACGTAATATTCGAGAGAGATTAAAGAGCGTGATTGAGAAGCGTACAAGTGAATCTAAAGCACGCACGGCCAAGCGTGAGGCTGAACGGCAGGTGAAGTTTGAGCAGATTGAGACGATGGTGCTGAATACGTTTTGCGATTACGGCAATGCTATGCGGAATTTGCCTGATGGGGAAAGGATTTCTGTGATTGTTAAGAGGGATGAGGAAAGGTCGAATATTTATGTTTTTGAGCAAGAGGAGTTGAAGAAGTGCGACTCTGGGGATGGGGATGTTCGGGGGAGTGCCCTTAGTTATGCGTTTTAGGTTTGAATGGGAGCGAGAAGAGCGGTCACATTTTGTTGCTGTTATTGTCTTTGCACTAATCGCCCCAGAGACGCTGCCCGGTGTTTCCCATAAAAGAAATTAGATTCCAGGTGGGAGTTTTTAACCTGCAACTAAAACTACCTGTTGATTTAGAGACGAACTGAAAAAAAGCAATGACAGCCTTATCCGTCACAAGCTGGAAAAAGTGCGAGATTCAAGGAACCAGATAAATTATTTGAAAGAATTAAATGAATTTAATCTACGCAGAAAAATCCAACTAATCAGCGTTAGATGCCTATGATGGAAAATCGCGAGATTCTAAAACTCATAGTCCGATTTGGCTTCATGATTGGGGCCGCATTTTTAGCAGCAAGGCACACTTCAAAGAGGTTTCGAAGCGAACGGTTCTGGGATCGTAAAGCCAAAGCATACTCTGAGTTGATCGACGCGCGTCATCACATGAAGTTTCACACCAATGAAAACTATGATGCCTTTTTAGAGAACCGTGACATCGCCGAGGACTATGCCGAAGATCTATGGAAAAGTTACAGGAAAGCACGTAACCATGTCGTTAGCCTTTTGGGAAGTTCGCGATTCCTGATATCTGGAGGGATTGAAGGCGCAGTAATTGCGCTTGAAAAAGATTTGGGAAGCGCGAGACACTCGCAGCATTGGTTAGAAAACTTAGAAACAAAGCTAGCTGCAATCAAAAGTTGCCTTAAACTCGTGAAAGATGTTGGAGCAAGAGAGCTGGAGACAGGTGTCTAACATGCCATTGAAGTCATCCCTCCGTCCAGGGCTCCGTCATTTGGAGGTAGCGACCTGCAACATGAACCGCGCCGCGATTTACGAGCCAAAACACCAAAGCCACTTAACCAGGTGCTAAGCCCAGGAGAAACCATCGTTGTAGTACTTGGATTTCGATGCAGCAACACCCCTATGTGTCAGGCTATCTGTCACCTCTCTTTCATTCCTAAAATGTTAATAGGGCGCAAAGAGAGATTAAAAAATATCGAGATACTCCATCGAGTTTAAAGAGGCCGTTATCCAGAAGGTGATGCCACCTAATGCCATGCCGGTAAGCACCCGCTGCAAGGAAGCGAGGGTCAGCGATGTAACGTGTACAAATGGAGAGAAGAGTACAGAGACAAAGGGATTGCTGTGCCAGGTAATGATTGTCGCCCGGATAGCTGGTGAGCGCAGGATAAGTTAGCGGTCGTTATCGAGACGGCAGGCTTGAATGAGTTAGAGCTCTCTCAAAGGTCTGCCGAGAGAAAGGTCTGTATCCAGAATAGGTCACCAACTGGCGCGAGCCCGCGCTGTTGGGTTACCGGCGTGATGAGCAGCTGCAGCAGAAACAAGCCAGCGTTCGTAAAAATGATCGCCGCAAGATTAAGCAGCTAGAATCAGAAGTTAGTCGTGGATAGAGCGCTGGCTGAAACAGCAGCTTTGCTGGTGCTATCAAAAAA
>JBLIIB010000058.1:0-15752 GCA_047634795.1 Candidatus Azotimanducaceae bacterium | reverse complement strand
TTTTGAGTTTGAAGACGGAGAGGTCCATCTTACAATCACTGATCTTCAGAGCCTGATTAACCTCAATGGGCTGGCGGATCAAAGCCCGACGAAGAGCCAGTCTCGACAGCGGCTGGTCAACCTGATTACCGCGCTGGGTGCAGATCCAGGCATTGCGGACCGCGCCCAGGATTGGATAGATGGCGATACCAGTGTTAGAGGCGCAGGTGCCGAGGACTTTGAATACCTGTTGGCAGATCCTCCTTATCGAGCGGGCAATGCACCCATGACCGACGTGTCTGAATTCTGGTTATTGGGATACGAGGTGGAAGTCACTTCGCAATTGATCGCCTACTTAACCGCGCTTCCAGACAGCGGGACATCGATCAATATTAATACTGCGGGACCTGCCGTGCTGCAATCCCTTGCGAGCGGATTACCCTTTGAATCTGCAAGTGTGCTGGTTCAACGACGTGACGAGCAAGAAGGCTTCGAGAGTCTTGAAGCCTTCTTGCAAACCCCTGAACTCGCAGGACTGGGCGTAGTTAGCGACGGACTTGGTGTACAATCGGCATTTTATGAAGCCCGCATCATCGCAAGATATCAGGACAGATATAGTTACCTAACCAGCATTGTTCACCGGAACCCGGTGAATGGGAGTATGCGCGTCATTTCGAGAGACTTTTCCAAATCTTATCGCCCCGTACAAAGTGACGAGGAAGATGACCGTGGCTGAACAACGGGTTTTTGTTCGCGCGAATGAAGATCGCTGGGAGTGGGCGATTTTTGATCACCGTGGCCTCCTGTCGGCTCATGGTCGCAGTGAGGGGCCGTTACAGGACGAAGCGCTCAAGCAATCGCTGGGTGACGACTTCGATGGTGAGCTTATATGGGTTCTTTCCGGCGACGAAGTTTTGCTCACGCCTGCCAATGTTCCCAGTCGTCAGTATCGCCAAATCGTGCAGGCAGTGCCCTATGTCTTGGAAGAGCAGCTCGCTGCCGACGTAGAAACCTGTTCATTTGCAATGGGTGATCGCACCTCAAATGGTGATATTGCGGTGGCCGTCATCGACAGGGCACTGTTGGAAGATCGCCGTGAACGTGCGCTAAGTGTAGGTGTAAGACTTTCAGCGATGTTGTCAGAGCCTTCTTTGGTGCCTTTCAAAGGCCGCACTGAGGTGCTGATTGACGATAATCGTGCCCACATTCGCTGGTCCGATGCAAAAGCGCTCACTGTCCCCTTTGACGATTTAGCGCTGACGTTGTCCCTGCTGCCGGAGGCTGACTTTGTGATCACGCTACCGGCCAACGAGATCGATAGGGTTGCGATGGTTGTGAGTGAACTTCAGGCTGCCGAGTGTCATGTTGAAACCAACGGCATACAAGAAGCTCCGTTTGTGTATCTCGCCTGCGGCTTTGGCGATCAGGTTAACCTGCTGCAGGGCGACTATAAGATCGAAAAGCGCAGGTCCGATCAGCCGCAAATATGGCGCTCGGTAGCGGTGCTGTTCGCTTTTGGATTAATCCTGCATCTAGGGTTAGCCTTCGGGCAGGGTTGGTACCTTGCGAAAAAAGCGGATGCCTATAGATCAGAAGCACTAGCGCTTTATAAAGATGTTTTCCCTGCTGATCGAAATGTTCGAGATGTCCGCCGTAGGTGGGACAGCCATTTAGGGAAATCTTCATCAAGCGGCGGGGACTTCATTCTTGCCTTTTCTCAATCGGCTCGTGGTTTGCGGGCAGCGGGTCTCAGCCTGTCTAACGTGAATTTTAATGAGAGCCGAGGTGATCTGATTATTCAAGTCACCGGGTCAAGAAGCGAGGCGCTGGTAGAATATGCACAACGGCTCAAAGCCAATGGTGTAAACGCAGAAATTGGGACGATCAATCAGGAAGGTGACACTATCCGTGGCAGCATCAAGATAAAGGTGTCTGGCTGATGAGTACTTTTACAGAGAACATAACAACGATTCGTCGGCGCTTTGATGACCTTGAGGCCAGAGAGCAATTATCGATTTTGTTGCTGGGTGGTTTCCTGGCAGTCGTGATTGGCTATTTAGCGGTCTGGTCACCTATTCAACAATTTGCGGTTGACAGTCAATTGATACACGATCGAAATTTGAAACTACTCAGCCATTTACAATCAACTGAAAACGAGGCGAGAAGTGCTGCGAACGGCTCCACAGGCGCCACGCAAACACCGGGTAATTCACTGCTGACAGCAGCATCCAGCACTGCTCAGGCGATCGGAATTAAGCCCAGTCGTTTACAACCTGAAGGCGGCGCAGCAGTGAGCGTTTGGTTTGATGCAGTACCTTTTACTAAGCTCATGTTGTGGTTGGAGCGATTGGAGTCGACGCAGGGGGTTTTTGTGCGACAGATCAGTATCGATGACCGGGATGAAACCGGCCAGGTCTCTGCACGACTGGTTTTGAGAACTTAATTCCCAGTCAGTAAGCACGTAAACCAAAGCAGGCCTCGAACGCGGAGCCCTTGCCAGTCGTTATATTGCGATCAGCCAGACGACGAATCCAACAGCAATCCCTATGTAACGCGGCGTCGTGCCCGATTCCCTTGCCCGTTGCTCGACAGTCTCTTTTGGCGATGCGCCATATGCCACCCGGTTAATAATGGGGAACTCAAAAACCGAAACACTCACTGCGATGGAAGTCACCGTGGCAAAGATGAGCGCCTGTGACCACGTATCCAGCGGTAGCATGAAAAAGACGACAATGGCCAACGTCCAGTTAGCCGCGGAGCCACCCACGCTCATGGCCAGAAATTGTCCTTCCGAATTGAGTTCGTCTTTAAAGTTGAACATGAAAAAAGATTCGGGTTGTTTGAGCACGGGTGAGACGGCTTTTGAAAGTCGTGCGCCGGCAAAATGACCCCATTCGTGTGCGAGGTAGGCGATTATTGTGCCCGCGAACACTGCGTTCAATAGGGCAACGATTTCGGCGATCAATAATCCCGATTCTGTGGCCCAAGCATCGGCTGCCCCCCAAAGGGTCAAAGCGGCCAGAACGGCGGTGGCATGTTTCAATCCGACCTTTTTTAGTCGTGCTCTGTCCCGAGGCTTTCGTTCTTTGGCGCTGTCTTTGGGTGAAACCCCATTGGTTTGTTCACTGCTGAGTTCTGACATGATGTTCCTCTTCTGTGCTGTTGTGGTGGACAACAGCGGCGCGATTCGCGCTGGATAATGACCGCATGGTTGCAAGGTATAATGTTACCGCATCCATTAGCACCCTGCTGTTGCAAATAGTCTGACCTTTGGGTTCAGAGCTCTGATTTCAGAACTCTGGTTTCAGGCCTCTGACGTTTAGCCAGAGTTAGGGGCATAGAAAGGAATCCAGCAGTGACGATCGCTCACCCCCAGGCCTCTTATGACTTTGGCGCGCTGTCCATTTTCACTTGTAGTCTCCGCATTCCGCTTAACCATCGTTTGAGATCGAGCGCTTTACGCTCCATCCAGGTTTGCGCAATTCGATCCGTGAGAATGAGGAAGTCTTCTGCTTCAATGGCAGCCGTCACCATATCTGCCACATCTTCTGGCTCTTTGATGGGTCCCGCCGCTGAGGTCGCAAACGGGGAGTTGGTGTCTCCCAGCATCGGGGTTCGAACCCCTAATGGTGCCAGCAGGGATGCTCGAATACCCCGTTCGTGATAGGTGATCGATAGCCATTCTGCGAGGCCCACAACGGCGTGTTTGGTGGTGGCGTATGTCAGGTTGCCGTGGGAAGTCAGGATGCCTGCCATAGAGGCGGTATGCAGCAGATAGCCTTCGCCGCGGTCCAGCATCTTTGGCAGTACGGCACGAACGGCGTAGACATGCGACATAACATTAATATTCCATTGATCCTGCCAAACCGATATCGGCGTCTCCAAGGGGTCGCCGCCGCTTGCCACCGCTGCGTTGTTAAAAAACAGATCAATATCACGCCATCGCGATTCTGTTTCAGCGACTAATTGATTAATGTCGGCTTCGCTTGAAACATCGCAGGTGAAGGCCATACCGCCAACCTCGCGGGCGACTCATTCGGCACCTTCCTTGTTGATATCAGTTACGAAAACTTTCGCGCCTTTTGCTGCAAACGCACGTGCGCAGGCAGCGCCAATACCGCTCGCGCCACCTGTGATCACACACACCTTGTCTTTAAGGTCCATTGACTGCTCCTAATGCACCGCGATTAAAGTAATGCGCCTAAACGACTAAACCCAAACCTAAACTACTAACGCTAAAGTGCAGCGCCTAAAACTTGGGATCGATAGGTGTAATGCTGCCAGCGCTGTTTTCGATAATGCTGGCGGCATCCAGTACAAGGTCTTCACGCCACTTATCTGCGATGACCTGAACAACCGGTGGGCAAGCCATCATGTGTGCCCGTGGGGACCGCCGAGGCGGGTAACCCAAGCAGGTTCGCCGGGGTGATAAATCTTAAAATATCCAGCGTGAGATCAGTCCCGCCAGGGGCAATGTCTGCGTTGTGAAGAAATGGATCGTTAGTCCAGGTCGGCCCGATAATGACGGGGAACTCTTCAAAGAATTCTGACCATGCGCAGGAGAGTCTCCAGCGGTGTCGATGTACCTCGGGTAGGGACATTTCTTCAGGATAGTAGTTGCACAAGCCAACAATCAGTTTGTGAGCCGGTGCACTCATGATCTGACTATAGAGTTCCAGCGCGGGGCTGAATTCTTTGGCCAGAATGCGCGCCCAGATTTCTGTCACAAGTTCGAGTTCCGGCAGAACCGCATGCTCCACCTCCCAACCAGCCTCCGCCATGGCATCACCCGCCGCTTCAATCGCGTTGACATGATGTGCGGGCAGGGTAACGCCGGGAATGTCAGTGACGAGCGCTACTTTCCTGATTAACGGTGGCGTGCCGTATAGCGGTGCGTCAACGGATACAGGGTCTCTTGGATCCCTGCCAGACAATATTTCGTAAGCCATACGCAAATCAGACACGCTGCGGGCCATAGGACCTTCAACTGCCATGAGGTGAAAAGCGAGTCCCGCATCCGCCGGTGGGATCGACACGCATGAGGGAGTCGTCCGACGGTTGGTTTTAACGATGTGATACCGCAGCAATAAGCGGGGTTGCGAACCGAGCCGCCAATATCGTTCCCCAGTCCGAGCGGAGACATGCCGCTAGCAATAGCAGAAGCTTCGCCGCCGCTTGATCCACCCGCCGTTCGTTCCTGGGACCATGGGTTTTGAGTGCGCCCACGAAGCGGATTATCCGTGGTTATTCTGAGTCCCAATTCTGGCAGATTGGTTCTGCCAAGAGGAATGGCACCCGCTGCTTTCATGCGCGCGACAACGGGTGAGTCTGTGGAAGGCATTGCTTCTGCTAACATTGGAAGGCCCTGGGTAGTGGGTGAGCCTATACAATCAATGTTCTCTTTTACCAAAAACGGAACGCCGTGCAGCGGGCCTAATGCATCGCCGCCATCCGCGCGGTCTGCGGCCTTGAGCGCTGATTCGGCTAGCACTACGGTGACCGCATTGAGCTTGTCATTTATTGAGCTTGTCATTTATGGCTTCAATTCTGGACAGATGAGATTCGACGACCTCTCTTGAGGACACGTCTTTTTTTCGAATCAACTGCGCCAGCATACCCGCTGAATATTGCCAAAGTGGATCAGTCATTGATCTCTCCTTTTATTGAAACGTCCCATTGAAACTTTTTCATCAAAAGTTCCAGATTGAAAATGCGCTATTACTATTTTTATTTGAACTGAAAGCCTTTGTAACCATCCTTGACGACCGAGTCACAGACTTCGCGATAAGCACCAACGCCCGCCGCGTAGGGCATGAACATTCTGGGCTTACCTTTAACATTTGCGCCGAGATACCATGATCCGCCTTTGGGAAACAGCGTCATATTCGCGACGTCATTCACGTGTTTAACCCATCGATCTTCGGCATCGGATTCCGCGTCAATGGTTTCGTAATTGTGCTCTTTCATGAACGTTAGGCAATCTATAACCCAGTCAACGTGCTGCTCGATAGATACCATCATATTGCTCAGTACCGAGGGGCTGCCCGGGCCTGTAATCGTAAACAGGTTCGGGAACCCTTCAACTGATAGGCCTAGATAACTTCTCGGGCCGGCCTCCCATTTTTTGCTTAACTTCTGGTTGTCTCTTCCCTGGATATCTATACCTAGCAGGGCGCCGGTCATGGCGTCAAATCCTGTTGCTAACACCAGCGTATCGAGCTCTGTGACCTTGCCATCCACCTGAACTCCGTTACTCACAACAGCATCGATAGGCGCATCTTTAACGGACACGAGCGTGACGTTGTCTCGGTTGTACGTCGCATAATAATCCGTGTCCACACAGATTCTGCGGGTGCCAATGGGATGGTTAGTAGGGCACAGGGCTTCTGCGGTGGTGGGATCTTTGACGATTTCGTGAATCTTGTTGTGTACAAACTTGACGGCGAAAGTGTTGGCTTCATCGTTCATCAATTGATCGCCTATAGCGCCCATAAATCTGGCGCCGCCCAATTCCCAGGCACCCTGAAGGACGCTTGTGGCTTCTTCTTCGGTTAGCTGTTCTCTTAGTACCGGTACGGGTGCTGATTCTGCAGGCTCGATTTTCAGATCGCCAAAACCTGATCCTATGCCATGTTTATGGTTCTGCCGGTGCTCTGCGTAATTTTCTTTGAACGATGACGCCCAACTCTGATCAAGCGGCGCGTTTTTGGCGGGTACGCTAAAGTTTGGCGTTCGCTGAAAGACGTGCAAATGATCGGCTTCTTCTGCAATGACCGGTATGGCTTGAATCCCCGATGAGCCGGTGCCAATGATGCCCACGGTCTGCCCCTTGAAACTAACGGGTTCATGCGGCCATTGGCTAGCTTGATAAAAGTTTCCTTTGAAGTTCTCGATACCCGGTATATCGGGGAGTTGTGGTACGGACAGGCACCCCGTTGCCATCACGCAAAACTGACCGGTGACTGCCGAGGAATGATTGCCGTGAGAGTCGGTGCCAGCCCCTGTCTGATTTGACACAGCAGTCGTTACTCGCCATTCGCGCGCGGAAGGATCGAAATGTGCCGATTCGACACGCGTATTAAATCGGATGTCCTTTCTTAGATCAAAACGTTCGCTTACGTGGCGAGCATAGGAAAGAATCTCAGGCTGCGCGGCGTAGCGTTCGGTCCAGTTCCATTCCTGCTCAAGTTCGGGTGAAAATGAAAAGGAGTAGGCCAAACTTTCCGCGTCGCAGCGTGCGCCGGGATATCGATTCCAGTACCAGGTCCCGCCGACGTCATCACCTTGTTCAAAGACAATGGCTGATAGACCAATTTCCCGAAGCTTGTGTAGCAGGTACATGCCGGCGAACCCGGCCCCGACGATCACAACATCGTATGACGATTTAACTTCTGACATAGCGCAAACGTGTCCTTACATAGGAATGTGTTATCTAGACAGTGTCGCTATCTTGAAGGTGACAGTCAAACCTGAGGGGAACCGGTAAGTTTGATCCGCGATTTGCGCTAGGAGGACAATTCCGATAAGAAAGATGTTCCTGTATCGAGCGCAGGCACCCGAAAGTGTTCTGCCAGAGTTTGACCAATGTCAGCGAAGGTGTCTCTAATGCCCAGATTGATAGATCGCATCCCGGGCTGGTAAGCCAAAACGGGCACATACTCTCGCGTGTGGTCGTTGCCCTGCCATGTGGGGTCGCAGCCATGATCTGCGGTGATGATGAGCAGATCATCGTCCCGCATGCTCGACTTGATGTCGTTCAAGCGTTGATCAAAATAGATCAAGGCGTTAGCGAACCCTTCAGGGTTTCTCCGGTGCCCGAAGTCCTGATCAAAGTTGACGAGATTGGTGAAGATCAGGGTTTCGTCGGGTTCATTGTTGAGTTGCTCGATGGTCGTGTCCAGCAGTGCTTCAAGCCCGGTAGCTTTAGTGCTCTTGGAAATGCCGCGATGAGCGAAGATGTCAGATATCTTTCCGATTGAAGACACACGTTTACCATTTTGTACCAGTACGTCGAGCAGCGTGTCAGCAGGGGGGTCAACCGAAAGGTCCCTGCGATTTCCGGTACGCTCGAACGTCTCTGGATCGGCCCCGATAAAAGGTCTGGCGATGACTCGGCCGATATTTGCGTCGTGTAAGAGCTCGCGAGCTACTTTACAGAAGTCGTACAGACGATCCAGGCCGAAAGATTGTTCGTGCGCTGCTACCTGAAAGACACTGTCTGCGGAGGTGTAGCAAATAGGCTTGCCCGACCTCATATGGCTCATCCCGAGTTCCCCTATAATGTCAGTGCCAGACGCGTGACAACAGCCCAGCACGCCAGGGACGCCGGTTCGACGGATGAGCTCATCAAGAAATGACTGGGGGAAGCAGTTGGGTATTTTGGGGTAATAACCCCAATCGAACATCACTGGTACGCCGGTCATTTCCCAATGGCCACTCGGCGTATCCTTACCGGTGCTTATTTCCGCCGCCGCGCCCCAGGCGCCTCCACTGGGTGTCATGTCAGCGAGACTGAAATCATCTGAGGACACCAGTTGTGAACTACTGGCTAAACCCATGGCGCTCAGGTTGGGGAGTGAAAGCGGCTGACCCGTCCCGGCGAGAAAATGCTGAGCAATATGGGCAAAGGTGTTTGCGCCGATATCGCCGAATTTGTCGGCGTCCGGACCGGCACCAATGCCGAAACCGTCAGCAACGAGAATGATTGCGCGTCCCACTGATATCTACCCTTAGATGATGGTTGATGAATCACTATTGAACAAATAGCCTAACTTAAGCTCCGCTCGTACCGTCGTGATTCTAATGCCCCAGTATAACCCTGTTCTGCCCGTCAATAACTCAAGGGAATTTCTGGTTAAAGTCTAATGGCGTGCGGACGCCTAGTCCAATACTGCGTTCAAGCCGCATCAAAACGAGTGCGGCCATCCGGAGGGCCGTAACGTTTGTCCCAAACTGGGCGTTCCCACAAAATATCCATTTAATCAGAGCTTCCCAAGATATTGATGGTGTACCCTGCATCGTTGCTTTTAAGAATTCAGGAATGCGCCAATGATGATTGCACAGAGCCTGCTCGGCATGGGATGTATTTTGCTCGCGGGCTACCTCATGTCATCAAACAAAAGTGCGATCAACTGGCGCGCTGTGCTCGGTGCGTTTGCGATCCAGTTAACGGTCGGGGCTTTGGTGCTTTATTTCCCGCCGGGAAAACAGGCGCTGGAAATTGTTGCAGTGGGCGTGATTAGTGTCCTCGGATATGCTCAGGCGGGCATAGACTTTATGTTCGGGGATTTTGCGTCAGGTAATAATGGATTTGTCTTTGCGCTGCAGGTGCTTCCTATTATCGTCTTTTTCTCGGCGCTGGTAGGTGTTCTTTACCACATAGGCATCATGGAACGACTGGTCGCGTTGATTGGTGGTTTTATTCAATTGGTCCTGCGGACCAGTAGAGCCGAATCAATGTCCGCAGCAACCAATATTTTTATTGGTCAGTCTGAAGCGCCCATCGCCATTAAGCCTTATTTGTCCAAGATGACATCATCAGAGATGTTTGCGGTGATGGTGGGAGGCATGGCCACGGTGTCCGGCTCAGTTTTGGGCGGCTATGCAGCAGCAGGTGTAGAAATGCGCTACTTGATCGCGGCGAGTTTTATGGCTGCGCCGGCGGCTCTGATGATGGCGAAACTGATTAAACCTGAGTCTGAAACGGTCACGTCAGACGATTCTGATATCCACGAAGAAATTGTTCAGCACCGCGCCATTAATGTGATTGATGCGGCCGCCCAGGGCGCGCTGCAAGGTATGCAATTGGCATTCGCCATTGGTGCATTGCTTCTAGCATTTATCGGCTTGATTGCGTTGATGAACGGGCTCATTGGATGGGCCGGTGGATTGTTCGGGTTTGAGGGTCTGACAATGCAACAGATACTCGGGTATCTGTTCCAACCCGTTGCCTTCCTGATTGGCGTGCCGTGGGAAGAAACCCGGCAAGTTGGTAGTCTGTTGGGGCAAAAACTTATTCTCAACGAATTTATCGCGTACCTTGATTTTGTCGCTAACTACCAGAGCCAACTTTCCGAGCGAACCCAGGCGATTGTCACATTCGCTCTGTGCGGATTTGCCTGCTTTTCTTCTATCGCCATTGTGGTCGGGGGTATCGGTATTCTCGCGCCTGAGCGTAGGGAGGAAATGTCACAATTGGGGCTGCTCGCCGTTTTCGCTGCCACTCTGGCGAACCTGATGAGCGCTGCGATTGCCGGTCTGATGCTATCACTGGTTTAACGTTACTTTTCAAGCGTCACTTGTTTAACGTGGCCCCCGTTCACCTACACTGATTCGAATTTAGGAGTAACCATATGCCCACGCCTCACATCGGAGCGAATTCTGGAGATATTGCCGAGACCGTACTTTTTCCTGGAGATCCGCTTCGCGCAAAGTTTGTGGCTGAAAACTATCTGGATGATGTCGTTTGCGTCAATGAAGTCAGGAACATGCTTGGTTTCACGGGTCGGCATAAAGGCATGCCGCTTTCGATCATGTCGAGCGGTATGGGCATGCCAAGTATGTCGATCTACGCCACTGAGTTGATGGAACATTTTGGCGTTAAAAAAGTGATTCGCATGGGAAGCTGCGGTTCGATTCATAACGATGTGAACCTTGGAGATGTCGTCGTTGCAATGGGCGCATCAACTGACTCAAACATAAACCGGCTGAGATTTAACGGTCATGATTATGCGGCGATTGCTGACTTTGATCTGATGAAAAATTGGATAGATTCAGCGAAAGAAAAGTCAGCGCGCTACGTTGTGGGCAATGTCTTTACTTCTGACACCTTCTACCACCTATCAGATGATATATATCGTATCGCCGCGAGACTCAAAATCGTCGCGGTCGAAATGGAAGCGGCTGCACTTTATAGAATAGCGGCAGAGTTTGACTGTCAGGCACTTGCTGTGATGACGGTGAGTGACCACATCCTCAAAGAAGAACGCATGACCGCAGAAGAACGAGAGACGTCTTTTGGCGACATGATGGAAATCACATTGGGCAGCTTGTAACGCGGCTTAATGTATTAATTATAGACGATTAAGAAAAGACCAATAAGGAACGACAATGGAATACAACACTCTCTCTCTGGGGTTAGAAGACAGAATACTAACGATTACCTTAAACCGCCCAGACGAAATGAATGCCTTTACCGTCGAGATGGCGAACGAATTGGTTGCGGCATTTAATGCTGCCAGTGATGATGACAATGTTGCGTGCATTATTGTCACGGGTTCAGGCAGAGCTTTTTGTGCTGGCATGGATCTTTCGGTTGGGGGAAACGTATTTGGTCTGAACGAAACACTGTCACCAGGGGTTGATGATATGAAAAATCATTACGCTGCTGATGAGTACATCGATGGCGTTCGAGATACGGGTGGCAGGGTGAGTCTTGCTATCTTTGAATGCAAAAAACCTGTGATCGGTGCTATTAACGGCGCAGCTGTCGGCGTAGGCGCAACAATGACTTTGGCCATGGATATCCGGCTCGCATCAGAGAAAGCACGAATAGGATTTGTTTTCGGCAAAATAGGCGTCACACCCGAGGCTTGTTCCACCTGGTTTCTTCCTCGAATCGTGGGTATGCAAACCGCATTGGAATGGGTCTACAGTGCCGACATTTTGACGGCAGAAGAAGCGAAGGAAGGCGGACTTATTCGATCAGTCCATTCACCTGATTCACTCATGACAGCCGCCAGAGAACTGGCAACCAAGTTTGTTTCCAATCGTTCTCCTGTGGCGACGGCACTCGCACGTCAAATGTTGTATCGAAACGCAGCTGCGCCTTCGCCGAGAACCGCCCATGAGATCGATTCATTGTCTATGTTTCATACCAGCCTGAGCGATGGCAAGGAGGGCGTTGCGTCTTTTTTGGAAAAGCGTGAGCCCAATTTTCAAGGCAAGGCGTCCGAGATGCCACATTTCTATCCGTGGTGGGAGTCTGATCAGTAAGAGCGATACTTTAAATACCCTGTTCTTAAACGCAGCGTTCCTAGACCCCGCACGCCTAAGCGTCTAATCAATCATTGAGTCATTTATTAACCCGGAGAATCCCATGCCAGTAGAACTGCAACGTGAAGGCCATCTCGCCATCATCACAATGAACCGACCAGAAGCGCGTAACGCGATTAATGGAGAGATGGCTGCCACGATGGAAGCCTGTCTTGATGAATTTGAGTCAGACCCTGAACTTTGGGTTGGCATACTCAAAGCAGAAGGCACGGTATTTTGTGCCGGCGCTGATCTAAAAGAAATTGCAGCGGGTAATGGTGCTTCGCTATCAACAAAGAAAGGTGGGTTTGGCGGGATCGTCAGTCGTGAAAGAACAAAGCCGTTGATTGCCGCTATCACCGGCACCGCGGTGGCTGGCGGATGCGAAATATCGCTCTCCTGCGACATGATTATCGCCGCCAATGAAACAGTGTTTGGTCTGCCGGAAGTTAAGAGATCATTGGTTGCAGCGGCGGGAGGTTTGTTTCGACTGCCAAGGGCGCTCGGTATGGCAACTGCAATGGAGCTCATTACAACGGGTGATCCATTGCCTGCGTCTCGCGCCTATGAATTGGGTATGGTGAACAAGGTTGTAGCAATAGATGAAGTCTTGAACGAAGCGAAAAGCCTCGCAGAACGCATCATGGCGAATGCACCTTTAGCGGTTCAGGCGAGTCGGAATGTTGCTGCTCGAGCAATGATGGATAGCGATGAGGATCTTTGGCGGGCAAGTGGTAAAAGCTTCCAAAGTATTGTGGGCACAGAAGACTACAAGGAAGGCCCTAAAGCGTTTATCGAAAAACGCCCACCTGAATGGAAGGGACGATAGTCGGCCATCTGATAGCTCTCTAACGTTTCGGCGTTCGATTTCTTTAAATAAAGTTCCATTTTTACGTGACACCATCATTCGGCATTGCCTATTTCTAGCGTCGATGCCGAATGATGTTCCTGTTATCCAGCCGGATAGGTATAGCTTGCACCTATGCCAAGCGGTAACCCGATGGCAAAGTAAGCGAGCAGGAATAGTGTCCACGCCAAAAGAAATGCTCCTGAATACGGCAGCATCATCGCAGTCAGCGTGCCAATGCCTGTGTTCTTCACGAAGCGTTGGCAGTACACAACCACCAGGGGAAAGTAAGGCATGAGTGGTGTGATGATGTTTGTGCTGGAATCACCAATGCGATAAGCGGCTTGGGTAAGGTCCGGTGATATGCCGAGCGTCATCAGCATTGGCACGAATATCGGGGCCAACAATCCCCATTTGCCACTGGCTGAACCCACGAACAAGTTGACGAATCCTGTTAGTAATACTATGCCGACGATCGAGGCACCGACACCTGCGTCGAGCGCTTGTAAACCTTCAGCACCTTTCAGCGCTAACAAAACCCCAAGGTTTGACTGTCCAAAGGCGTAAACAAACTGCGCGATAAAAAACATAATCACCAAGTAATAGGCCATCCCGTTCATAGCTACTGTCATGCCCTGAATAATGTCACGCGAGCTTTTTACGGTGCCCGCGACAATGCCATAGACAATGCCGGGTATCAGAAAGAGCAGAAAAATGAGCGAAACAATGGAGCCCATCAATGGTGCAGAGAATGCGGTCAGTTCACCTGTTGTTGTTCTCCATGCCGAGTCGACAGGTAAGGCCGTGACAACCAGCACCACGATACCGAGCAGCATAGATAGCAAAGCCCAACGTAAACCCTTGCGTTCGTTCGCTTCCAGGTCGTGCATTTCTGGCAGGTCGTTTATATCTCCGTCAATCAGCGTTGCCTTTAGACGAGGCTCGACGATGCGGTCAGTGATGTACCATCCAAGACCGATGATGAGAACAGAAGATGCGGAAGTGAAGAAATAGTTGTTGAGAGGATTCAAAACGATGTTGGGATCCAGAATCTGAGCGCCCGCCTGCGTGAGACCTTGTAATAGCGGGTCCATCGCACTTGGTATGAAATTGGCTGAAAACCCTCCCGAAACCCCAGCGAACGCGGCAGCGATACCTGCTAACGGATGCCGGCCGGCCGAATAGAAGATTACGCCGCCCAATGGAATGACCAGTACATAACCGGCATCCGCGGCGGAGTGCGACACGATGCCCACCAGAATCACCATCGGTGTTAACAGTGACCGGTGAGTCACGTTCAGCAGTGCTCGAATGGAGGCGTTGATAAATCCGGTATGCTCCGCCACACCGATGCCCATCATGGCGACTAGGACCACGCCCACCGGGTGAAAGTGCGAGAAGTTAGTTACCATGACCGAAAGGAAGTCGGTGAAGGCGCGGGGCGCCAATAGGTTGTTGATGATGAGCGGTGCGCTGGTCCGTGGGTCGACAACAGAAAACGGGAAGTAAGACAGGGCCCAGGACAGCACCCAGACGATAAACAGTAGCGCGATAAAAAGTACTGCCGGGTCAGGTAACTTATTTCCGATGCGCTCCACCGTCGCGAGAAAGCCGCGAGGGGCAGCTAAGCTGGGTTCGGACATATTTTCTCTTTATTACTGGCGGCGGTTAATACTACTAAAAAGGGGCGCTCTCGGTGTGTTTTTTGCGTCAAGTTCGACTTTTATCGGGTAGAAACATTGTTCCCAACTAGTCCCGACTGGTGAACGGTACCCTGTGATCCCGACGGGTAAGGTCTGTATGACGAGTGTTCGCATGACGGGCTTCTGCATGACTACGGGCAATGGCAACAACCAAAATGTACTGGGTGCCTGAATCGCGCTGAGTAGGTTCTTTTGTTTTACGGTGATGATCTTGAAAGCCTTTTGTTGTTCCAGTGCGCGCCAAATCGCTTCCGGTCGCACACCGACATTTCGCAGTATGATGCTGATTGGCATCGCAGCGCGTCTGATCTAGTGTTGATGTATTAATAATAATAAAAATGGAGGTCGTTGGAATGGGCAGAGTAGAAGGCAAGGTATGCCTCGTTACAGGCGGTGGTTCTGGTCTGGGTCGAGCAGACGCGATGGCGCTAGCGGCAGAAGGTGGCAAGGTCATCATCACTGATATCAACAAGGAAAACGGGGAAGAGGCCGCTCACGCAGCGGGCAATGGCGCCATATACCTCGAACATGATGTGGCGGAGCAGGACCAGTGGCAGCGAGTGATCAGACAATCCCTGGACCACTTTGGTGAGCTGAACGTTTTGGTCAACAATGCGGGTATGTTTATTCCTGCTAGCCTTGAAGATGTGACCTGGGAGCAGTACCGACTCCATCAGCGTATTCATATGGACGGCGGCTTCTTTGGCATTAAATATGGCATTGAAACCATTAAGCAAAACGGTAAGCCAGGTTCAATCATCAACACGGCTTCAACAACGGCGCTGCTTGGTTACCATACCAGTTTTGCCTATGGCGCCTGCAAGGGTGCGATCCGTACGATGAGCACCCATGCTGCGGTTCACTGCCAGCAGAATCGGTACAACATCCGAGTTAACTGTGTGTTCCCGAGTGTGATTCAGACGCCGATGATAGAAAAGCTTTATGCGGATGCTGCAGCAGCTGCGAAAGCGGCTGGCGCAGAACAGCCAACCGCACCACCGATTGACGAGCGTCCACCGAGCCCGGGGCAGGGCGAGCCGATGGATGTGGGTTATACCGTACTGTTTCTCGCTTCAGATGAGTCGAAGTTTATCAACGGTGCTGAATTGCGTGTTGATAACTGCAGCGTGATTAATCCGGCCGCGCTGTAACCCAAATGATTCGCCGCAGGCGAATCATTGACAAGTGAC
>JBLIIB010000057.1:0-15759 GCA_047634795.1 Candidatus Azotimanducaceae bacterium | reverse complement strand
TTCTTTGACGACACCTCCTAAATCAATCTGCATGCCTGGCTGCGGTAGATAAATCTGTTCCAGACTCCTCTCGACTTTTTCCCATCCAATCAGAGAAAGCACCTCGTTGATACTTGATTGGGCAGGAAACAGCTTGGTGTCTTTGTTCCATATGGTTCTGAGTACGCCGGAAGTAATATCAAATAATCCGTTACTTAGCTCGAAGCAGGTCTGGGCGTAGTCCAGGATCGATCCCGTTTCGGGGTCAAGCGCAACGGCCGCTTTACCCGCGTTGTGATTGATTTTTGAAACGATGCTGTCCGGCTGGTAGCGTGAATATTTGGATTCGAACCGCGCAACTTCCTTGAGACATCGCTCAATGACACGTTGTGGAGATTGGCCTCCAATACGTAGTTCGCACGGACAACCCATAGCATGAAAGTGATGCGCAATAGGTGCATCTAACATTTAGAACCGATATCCAAAGCCCAGGGTCATGAGGTTGAAGTCCAGCAGGGCGGGGTGTTCCTGATCTGGATCATCGAATCCGTAGTCTCCGTCACTGATGTAGCGTTGCAGTGACAAATCTACCTGCCAATTATTCTGAGAATAAACACCTTTAATGCCAAAACTGTAAGCGCCAAAGGAGGAAAGTCGATAGTCACTGGATTGAGCTACGGAGACGGGGAGTGAAAAATCATCGGCAACTTGGTAGAAGCTCGCTTCCTGTTGTGAGTAATAGCGGATGCTAGGGATCAATTTGAACGAATCGGTTACTCGCTGGTACCACTTCAAATCCAGTGTGTGGGATCGGATGTCAAAATCATCTCGATAGTATCGGTAGTCCACATGGAGTGCCGCACCAAAACGATCTACGTATCTGCGATAGCGCACGGAAATAGCTTTCTCAAAACGGTCATCTGGCCTTACATCTCTAAGTTTGTATGGGTCAGAAAGGAACCCGCGATGTTTCGTCAGGCTCAAACCCGTCTGCACGAGCGATTTGGCATTAAGAATTTGAGTCCACGCTGCGGATATTGAGCCGGAGTTCTTTTTTTCGCGAGTGACGCGACCGAACGCCGCAGCATCGGTGGGTTCAATATCATCAGAGGCGTAACTAATGCCGAGCGCCAATGTGCCCATTCCTCCGATGAAATCTTTCTCGGTACTTACCGTGATAGCGTTCGATTCGTAGTCATCTTCCTCAGACCGGGTGATGCCAATACTGAATGAAGCGTCCTGGTAATAGCGAGACCCGGTCACAGAGACCTCTGTTCTCGCATCATCAATAGTTGCACCGCTCATGATCAGTGTCGGTTTACCGTCAGCACCTGTAATGGTGCCCCAGGGTGAGGCGCCGGACATGATTTCTCTGGATGCTTCTACGCCCACTGACCAGTCCGTGCCGACGGGTTTAATCAGCTGGAATTGATAGACATCAATGTCGTAACGCTCTTCGCTCCCGGCGACAAAGCTGTTGCTGCTAATGTCACCCTCGTCGTATGCCGACGCTTTTAACGCTAGACTGGTTTCCGTAGGTTGGGTTGCTGAAAACGCGGGCAGCGCCATCGCTGCGCCGGTCAAAATGGCAAGCGGACAGCGCTTCATTAATTGCAGCCGCAACCCGCACCGGCAGGGTTTGCACTGCCGGTGGATGCTTCTTTGCTATTGTAAACCTGTGCGGTCAGTTTCGCCGCGAGACTATCGCTTTCCAATTGCATTTCTGGCCTTGCAAGCGTGCCTCGCTCCCAGGGTTGAACCGTCTCACATGCGGTTATCGACAATAGTGCAGTGATGATCAGCCATTTTTTTAAGCTAATGCTATTCATTGAGGAGTTTCGTGATTGATGCGCGTAACTGTTCGATGTCACCCGGCCGATAACCCGCGTGTATTTCTCGAACTCTGCCGTTCTGATCAATTAGAAAGGATGTCGGCATCGCGGGTATCTGGTACTTGGCGGCAACGTCGCCCGTTGTATCAAGGAGTACGGTGAAGTTTGGCTCAAATCGCTTCAAAAATTTTTCGGCGTTGGCGGATTTTTCATCCACACTCACAGCGATGATACGTAAGCCTTTGTCCGCGAATTCGGTTTGTAGGATTTTCATGTCGGGAAAAGATAGTTTGCAAGGTCCGCACCATGAGGCCCAAAAGTCTAGATAAGTTACCTGCCCACTGACGGGTTCAAATTGATACTCAGTCCCACTAGCCAGAATGGGTAGTGAGCTTGTTTCCCCACTAGCCAGAATGGCTAGTGAGCTTGTTTCCCCACTAGCTAAAATGGGTAGTGAAAAAGCTTCCGCGAGGGGTTTTGCCTGGTCAGCATGGGTGGCGCTGGCAACCAGCGAGAGGAAGCCGGCGATGATCATTCGCCTGAATACGTTTTTGATGATTGAAGTTGTTGTTCTCATTGTTTCCGGCAATTATTTTTGTCTTCAAGGAATTTTTTCTGGTGATCGTTTCTGCTCATTGTTTAGTGCGTTGTTTAGTGCGGTGTTTCCTATGAATCGATTGCTTCTTTGTTGTGCCATATGTTCTGTTCAAAAGAATAACAGGTTCTAGTCGAATACCGTCGCCGGTGATTTTCCGGCTTGGTGATCAAAGGCGAGCCGGATGTGCTTCTCAATACCTCTGCTTTCTGAAAGAGGCGGCAGTTGATCCATTTTTAAAAAAAACCAACATCTGTGGTCTCCGAGCCAACCTCGGGTTCTTTGTCAGAAAGCTCACTGCAAAGAAAATAAAATGGGTAGAAAACTCGAATATCCTGCGTGTATTCATGTTTGGACTTATGGAATACACCTGGGGAAGCACCGATTAAAGGATATTTGTGTCGGGCCACGCTGGTGGGGACGCCCAGTCCATGACAAGCGGTCCGGCGTTCCGGCTGGGGCGCACATGTTTTGGTGCGGGCCGAACGCAGTAATGACCTGCGCGGCCCGAAGCGAATAGACTTTAATCAGAGGCTCCCCAGTAGATGCTTTGTGCTGACATCAATGCCCGCGTCCTCGCGGACTTCTTTCACAGCTGTCTCTGCGGCGGACAAAACATCATCAGCAAACCCGCTGGGTAGAGTCCAAAGCCCATCCAGGTTCTCTTTCACTAATAGTGATTTTCTCGTCTCTTATCACGACTGCTTTCACATCGAGCAGTGGTGTCCCCTAACTTTTCCGGATTTGTGATGGAGATCGGTCGCGCTTTTGAGTGGTTTTTGATGCGGGATCTGCCAGCATTTCATTGGCTCTCTCGGAGAGCTCCTCATAGAGCTCGCGATCGAATTCAGACGTGCTGAAGAAAACGCCGGTCGAAGCAATTCCGTGTAGACGCTTGGTGAGATGTAGTCAACGATCTTCCATGTCAATTGGACGCTGATAGATGCACAACGAGGGCGTTAAGCTGCTTGGTTTGCACGGTATCGATGATGTCGGAGATATCGCTCAATCCACCCGGTGCGTATCTCGTCACATTGTAGGATTGCGTGATCAACGTGCCGTTTGCGACGGGTTCAAACCGCCAGCTCACGCCGCCGTGAATGCCCATCATTTGGAGTGGACCAAGACCGCCCACCATCTTGATTTCTTCGTTGGGCTTAATAAAGGTGACGAGCATATGCAGGACCTTGTTGTCGTCTGACATCTCGCAAAAGCAACCGCTAGCCTTTGCGTCAACACTGAGGTTGGAGGCATCGCCATACCGTGTGTGACTGGAAAGCCACCAATCTTTGATGTTCAGAAACTGCGCGTAAGCAACGGAAGGGGGGAACGGTAGCAGCGCCAGTGATCTTGAGGTTAAAGCCTGTTTTGCCCTTGCTGGTCACGTCGGCTTGAGTTGCCGGGTAGGTAAAGCTCAGGAAAAGCAGCAGAAATATCCTAGAGGCCAATCTCGTCAAGGGTAATTTCCATAAAGTCTCTCCAAATGTCATCCATCTTGGGCTGCCACTTGGCTAATAGTGGTGAGGTGGCATCTTCCTCAGGTAATCCGCGAACTTTCGTCAGGTAGTGATACATGAACGCTGAAACACGTGCGTTGACTGCACAGTGTACCCAAACCTGTTTGTTCTTCAGTACTTCCATAAAGCCGATGAACTCCCTGAGGTGTTCAGGGGTGGGTTCGTCAAAAGGCACCGGCATGTTGATGTAGTGCATTCCCAGGGACGCAGAGAGATTACCCTCGTCAACCAGGGCGTTGTCCGAGTCGTGCATGGCAAGGTTAATGACAACCTCATAACCTTCATCTGCTATGGCGTGGATTTGCGATCGATCCGGTTGCCCTGACGTTGCGATGCCGGGCAAAGCCTGATGATAATTCAGTGGTGAGTTCTGCATAGGGCCTCGCTATTAAATGTCTCTGGCTAGAGCAGGGGCTAGTTGATTTCTGCTAAATAGTTCCGGCATCCCGCAGCGACGAAATGGATTCAGAATCATAGCCAATTGACTCCAGAATTTCGTCTGTGTGGTGGCCAAGAAGCGGCGGCCCGCTTCGTACTTTGGGGCCATCCATGTTGGTGACGTAACCCGCCTTTGCCACCCGGATCGTCTTCTCCGGATCGTTTGGAGACGGGAGTTCGACCAATGCATTCCTTTTTGAGAGATCAGGGTCGTTGGCCACGGTTGCAATATCACGAATTTCAGCAACGGGAACGCCGGTGGGAGCGAGTTGTACCATCCACTCTTGGGTGGTCTTGTGGCGTAGAGCGTCGTTCATCGCGTCGACGATGCCTTCTGGGTTTGCTAGTCGCTGATCTGGTGTTGCGTAGAGAGGGTTACAGAGCAGGTCTTTTAGCCCCAACTCTTCAAGTAGTCGCTCGACCTGCGGCTGTCTTAAAGCAGTGATCTGAATGTGGCCATCTTTTGTTTCGAAGACGTCTGCAGTGGGTTGGCCGGTAGGTGAACTGTTTCCGCGGAGACCCACTAGGGTCCCTTGGTTGAGATAGTTACTGAACTGGGATGCCTGCATGACGATAGCAGTATCCAGCATAGCGACATCAATGTACTGACCTTCGCCGGTGACTGCTTTGCGGTGCAGCGATGCCGAAATCGCGAAAGCGGTGTTCAATGCTGTGGACATATCTACCGGCATATAGCCGGTACGCGTTGGCCCGGTTTCAGGGTGGCCATTTTGCGACATCATGCCGCTGGCGGCCTGAATAGCACCGTCATACGCTGCGTCACCGGCCTTAGGGCCAGTTTGACCATACCCTGTAACCGAACAGTAGATTAGGTCCGGTTTAATCTTCTTCAAGGTTTCGTAATCAA
The DNA here is from genome assembly GCA_047634795.1 of Candidatus Azotimanducaceae bacterium. Taxonomy (GTDB): domain Bacteria; phylum Pseudomonadota; class Gammaproteobacteria; order Pseudomonadales; family Azotimanducaceae; genus UBA9659. Next base: position 10,530 of record JBLIIB010000057.1, on the reverse strand, counting down.
GGCCCATTCTCTGCATGGTGCCTGCCCTGAAGTTTTCAACCAGCACATCGATACGTGGCAGCAGTTGCCTAATAATCTCGATTGCCGCGTCATGTTTTAAATTGAGCGTCAGGCTGCGTTTGTTGAGATTCACCGTCATAAATGAGGGTGACATCAGCGCGTCTCCGCCAGCGTTCATCAAGCCCCGCGTCTGGTCGCCCGTGACAGGTTGTTCGACCTTTATAACCTCTGCGCCAAGCAATGCGAGCTGCATCACTGCAAAGGGTGCCGCCAGCACCTGAGTGAAGTCCAGGATGGTAATGCCACGGAATGCCTGACTAGAAGTTGGCATATCCGCCATCGATAAGAAACGTTTCAGAAGTATGATAGGCGCTCGCGGCGCTCATGATGTAGACCGCAATGGCTGAAAAGTCCTCGGGCTGTCCCCATCTTCGCATTGGAATTCTGGGCATGACGTTGTCGACAAACCTATCCCAGTTAAAAGTGTTTTCGGTCATCGACGTTTCAATCCAGCCGGGCAAAATAGTATGTGCTGTGACTCCGTGCCTCGCGTATTCAACGGAAAGCGCCTTAGTCATTGAAATGAGTGCCCCTTTGGATGCAGCATAGTGCTCACCTCGGGCCTGACCTGAGATGGCTGCCAAGCTTGCGGTAGACACAAGCCGACCAAAAGGATCGCCATTTTCGGAGCGCTCCCTCATGTGTCCTGCGGCGCACTTGAAGGTATGGAACACGCCATCTAGGTTAACCTCCATGATGCGGTCCCATTCTGCTTTTTCCATTTCATCAAAGGCATTTGATCGCCCCCCGATGCCAGCGTTGGCAAAACAGCCATCAACCCGGCCATGGGATTCGAGTGTTTGTTCAAAGCAAGCTTCGACTTCAGCCTGATCTGCCACATTGCATTTCAGCGCCGTTGTTTTGGGTGCGTATTGGGACAGCACTTCCAGCGCCGCCGCGTTTTTTGTCTCGTTAGTGCCCCAGATCGCGACTTCGCAACCCTGGGATGCGAGGCCTTCTGCCATACCCAAACCGATACCACCGTTTCCGCCGGTAATGAGTGCAACTTTGCCGCTAAGGTCGAATAAATTATTTATCATTTTCCCAGTACTTATCCTTGAGTAGTCGTTTATACAATTTGCCCGTTGGATGCCGTGGGAGCGCTTCCAAAAAATCGACGGTACGCGGACACTTGATATGTGAAATATTTTCTCGGGCGTAGGCAATGAGCTGAGCTTCAAGCTCAGGACCAGCATCATTCATATCCATTGGCTGCACAACAGCCTTAACTTCTTCACCAAATTCGGTGTTGGGTACGCCAAAAACAGCGACGTCCATAACCGCGGGATGTGAAATCAGAGCGTTTTCTGCTTCCTGCGGATAAATGTTGACCCCGCCAGAGATAATCATGAACGATTTACGGTCCGTTAGATAAAGGTAACCCTCATCATCCATGTACCCAATGTCTCCCAATGTAGACCATCCTTCCCGGGACCGACTGCTGTTGGTTTTTTCTTCATCATGTAGATATTCGAATTTTCCGCCGCCTTCGAAATAGACCCCGCCCATCTCCCCTTCCGAAACTGGTTGGCCATCGTCGTCAACAATATGCAGCTGACAATCTCCGGAGGCACGACCGACTGAGCCTTTGTGATTCAACCATTCTTCCGACGTGATGGTGGTTGAGCCGTTGCCTTCGGTTCCAGCGTAGTATTCATTGATGATGGGACCCCACCATTCAATCATCTGTTCTTTCACCGTGACCGGGCAGGGCGCCGCTGCATGGATGGCCACTTTATGACTCGAAAGGTCGAATTGTCGGCTGACGCTCTCTTCAAGTTTCAGCATCCGAACGAACATGGTGGGCACCCATTGGCTGTGGGTAATACGAAATTTCTCGATGAGCATCAGTGCCTGTTCGGAGTCGTAGTTTTCCATGACAACGCACATGCCGCCGTAACGTAAGACGTTTAAAGTAAAACCCAGCGGGGCTGCGTGATATAGCGGTGCAGGAGATAAATACCGTGTCTCTTCGTCAAAACCGTATCGGTCGGTGCGTGCCTGATAGACCGGGTCGGATTCTCCCCAAGGCACTTCAATCATCGGCTTTTGAACACCCTTCGGCCTGCCGGTTGTACCGGATGAATAGAGCAGGCTCTGGCCGTAGGATTGATCTTCGAGTTGCAAGGTTGGCATTCCCTGATAGGCAGATTCAAAAGCCTCTGCCCCTTCGACGACACCATCAAGCATGTAGCAGGTGGGATTGTTTATCAGTGAGTCTTTAAAACCGTTGAACGTGTCGGTCAGCATCGATGAAGTGATCATTGCTTTTGCGCCGCAGTCGTTAACGATGTACTCAACTTCTTCCGGCTGTAACCGATAGCTGATCGCGGTGAAATAGAGCCCGGATCGTTGCGCCCCCCAGCAGATTTTAAAAAAAGCGGGATGATTTTCTAGGCAAATGGCGATGTTATCGCCCCGCTGCAGTCCTAGTTGTCGGAACAGATGTGCTATCTGGTTGGATTCTTTTTCGAGTTCACCAAATGTAACGGTGAGTCCGGAAGACGCCATGACGTAGGCGGTGCGGTCAGCGGGATAGTTTCCTGGGTTCATTGGTGTCAGACCTTGAATATGGACGAGAGACTTTCCTTCAAGCATATCGAAAACCTTATGGGTTGATAAGAAGAACCCATCGAGATTGATGTTTGATGCGCTAAACTCTTCCGACATGGATGAAATGGTTAGTTACTATCGTGAACGTGCACCGGTCTACGACCGCGTGTATCAATATCCGGAACGTCAGGCAGATCTGCGATTTCTTGAATCCCACATACCTGAGGTTCTGAAAGGGCGACGAGTACTCGAAGTTGCGTCGGGTACGGGATACTGGACCGAGTGGCTGTCTACCTCCGCCAAATCGATCGTGGCCACAGACAGGGAGGCTGCGCAATTAGACCTATTATCGTCTCGGCATCTGAAGTGCCCTGTACAAACTCGTATTCAGGATGCCTATCATTTGGACCGATTGGTAGATGAAGGGATTACCTACTCGGGCGCATTCGCAGGTCTTTGGTTTTCCCATGTGCCGAAGCAGCGTCTTAATGAATTCTTTTGCGCTCTTCATCAGTGCCTGCGACCCGGTGCGGTTGTCGTGCTACTTGATAACTCTCTTGCGCAATGTGATCAATTCCCTCTGATGGAGACAGATGCTCAAGGCAATACCTATCAGCTTCGTGAGCTTGATTCAGGCTCGACTCATCGAGTGTTAAAAAACTTTCCCTCGATGGATGAGCTCAAACAGGTGATAGCGCCGTTCGGTCAGTTCCGAAACTACATTTCGCTTGAAAACTTCTGGTTGTTCCAATACACCGTACGTAAGTAACTCGCATCGAGGACGCGCAAATGTCTGAACCAATGCTGGAAAAAGACGGTGAGATCTTGAAACTCAGCGACATAGCGCTTGGCTGGATAGATGTTGACTGAAATGACCCTTAAGTTTTAGCGCTTAACGACCACCTTGAGGCGAATAATGGCATCAAGGGTTTAGAGGGTGTCAGTCCACAGGCGCAGTACGAGCGACAGCGTTATTTCATCGAGACGGCTTTGTTGTCGTCAGGGATGTGTTGACCGCTGAACAACTGTGATTTCTGCTTCCCCGGTGCCTTGGAGTCTCAACACCTGCATTCAGATATGGGGGATCGACGGGTTCGTGGTGACAGAGTTGCCCGGTCGTTCTTTGATCATTGAGGTATGTTGACCTATCGCGATCTTCCGGTGCCGCGGTCGTGTGTAATGACTTAATGGTCGATTTTACTAAGCTGAACGGTCCTACGCGTCAGATTCCGGGAATACAGCATGCGAGAGATCCATTTCCAACTATCGCAAACGAGCCGGAATCGATGAAACGCTCAATGATTTTCCCGGCCCCTGCCGGAGGCGTTCTAATCCGAGATATTCGCGTCTGGCATAGCGGTACGCCAAATTTGTCGGATGAGGTTAGGTCGATATCTAAGGAAGCTCGGATTAAATGGATATCTGTCTGGGGACGCCCAATCCAGGACAAGCCTTGCGGCGTGCCGACCGGGGGGCACCTGTTCCGGTGTGGCCCGAACGCAGTAATGGTCTGCGCGGCCCGACGCAAATAGACTGTAATCAGAGCTTCCCTGGTATGCAATATTAGGCGCCCTGGTATCGTGAGCCGATGGCGCATGTGTTCCACGCGAAATCTATGATGGCCTGTCGATCGCGGAAAGAAGCTTTGTGTATATTGTTGCGAATAAGGGCGATGTGCTTGAGACGGGTCACCGCAAAGATTTAGGGAAGACATCACGATTAATGCAGCCCCAGAGTCAGGATGAATCGTCCTGACTCTGACTCTCATTGTGACGCTGAGTAAACCCCAGCGTCTTGATGAGTCTTACCTGCAATTCTTCACGAGAAAATGGTTTCTTCAGCACGGGCTCATCAATCTTTATCTCATCGGTGAGACGTTCTTTCGGGTAGCCAGACATGTAGATGACTTTTGCATGTGGATGCTTGATAAGCAGTTGCTCCGCTACCGCCGGCCCCTGTCGTTTTCCCGGCAGCATGACGTCGGAAAGAATCAGGTCGATCCTGTCGATAATCTCTATGGGCGCAATTCCGTTACACAATTGCACTGTGCATCCGAAAGATTTTAAGAGTTGTCCAATGACCCGGCGCAGTTCGTCGCTGTCTTCAATAACCAGAACGCTGATGCCCTTTAATGTAGAACCTTCCATGGCCGGTACTTTAGGCTTGGCCTTATCGCCTTCGGCGCGGGGAACGACTATTTCAACTTGGGTTCCTTCGCCAGCTTCCGATCGGATCTTGATATGCCCACCGGATTCTTTGACAAAACCAAACACCATACTCAGTCCAAGACCGCTGCCCTGATCCATTGATTTGGTGGTGAAGAAGGGTTCAAAAACCTTGGCAAGCGTTGCCTCATCCATGCCTGAGCCACTGTCTTCAATGGTAAAACGAACATAGTCTCCTTCTAGGATTTCGTATTTTTCTGCCGTCGCCGCACCAATCGTGATGTTTTCCGTCGCCAGGCTCAATTCCCCGCCGCGTGGCATCGCATCCCTCGAGTTGATGGCGAGGTTCAGAATTCCGCTTTCAAGCAGTGCCTCATCAAGGTAGCTGTCCCATGTGTCTTTCGCCATGTTCATTTTAATGTTCACCTCACCGCCGAGCGAACCTTCAAGGAGTCTACGCAGGTTATTGATGGTTGTAGCGATATTGATGAGCCTTGGCTTTAACGTTTGGCGGCGTGAGAAAATCATCAGTTGTCGGATGAGTTCTGAGCCTCGTTCCGTTGCGCGTCGCATAATAGTCAACGCGTCCTCTATGCTAATGGCATCGTCCGTTCGTCTGAGCGAAAGGTCGATCTGGCCCAAAATAACTGTCAGCATGTTGTTGAGATCATGAGCAATGCCTCCGGTAAGTTGCCCAACGGCTTCAAGCCTTTGGGCCTGCCTGAGTTGCGCTTCGACTCTTTCGCTGTCTGTAATATCGTTACCAGAAAGGAACATCATATTGGTGCCGTCGATGACGACAATTTCTGCGTCAATAATCAGGCTTCGAGCTTCACCAGATCGTATTCGGTAAGACGTTGGGAAATGTCTGACCACACGGTCGCTCAAAAGCTGGTCTGTGAGCTGTCTTCTACCTTCAGCGGTGTCCCATATTTTGAGCTCCAACGCAGTACGACCAATAGCTTCTTTCTTCGACCAACCGGTTGTTTTTGTCCAGGCGTCATTGACGTCTATAAATTCGCCGGTTTCGAGATTGGTAATGGTGCAAAGAGAGCTGGTGGAGTTAAAGGCTGCTTGGAGTAGTCGTTCAGATGTTCTGAGCTTCTCTAGAACGGCTTCGGCGGGACGTACATCTCTAATATTGAGGATGATGCAAGGTTCGGCTTTGTAGTCATAGGGGCGACCCACCACCTCGAGTTTGCACCACTGTCGCAGGTTGTCTTCAACCCTGAGCGTGAGTCGGTCGGTTTCTGCACCTTCGAACAATTCCCCTATCGCTTTTACGGCGACCGGGACGTCCTCAGGGTGGACGTAAGCAAAAATATTTCGACCTTCCAGTTCGTCTGGAGGATATCCCAGCGTAGCTGTCACCGTCGGGCTCATATAAAGAATTAAGCCGTTGGCATTTATCATCGTAACGAGGTCTATACCGTTGTCGAGTAGTGCCTTGTAGAGGTTAGGGTCCTCTGCCTGTGTGGAATCCTTATCCATTCTCGTTACCTGATCCTTGGCGCGAGCTTTCTGAGGCGGTAGTCTACACCTGATTCCCTTTCCAGGTACTCAATCAGTTTAGTTTTGATCCTCAGATTCTGCGGCTAGTCGGTCTTCTTCTGTCTGGTACTGAGGTTTCGTCGTTCGTGCACTTCTTTGGTCCAGCGTTTCCTTTTCTCGTTCGTTAACTAGATCCCAGCCATCCTGCCATTCGTAATTCAGAAATTCGATGCCCGGGGCAGTCAACGTCTCAAAACCTGTGAGCGCATCACGCAAGACGTTAAGCTGGTCCCGTTTGTCCTTGAACCTACCGGTCTCAAAGCCAAGAGGATAGTTAAGAAACTTCGCCCTGGGAGGTTGACCAGCGCGCAGCACATCGAGCGCGCTACCCAGAATAAGTGTGGGCAATCCGAGTTGCTCAAAGTGACGGGCGATCAGACACACGGTCTGGTGGCAGACAGGTCACAACGGAACCAGCAACAGCAGATCAAGACTTTCTTTTTCAACCGCAGCTTCCAGGTTAGGGATGAGTTCAGTTTTCACTCTTCTGGTGGAGTAAATGCCGCCCATGCACGAGAAAAAATTCTCGGAAAGCTCTCCAATGGTGCCATCTGATGCCAGACTATTGAGGGCCTCTATTGGAAACACCGTGCAGGGATCCTGCCTTGCCTCTACTAGATAATTTTCCATGATATGCGAGAAGCGTAGATCTTCGGTCTGGCTATTACTCGGAATCGCACGAACCCCTGTGTCATCTTTGTAGTAGTACGCTACCTGGCCTAGTAAATAGGTGCCTGCGGTCGAGATAAGCCCGAGTTTAGATTCGGACAGCGGTTTGCTCAACGATGCAAACGGAGGAGCGTTTTCTGCTTCGAACCAAGCATACGGTTCGAAGCCGAGCTTTTCATAGTTCTCGCGGGTCTGTTTGATGTATTCAGTTGGTGTTGGCTTCATAGCTTCCCCTAGGGTTATCACCTATTATGCACCATCCGATTTGATCGATGAAAATACCTGATGAATGATGTCGTACGAAGCCGGAGATGGATGCTAGCGCTTGTTGTTCTTGCGTGTGGCTTTTTTGGCTTTTTGTCAGGCGTTGGCGTCACGGAGCGAGACCTTGCCGGCGCGAACCCTTTTGCGCTGCTTTACTACGCCATGGGCTTGTTCATCTTGGGTGGTATGGATTTAGGCGTGCCGGTGGGTGGCCCCTGGTGGGGGCAAGCCCTGTCCTGGGCCGCCTATTTTGGCGCACCGCTTTTGACAACATCTGCGCTGGTCGAATGGCTCCAGGTGCTTGTTGCCAATCCAATGCGCTGGTTGCGCAAAATGAAAGGCCACACGATTATAGTTGGCGTGAATGATCTTTCCCGTAGCGTCATGGACAAGATAGACGCATTGGATGAGACCAGCCAAATGGTTGTGGTTGATCGGGAAATCAGGTCGCCCATTCGGCTGGAGCTTGCGGACCGGTACCACGCGAGATGTATTACGGGTGAGTTTACGGACGAGTATTTTCTGAAACGTCTTCGAATCCAACATGTCAATCGCGTGCTGCTTGCCAGTGATAGCGACTTTGATAACTTTGAAACAGCCAGCAAATTACTGGAACTCAGGCCAGAGTTGGCTGGAAAAATCGTTTTACACTGCAATCGTCTTCGGTATTTACGTGCGATGGAGCATTCCAATGTTGTCCAACGCACACATACTTTCAACAGCTATCACCTGGCAGCAAAGCAGCTGGTTCATACCGTGATGCTGGATCACTTTCGTAGCACAGAGCAACTCGATAACGTTATTCTCGCGGGGTTTGGTCGATTCGGACAGACGGTGCTGGAAGAATTGCAGCGTATCGGCAAAGCCGAAATCGAATCTATTTCCATCATTGATGTCGACGCGAACCGACGCGTGCTTGTCGCTGAAGAACAGGTCGAAATGGACACGGAAATTGTGACACATGTGTTCCAGGGAGACATCGGGCACCCCGAAGTTTGGCAAAAACTTGAAGCTCAAGTAGATCTGGATTTAGGTATTCCTCTTGTGCTCATGGCAACCGGGCAAGATGACGAAAATCTCAGGGCGGGTATTTGGCTTCGTAAGCGTCACCCAAAGGCGAAAGTGCTTATTCGTAGCCAGCGGGAGTCGCATTTTGCCGAGTCCGTCAGCCAGTCATCAGGCATCACAACCTTTAGCCTTCAGGAAGTCTTCAAGGAAGCTTTACCGGATGCCTGGTTTGCCCCGCCGGATCAATCAGCTTAGTGGTTCAGTGTAGTGATTCAGTTCGATTAATTGACCTATATTTCTCAGCGCATCACGCATGGAAAATACAGTTGGTGTTAAAACGCTTTAATACCGCAGAGAACTCGAAGAGTCGTGATGACGACTACGTTACTTTGGCCCATCAACCGATGGGGCCACGACAACCAGGCAGGGATCGACGCAGCCGGGCCTGATGTGATCCGCATCTTTGGCCGCAAGCCTGCTGAAGTGACGGATGAACAAGGGGGAAGGTGAATGCCATGATCTCCGTTTCTGACCCATTACTCGCTGATCAATTTCATAAGATTCCTAACTGTAAAACCCCGGTGACGACTAAGGTAGGATTTGACGATACTGATCTTGAGAACCTCTGATTAAGGTCTATTTTCGCGGGGACGCCTGGTCCATTACCGCGTTCGGGGCGCACCGCTTGTCCTGGGCTGGGCGTCCTCGCCAGCGTGGCCCGACCAGCGTGGCCCGGCCAGCGTGGCCCGACATAAAACTCCATTTAGTCAGAGCTTGCCCAGAGAAATATGGCGCAGCCGGAATTCCTGTATGCAGTGTGCCTGACTGCGGCACCCAGGACGTGGTAGATCATGCGATGGGTTTGATGCTGGGACGCATGAAGGGCATCAATCGCTGGGACAGCCGGCTTCGCGCCGCGCCCAAGGAATGGAATCAACGTGATAACTCCAATGCGCTCAGACTGTCGGCGGCGAAGGTGGGAATCGTTGGTCTTGGGCGAATGCGTGCTGCTAGGGGCCTGCGCTGCAAGGCTTTCGGTATGGAGGTTCCATTCTTTGATCCATACGTGTCCAACGGTTCTGATCTGGCGCTGAACACCCTAGGTAGAGATAGTCTTGAGGCGCTCTTTTCAGCATCACACATCGTCAAGTTACACGTACCGCTCAGTGACGGAACTCGCGCATGCCAACCGGGCCTGGTGCTCATCAATGTCACAAGGGGAGAGGTTGCAGATATTGTTGCGATATATCGGGGTTTGCAGGCTGTTCAATTCGATAGCATAGGTATTGATGTGATGCCCGAAGAGCCATCGAATATGGATCGGTCTCTGATTCAGGCTTGGCGCAGAGAGGGAGAGTGGATCAAAGATCGTGTGCTTATCGCACCGCATTGCGCGTTTTAACCCCCGCAAAGTCTCTATGATGTGAGAGCCAAGCGTATCTTCGAGTCGGGCGGCTAGAAAACTGTGTTAACGAAGCATTTTTGCTGAATCCAAGCGCGGAATCCAAGACCAGGAAAAAGTGAGCGTTAGGTCAACGCTAGGTAAGCGTTAGGTAAAACGCAAACGACAGCTAAACAAAAGAGCCGCTACTCGCTCGCTAACATGATGGTTTTGTCATCTTCGACAGTGCCAGAGTAGTCGGGGTTCAGGACGTAAAAAACTTCGCCTTCTTTGCGCTCTCGGACAAGGAAATTCATCAGCACGATTTGTTCTAGTCGGTAGTAGAGTTCACGGTCCGGAATGAATGAAAACTTTTCCTGTAGACCGGTAATAGAGACTTCTATCTTTGATTCCATGTGTTGCAAGATTTGTAACTGTGTTCCGGTCAGGGTTTGCCTTACCGTCCACCAATCGAGCTTGGGGGGTGCGATGTCCTCGCTAGCAGGGGATTGGTTCTTCTTGCCGCCCATCACTGTCGCTAGAACGTAGCCTATGACAATGCCTAAGACTAGTGCGCCACTCATGCCAACGAGGTCCATTTCCACTCCCGAATTTTAGATTGTTAGGGAAGCTCTGATTAAATGGGTATTTGTGTGGGGACGCTCGGTCCAGCACAAGCAGTCCGGCGTACCGGCTGGGGCGCACGCGTTTGGGTGCGGTCCGAACGCTGTAATGGACTAGGCCTTCCCGCGCCAATAGACCTTAATCAAAGCTTCCTTTGTTTTTCTTTATCGCTCGATCATAGCAGCCACCGAAGGGCTTTGCAGCGCTTATTCAAGTGCCCGCTTGCGCCTCCCAATCGGACGATTCAGCGTCATT
>JBLIIB010000056.1:0-15831 GCA_047634795.1 Candidatus Azotimanducaceae bacterium | reverse complement strand
TACTTGCCACTTCGTTTGCAATCGCGGATATGGCACTGGACGACGCCAAAGCCCGAGGACTTGTCGGTGAGGACTCAACCGGTTACTTATCCGCGGTAGTTGACGCCCCCTCGCGAGAAATAAGAACACTCATCAGCACCGTGAATGAGAAACGCCTGGAAGAGTACGAACGAATTGCGCAGGCCAATAACATCGAAGTAGACGATGTTGAGAAGCTTGCTGCGCGCAAAGCATTTGATCGAACGCAATCCGGACATTTTGTTCGGCAGTCTGGTAGCAACTGGCAAAAAAAGTAGGCGCAATTCTGACCCGAAAGGAGCACCCTGAACTTAGTTGAGAGACCCTCTATCGGGTCTCTCAACTAAGTGAAAGTGCCTACTTAACGTTCGTTTGCCCACCGTCGACAGGGATCATCTGACCGGTGATAAAGCGCGACCCATCGCTCACAAGGAACACCATCACGGGCCCCAAATCATCGTCAGGGTCACCGTATTTCTGACCCATCGCGATTGACTGATGGTTTTGCCAGAAGCTCGCTGTTTTCTGATCTTCGGTCATGCGCACCATCGCTTCCTTGTACATCGGCGTTGCCATCGCAGGAAGAATCGCGTTCACTCGAATATTATCTTTCCCCCAGGTACCCGCAGCCGTTCGCGTCCAGGAGTGAACAGCCCCCTTCGAAGCAGAATAGGCAGCGGCGCCGGGTTCTGGTCTTTGTCCCGAGATAGAACCGAAATTTAGAATTGAACCACCGCCCGAATCTTTCATATGAAGAGCTGCAGCCTGGTTGGTTAACATAGTGCCACGCACGTTAACCGCAAACATAAGGTCCCAATCTTCGACGGTGACATCACTGGCATCAGATGCGCGCTGAATCGCAGCAGGATGCGCTAGAGCATCGAGTCCACCCATTTCTGCCACAGCATTAGCGAAAACTGTTTCTACACTGTTTTTATCGGAAACATCAACGTGCATATAGCCCGCCTTACCAGGGCCCATTTTAGTTGCTTCAAAGGAAACTTCTGCCCCTGCTTCATCGGTAACATCCATGCCAATAACGTGGGCACCTTCACGAACGTATGCTCGTAAGGTTGCTGCTCCCATACCACGGGCTGATCCCGTCACAATAATTCGTTTACCTGCTAGCTGCATCTTCGAAAACCCTCGCTCAATTTGTGATGCTGGCAGTATAGCCTAGTCATATTCGTCAAATCACAGGGGCCACGGTGAACCTGCACCACAACTTCTGCGTGGCGCGAAAAATTCGCTATGATGCAGTCACTAAAAATAAAAAAGGTTAGGCGCTATGTCTGAAAATCGATTAGCTATCGTGGCTGATAAGCACGAGATTGAAACACTTCAACGACTGTATGCAAAGGCAACGGACTTAATAGGACGGGGCACAGAAGAAGCATTTAACGAGGGCAGAGAGATCTACCGTCATATCTACACGGACGATGTTGATATCCGCACATCGAATACCTTTGATGAACCTTTTGTAGCCAAAGGCCCAGACGTCTGGGCCGACGTCTGTCGTAATGCTCTGAAAGACTATACGGGCACCCAGCATCTTATAGGCACCCAACTTACTGAAGTTGATGGCGACGAAGCCCGGATGGAAAGTTATCTCAACGCATGGCACAAAAACCCAGATCTCACTGTCTACTACTTCCTAGGCACCTATATCTCAAAAACACGGCGTACAACCGAAGGCTGGAAAATCTTCGACATGACATTGCGCCTCGATTCGGACGGTATTGTTCAAACAAGCTGATTTGAACGGATCGAAGGAAACAAAATAAATGCGCCAGAGCAGGATTGGCGCATTTCTTCATTAAACCGTCCACCCGAATTCTCCAGCCCCCCCGGCTATCCACAGGAAACACCAGCCACTGGCATCACGCCGAAAGTCCATGAGACTAATCGAGGGCGACTTCTCATTGTGGCCTGGTTGATGGCCGAAATTCAGCCCTCTCAAAAAGTCGCTGAAGATATAAAACGCGTTATACTTGTTGCGAGATTCCGTTAACATTACCGGAGCGTATAAATACGAGAACCCATATGATCTGCCTAAGCTGACGGTCAAAACATCGTGAACATGGTACGACAAAAAAAAGGGCACAAAAGAAACTATGAACAAAGAAAATATCGCGTTTAACGAAAAGATCATCGAAGAATTCAGAGCGAACGAAGGCAAGGTCGCCATGTTTGCAGGCATGCCGATGATTATCCTGCAAACCATCGGTAGAAAGTCTGGCAAAACGCTTCTGGTGCCGCTGGTATTGACCCTCAAGAAAGGGGGTGAAATGCTGCTGTTTGGTTCTTTCGCTGGCGCCAAGGACGACCCGGCCTGGGTACACAACCTGCGCGCAAATCCGCACATTAATGTTGAAGTAGGTACCGAAAAATTTGCTACTCAGATCGCAGAAATGTCTGCCGGTGAAGCACAAGAAGCCTGTGAGAAAACGGCTTCCAACAACAAGACCTTTGCTGGTTATATGGAATCTGCAGCCCCACGAGACATCCCTGTGTTCCGCATTACTCGTTTGTAAAACTGAAGCGAGCAGCGATTCAACGTCAGGCTCTTTATTTAGTTAACTCTTTTAGCGTTAGTGACAGACGGTCATAGCTCTCCGCAACACGCTCCGCAACAAAGTTCGGGATAGGTCCGGTTTCGGTTACACTGCGGCCCAGTCGAAAGACTGGGCCTGATCTTTCTGGCTCTTACTGCCCAGATTAGGCCTTTCACCAGCTACTCTTAAGCGTTAGGGCAAAGGTTAAACCACTCAGGGTCTACGGTTTTTTTGGAAATCATAGCGACCTAAGCGAAGATCTCGCTTCTGCAGAGTGCGCGGAAATGTGAGACTCACTATTAACATCGAAAGCCACAGGTAACCCATGACACGAACAGTTGAAATCACAAAAGAACCCGTTGAGCTCTACAAGATCCTGAAATTCGAAGGACTGGTTGGCACAGGCGGCGAGGCGAAAATAGTGATCAGCGACGGACAGGTGACTGTCAATGGCGAGATCGAGACCCGGCGACGAAAGAAGATTGTTGATGGCGATGTTATCGCGTTTCGCGGGGACACACTGCAGATGCGACTAGTGTGAATCCATCAGCCGATTCTATTGACCTAACCTGTTCCCTGATTCAATCCGCTAAAGCAATCTTTTAAACCAGTAGATTCAGAATAAAAATTCACAACTAGTTTAAAAGGGGGATGCTGCTTAATTTAACGCCCCATGAACCCCGACTCGTTCATTCCGACCCCAGATATTTTTTCATACTACGCAGGCACTTCGTCCAGGATGGTCTCAAATTTTATGTGTTCCAGCTTGGATAATATTTTGTCGACCCATTGCTGCATCAGCTTAGCCCCACGATCGGAGCCCAGATCCATCTGATCCCCATACAAAGTCGGTATTACCCGGTGCACCATCGCCAGCATACCCAACTCATATTGCCAGCGAAGTCTGGTTAACGATATCTCGACGCCCTTCGCCTGCAATTGCTCATGGTAGAACGCGATCAGTTCGTTGATCAAGGGTTCGTCTGCTTCTACCGGAACTGCGGCGCTCAGGAAGTACGCCAGATCCATACCCGCAGGGCCTCGCTGCATCGTTTGCCAGTCGAACAGAAGTGCTTCCTGGTTAGTGTCATCAAAGCAAACGTTGTCCAGTCTTACATCCCCGTGTAGCAGGGTCCCCGGTTCTGCGCCCAGTTTGTCCGTCAACGCCATACCGTTTTCAGACACCCAATCGATTAATTGCATTTGCCTGTCTGAGAGATGATCTTTGTTGGCAGAACAAAACTTGCCGATGGATTGCCCAAACATCATATGAACAATTCTGTTGGTTGATGTCACTGGCGCGATCCAACTCATCGTGGCGAGCTCCTCACTCTTCCAGAACTGACTGTGAAGGCTGGCGATAGCGCGGAGTATCCGCCGGATATCCTCGTCGCTGCACAAGTCCATCTGGTCGCCCATACGATATCCGCTCATATCCTCAATTAGCAGCACATAGCGACGCGGCGTTTTTCCTATGAGCCAGCTCACCGATTTTGTTAGAAAAGCGAGGAGCCACATCGGCAATTTGTTCAATCCGACCATTCTCTCAAGCACCACATCTGGATCGTCAGCGACATTCAGGGCACTGTAGTAGTGCGATGGCGAGCGGACGTTCAGGAGAGGTTGCACGTCACGATAAAAGCGGATCTCTTTCTCATATAGACCCATAGTTTGGCCCAGAATTCGGTTTTTTAAGACCGTTGGGATTTTCAGCACCATCGACCTAGGCGCATCAATTTTTGGATCAGAATATTGTAACTGGAGTATCGCGACTTCGCCGTTGAAACCTGCCTCCGTGCCGAGATGACGAAGAGACAGTTCTTCTACGCTTTCCTCATCGATAATCCCGCTCTCCCGCAGCGCTTCTGTCAGCCATTCCTTGTTGATGTCTTCAAGGCTGAAGGGGACTTCAGTATGTGTCAGCATTTCTGGTACGGTCATTTAATGAATATCCAGTAAATTGAAAAAGCGGCCGTGAAAAATTACCGCTTGGCTGCGAGAGGGCGACATCGGCTTTATCCGCCAAGATCTTGCTAAGACCAGCCGGCGCCCGCTGCGGTGAAAGATTGCCTCAGGGAAAGATCGGCCATTGATCCCGGTCAGCCATTAACACTTGAAACACCAGCATGGTTATATCTTCTTACTATTCTCGAACTGTATCTTGACGCGGTCACCGATGGCGATGGGCTACGGATCGATAATGACTTAGTTTTCATATTCCAGCACATAACAAGACGCGCGCAGATTTACTTATTCCGAAACAAATCGTTCCAGACGACGTTTGAGCTTCTCATTTTCCACCCGAAGCGATTCCACCTCATCGAGCAGATTGATCGCCAGCGCGATGCCGGTCCAGTCAATGCCCAGATCCTGATGTAATCTCACTGCTTTTTTCGTGACAGTAATCATATCGACATCAAAAACCCAGGATGCCGGGTCATTACCGCGAGGCTCTACAATACCGTGCTCAACCACTTCAATGACGACATGTGAGGTAAGTTCAGTAACATCACATAGGTCTTCAAAACTAAAATAGTGAATTTCCGGTTTCGCCATTATGAGTTACTCCATTGCGCACGTGGGTCAAAGCCTGCTTTATCGGCCAGTTGCTCCCAGTGCTGTCTGATCTCATCATCTGTCGTTTTTGGCATCACAACCTTCAGGACTGCATAGAGATCCCCGAAGCCATCTTTTTTCGCCAATCCCTTGCCTTTGATCCGCATGCGTTGACCGGTCTGGCTGTCGCCAGGGATTGTTAAGTTGATCTTGCCTGTCAGTGTAGGGACTTCTACTTTTGCTCCCAATGCTGCTTCCCAGGGAGCCAAAGGTACCGTGATAATCAGGTTGCGCTCTTCGAGATCAAAAAGCGGATGAGGTAGTAGGCGAATGCGTAAATAAAGATCACCTTTTGCACCTTTCCCAACGCCTTCTGCACCCTGCCCTTTTAGTCGGATGCGTTCGCCGTCACTTACGCCGGACGGTATTTTTACATTAAGTGTTTTAGTCACCTCTGTTACCCGACCGTCGTCGCCACGTGACGGCAGACGAAAAGTGATGGTTTTTGAAGCATCTGCCAGGGTGTCTTCAAGCACGATAGATAGGTCAGTTTCGATATCGCGGCCCCTTTCATTAAAAGCGAATCCTGATTGGTTGTTGCGCCGTCCCGCCTGACTGCCAAAAACAGACGAGAAGAAATCGGAAAAACCACCTTCATACTGGGTGTTGCCTGCAGCTCTATGCTGGCGTCCGGACTGCCAGTCAGACGGTGGTTGGAATTGTTGATTATGCGCACCGTATTGACGAATATCATCGTATTCCGCGCGCTTTTTCTCGTCTTTTAGCACTTCATAGGCTTCCGAAACTTCCTTGAACTTGGCTTCGGCGCCGTCCTGCTTACTGACATCAGGGTGATATTTTCGAGCTAACTTTCTGTAGGCTGTTTTGATTTGCTTTTTATCGGCGTCGGGTTCAACACCGAGAATTTTGTAATAGTCTTTGAAGTTCATCGGTGGTGTAAAGCACATGTTATCTGCGTGTCTGCAGTATGAACCCTGAATGTGTTGGTAGCTAGCGACGGCGCTGAGTCTTCAACACAGGAGTTCCCACAAAGATTGTCAAGCTAGCTTCTTTAATGCGATGAAAGCTGGCGCGTGCAAGAAGATACTCATGACATCAGGTAAAGGTGGTTTTGCGGTCGCCTGCTTGGGACATGGCGCAGCAAGATAATCACTATAAGTGCTGATCACCCGTTACGACTCGAAACACCGGCATGACTATTTCATCCGACCAGTCTTCAAAGTCTACCTTGACGGCATCGCCGACGGCGACAGCATCAGATGTCACACCAACGACATGGCTCATCATCCTCGGGCCTTCCTCAAGGTCAATCAATGCAACAATATAGGGTGTTGGATAGGCTTCGGAAACGCCGCGCCGTACCACCGTAAAACTCGCGATTTCACCTCTGCCACTTGCAACAATCCAGTCCAGCGATTGATGCTGGCAAAGACTGCACATGATTCTGGGATAAAACTGTACCTGCTGGCAGGCATTACATTTCTGCAAGCGCAGTTCGCGCTCCCTGCATCCCTGCCAGTAAGGCTCGCTGGTGTCAGTCGGTCGGGGTAGGATTTTACTCATATCAACTAATCTCACGCGCAAATATCGCGGTTGCGTGGCTAGACATAATGCCGCCCTGGGCGTGTACCAGCGCCACCTCGGCATTTTTGACTTGTCGCATTCCCGCGGTGCCTCGCAGTTGCCAAACGGTTTCAGTTAGCGCGTACATGGCTCCGGGATTACCTGGGTGACAATGTGACAACATACCACCGTGAGTGTTCACCGGCAGAATACCGCCCGGATAGGTTGCCCCTGATTGCAGATACGCACCACCTGAGCCTTTTTCACAAAAACCTAAGTCCTCCAATTCAATAAGAACGGTCGGCGTAAAACAATCGTAGAGCTGCGCGAAGCTCATGTCTGCGGGTGTGAGACCAGCCATTTGATAAGCCCGCTGCCCTGATTCAACGGCAGCCGAAGTCGTCAGACTGGCGGCCTGGCTAATGTGTTCGTGACTATGCGCTTCTCCGATACCCAGCATGTAAACAGGTTGATGCGGAAAGTCCGAAGCTCGCTCAGCGGAAGTCACAATGAGCGCCGATCCTCCGTCGGATACCAGGGAACAATCCAGCAGATGTAATGGGTCTGCGATTAACCGCGACGTCACAACATCTTCTACACTAATTTCGTCACGCATCTGTGCGGTTGGGTTGCGCGCTGCGTGGGCGCGGCAGGATACAGCAACTTCGGCGTATTGCTCCGCCGTCGTACCGTACTGCGCCATATGGGCCTGGCCAATCAACGCATAGTAAGCAGGCACAGATGGCCCAAAGGGTTGTTCAAACTGCGGATGGCCGGTAGAAGACTGCGCGAGCATGGCCTGCTCTCGGCTCATAAAACTACGCATGCTGTCAGCCATACTGATCATCACTGTTGTGGCGATGCCAGAGTGAATGGCTGCGGCTGCCTGCTGCAATACCGTCAGGGTAGTTCCGCCACCGGTATTCACGGTGGCGCAGAAACCGGGGAAAATCTGCAAGTATTCTGCGATGGCTTCTGCGTGATACAAGATCGGTTCGGCGAACGAATTGCAGGTGATCAAACCGTCAATCGAGGATTTATCAATCCCGGCATCTTTGAGCGCAAGCAGTGCCGCTTCTACGCATAGTTCGGTTGGGCTCCTGCCAGGCAACTTGCCCACCTCAGTGTCCGCCGCGCCGACGATCGCCATACTCCCGCGAAGATTACTCATATACGTGTCCACCTAAATAACCTCATAAAGGGTTCGCGACAGACTAACGCTTCGTTCATCACCATGCTCAGAAAGGTTTTTCTCAAACTCTTCCCTAACCCTGGAGAACTTCTCATCGCAGTACCCGTGGACTTCCATCTTGTTATCTCTATTCATTAATCTGGCGGGTGAAGCTTATCGCAAATATTCACGAGAAAATAAAACCTGAAGAGGATTGCGCTGCTGCCGCAGCCACGCGATTGATTTAGGGAGCTTCAATACCCCCGGAAAAATCATACTTAAAATGAGGGTCTCCGGTGACGCTGCCATCTGCATGAACAACGTGAGTTTCCGGAGCGGCAATATCCAGGAAGTCCTGAACCGTGAATAGACCCAGAATATCACTATTAGGGTTCGGCTCCACGTGATTCTGCAAAAGGACCTCACTGTCACTTTCGAAAATACCACGCGCCTCAAAACCCTCGGGACAATCACTGAACGGCGTATGAAATGACCCTGGCGCCTCATAGGAAAACATGCCGTTGTCCACTCGGTTGGACCCCTCTCGGTAGCCAAACCAGCCCTTGGTCGTGAAAGACAGGGCTCGACAAATATGAAAGTGCGAAGGAAAATCCGGCGCACCCGGATCCATGCGGAATGCATAGGCCACCGTGTGGGTGGGCACATGAACCGTTAGTGCCTTGAAGTACGACCCATCAGCAACCTCTACCCATTGAAGGTCGTTCGCCTGAATGTCGGCGGTAATTCGGTCAAGTTGAGCAAATCCAGATCCCATAGCAATACCCTTTTCAAGTGCAATGTCATCCCTATCAAGCACCATCAGCGAAAAATAGTAAAGCCAGTGAGATAAATCCGTTGCGTGGTTAGTCTTAGGCATTGATAGGGTATTCGATCATTGGTATCGCGTAGCGCTAACCCAAAACGGGCAATTCAGGACAGGCGATTCCAGAGAATTCATCGTCAATCCTCTGCCAAACCACCGTGAATCCACTGTAAACCCAAGGTGATGCAAATCGAGTGAGGTCTCAGGTACTATTAAGAATCCTGTAATAACAAAAAGAAGAGGTGGCGTTGTGTCTGACGAAAACCACGAACAAGTTTCTATTTATCCATTCACTGATGTGACGCGCGAAGAGCTGATGTCCAAAGCTCGAGAGTGTGTTTTCAACTGGTCAACTAAAGACGGTTGGCCTGTGGGCGTAGTTCACGGGTTTGTCTGGCGAGACGGACGAGGTTGGATTACCTGTGGCGTTCATCGCCATCGCGTTGCGGCTATTCGACGCGATCCTCGCTGTTCGCTTGTCGTCAGCGGCGTGGCGGCACCGGATGGACCCAACGGCGCAATCACCGTTAAGGGCAGAGCCATCATTCACGATGACGAGGAAACGAAAAAGTGGTTCTACCCGGCCCTGGCGCGAGGGCCCTATGGATCAGGAACCAACGGAAAGCTGACGCCAGAACAGGAAAAACAGGCCAACGATTTTGTCAAACGGCTAGATTCGCCATTGCGCGTCATCATCGAGATTGTGCCTGAGAAATGGATCATGCTCGACAGCGACAAAATGGGCAAGGACACTATGGGTCTCCTCAAGGACGAGGATCGAGGTCCCGCATTGGAAGCAGATTCCAAGCGCATGCCGGACGCACTAAAAAAACTAGGCCTGGACTGATCGTCGCAGCGACTTTCTTGCGGTTTCGCCCCAAGGCGTGAAGTTCTTCTTCACGCCTTGGGGCTACCGGTTAAGTTTTTGTGGAGCTCACTCGCCAGTTCCCGTGTAACTGACGAACGTCCTACGATAGGTTGAGCTTATATTGTTAAGAACAGTTAGCGCACTACCGATCATTACAGATCACTTCACGTCACATCACAGATAGTAAACCGCCTAAGAACACGACGTATTCACCCTGGGCATTGTCCTCTCTACGTTTCTTGATCGGCAGATAATCCCAGTCTGACCAGAACTCGCGATAGGTGTCTTCTAAGAAGAATTGCAGCAGGATCATCGACTGACGGTCGAAGCTGCCGTGGAGCACCTGAAACTTGTCACCTAGGCGTGACACAACAAGGCCCTATTTCGCAGCGATCAGCGGCACCTGCGCCTGATATTCTTTAACCCTACCTGGATTCGCAGTGTCATTGAATCCCAGCAAGTAATGTGAGGATTCATTATCTAATGGCTGATGGCCTAATGACTGATGGCCTCAAGACGCACCTTCATCGAGAGGGCTCTCTATCAGCATGATATCTGAGTGACTACAGCTTTCCAGCATGGCCTTGTAAGGCGCGTATCCTTACGACTCATAAAAGACGTGAGCCGCACCCGGTGATTAGAACTTCAAGAGAACCAGTCGGTCGGGTGCCCAGTCACCTCGAAGGCGCTCGATGTCGTTAGCATCAGACAGCACAGTGGAGCCCAACTCGGGCAAGCGCAGCATCGCCCCTTTGTGATACTGTATTAACAAGTCGGAAATATGAATGTCGATACCGACAATCATATAGTCTGGCTTAGTCAATGGGCTTCCCTGTCTTGTCATCTCGTTGGTTCACTATATCGCTGGGCAGGTGCCAGAGAAGAACCCAAGCTATTAATTGGCATCCCCCAAGACCACAGCACAGGATGATGCCATCCCCACCGAGCCCGGTATAGGATCGAAAAACGAGCCAGGTCGCATCCGATTTCTATCAACATTTGCAATCTTTGCATTGCCTAGAGAAGCCGTGATCCCGATGGGAATAGCACGGGCCGCGCAGGCACCCGGCACGTTGATCATTGCGCTGAAAAACAAACCAGCGGAAGAAGGTGTTACCAAAAAGTGTTGCCATGATGGTTCTGACGAAGGTCTATATTGCTATTAGTTTGATCAAACCAATATAGTAACGTCCAAGTGAATAGTGTCGGGTAGTCAAATGAAAGTTATTATTGTTGGTGCAGGTATCGGCGGATCTACGCTTGCATTGTCTTTGTCACATCTGGGCATCGACTACACACTCATTGAACAGGCCGATGCCTTTTCTACTGTAGGCGCGGGCATCCAACTTAGCCCAAACGGCGTTCGTGTACTCGATCAACTTGGACTGGGGGAAAAACTTAAACAGTTTTGTACTGAGCCTGACTTTCACAAATACAGCGTGTGGGATACGGGCGAAACCGTCTTGAAAACACCGCTGCAACCCATGGTAAAAGCAACCTATGGACATGCGTACTACCACGCCCACCGCTCCGATCTGATTGACCTTCTGACTGCGCCGCTTGATTCATCTAAACTGATGATGAATACCCGGGTTGCTTTGGTCGGACAGAACGACCAAAGCGCCTGGGTCATCACAACCGATGGTGATCGAATTGAAGGTGATGTCGTCATTGGTGCCGATGGGATTCATTCACTGGTGCGCGAACAAATATTTAAACCCGGCACCCCACGAGATTCTGGCTATGCCACCTGGCGCGGGGTAATCGATAGCGATGCCATAGCTCATCTGCAGATTCCTGTATCCGCCTATGTCGACATGGGACCGCGCCTTTCCTTTGTTTACTACTTCGTGTCAGGCGGTAAGAAATTTAACTGGTTGGCCCTCGGAAGGACAAACGACCCACTGAGGGAATCCTGGTCTCAGACAGCAACCAAGGACGACGTGATGGCCGCTTTCGATGGCTGGTACGATCGCCCCAAACAAATTATTGAAGCGACACCCACTATTTTTGTCACCGCACTTCACGACAGAGAACCACTTGCGTCATGGATCAGTGGCAGAATAGCGTTAATGGGAGATGCAGCTCACGCAATGTTGCCTTATCACGCGCAGGGTGCAGTCCAGTCGTTGGAGGATGCTTGGGTATTGGCTCGCACACTCGAACGTCGCGGGGATTCACCAATTGATGCACTGACTCACTATGAATCACTGCGATCTCACAGGGCGAACCTGCTGGTTCAGCAATCAAGGAGTGCCGAGGGCTGGTATCACGTTGATACGCCTGAGCAGGTTGAAGCACGCAATGCTCGGTTCCGCAGCACTGGCACGCGACTCGATGGCGGGTTCTCGCCTCAACAACACTGGCTGTATAGCTATGACGCAGACAGCGCCGCACTCGGAACTGATGACGAATGGCGTGCGTTACGACCCTGGTCTTAATAGATAGCCTTAGTAGATGGTCTTAGTAAATGGTCCTAGTCGACTGTCTTGGTCGATAGTTCTAATAAAGGCTTCTGGCAAATAGTCGTTATAACCGGGGCTCCAAACGGTGCTCTAAACGGTGCTAACAATAGTCCTGGTGCGCTAAGACTACTGACGAACACTCGTTTGACGGGTTTTACCTAGCTGCAAAAAAACTAATTGCAGTGAAATTCATCGAGAAAAGTCGTTCAACTTCCACCAACCAGAATCAATATTTAACGTGTGTCGCCCCAAGTGCTCCGGCAGAAATTTTAAAACTGGACAACCGTACCCAACTGATGTTTTTCTGAACCTAATCAGTCTGGAGACAATCGTCATGGCAACACAAGCAGCTATTGCCCGCTCGAAAATTGATCATCCCCTCATCGACGGTGATAGTCACATTATCGAATATACCCCGTTGTTGCTCGATTACGTTCGAGCGGCAGGCGGGAATGACTTAGCCACTCGAACAGAACGCGGCATGACATCAGCTGGCTGGTACGGCCTAACAGAAGAAGAGAGAGTTTATAAACGCGCCATGCGCGGCCCGTGGTGGGCGTTTCCAACACGCAATACTCGGGATCGCTGTACGGCGATGTTGCCAAAACTTTATCACGAACGAATGCCAGATTTCGGTCTCGATTTTATGGTGCTATATCCAACCCAGGGGCTGTTTCTAGGACAAGGCAGATCTGGAGATCGAGCGATTGCCTGCCATGCCTACAATGAGTATATCGCTGATGGTTACCGCGAGTTTTCAGATCGAATGACGCCGGTTGCAGCGATTCCAATGGAAACTCCCGCAGAAGCTTTGATAGAACTTGAGCACGCGCACGCGCTGGGCCTCAAAGTTGCCATGATCCCATCCTTCATACAGCGTCCCGTTCCTCGAACCGCTGAGAATCATCCGGACCTCGCCAAGACACATACCTGGTTGGATAGTTTTGGCATCGATAGTGCGTATGACTATGATCCTGTCTGGGCAAAATGTATTGAATTAGGGTTTTCTGTTGCGTCTCACTCTGGCGGTATGGGCTTTGATGATCGCAGTTCGATTTCGAGCTATATGTACAATCACATGGGCCACTTTGCCGCAGCGGGCGAAGTATTGGCTAAAAGCCTGGTGATGGGCGGTGTTACCGCACGCTTTCCAAGTCTGCGCGTGGCACTACTTGAAGGTGGCGTTCAAAACGGTGTTCGCCTTTATGCTGACCTCTTCAGCCGTTGGCACAAACGTAATCCAGAAGGTCTCCAAAACTTGGACCCCGCTAATCTCGACCTCGATGAAGCTCACCGACTGTTTCAGGAATACGCCGCCACCGAAGTAGTAGATAAAATCGACCAATTGACTCCTACTCTCCACGTCGGTCCGCAGACCGTAAAACCCGAACATCGGGACGATTTTTCCGCCATGGACGTAACGTCAGAGGAAGATTTGCGCGATCGTTTCATCCCTAATTTCTACTTTGGTTGTGAGGCAGACGACCCTCTATCCAGCATTGCCTTTGACCGTCGTATCAACCCCCTGGGCGCGCAGGTCCGAGCCATCATGAGCTTCGATCTTGGTCACTGGGATGTGACCGATATGGACCATGCTGCGGCCGAGGCTTTCGAGCAGGTTGAAGAGGGTTTATTCAATGAGGAAGACTTTCGAAAGTTCGGCTTTGAACATTCAGTGCATCTCTACGCCGACAATAATCACAACTTCTTTAAAGGCACAGCCATTGAAGACGAGGCTACAAAGGTGCTTGCCGACGAGTAACTCGTTGACCTTTGCCGACGTTATTCCTAGAAGGCAATCCTGCGCAGTGCTTGACTGGCATACCGGCATACGTTTTTCGATACACTTTGCCCCTACGAACTATTTTTACCCTCTGGAATGAGATCACGCCCCTCCTGACGAACTTGTTCCTCCGGATAGAACAGATATAACCCGGCAGAAATTAGACATAGCGTCCCTGCTACCGGCCCAATCAAGAGCACGCCAAGCGGTTCTTCTGCGCTGCGCCCGTAGGCAGACAGGAGGTAACTCATAATCGCGGCAGACGCTGCGTAAACCCACTTTGTCATCAAACCCTGAACGCCGTAGTACATCGCAGACCGGCCGAAACCGGTTCGCGCGTGATCGAGATCGATCAACTGACCAAGTATTACAGTGGGTAGAATCATCATGCCGGCTATGGCTAGCCCCTTAAAAGCAGACAGGCTGAAGATAAGTGTTAGGTTAAATAAATCATGACTGTCACCGGGTATGCTTGGCGTCAAGAAGCCATAAGGGATATGCGCCAGGCCTAGAATCAACACGCTGATCACCAAAGTATTCTTAGTACCCAGTCGTGCAACGACATGAGGAATAACTACAAAACCGAGCAGAATACCGGGCAGCATTGTCAGCGACAGCATCGCCGCAAACCCTTCATCCCGTCCGAGTATCACGCGAGCAAAGTAAGGAATTGCGGACCCGCTCATGGTAATGCCAAGAATCAAAATCACCTGGGCGAATAGGTAGATGAGAAATGGTCTGTTCCGCAGTGTGATTGTTAGCGCCGTTTTCATGTCCATTGAATTCGGTTTAAAACCAAGCTCATGCCCTTTAACGGCAAAGATCGGACACATGCAGAAAACGAAAGGGACACAGCAGGAAATAACGACAACAACCTGTATTGCCATCGCGGCATCCATTCCCATTGTCTTAAACAGCTTGATGCCCGCAAGCCAAAGGATTCCATAGGTCATGATGATTGGGCCGCCGATAACAGAACGAAGGCGAGCGAGCTCTACTCTTTCTGAGTCTGTTCTTGCGATCTCAGGAATCAACGCGTTGTACGGCGCGACATACACAGTAAAAAAAATGTAGTAAAGGCTAAGCAAAACCGTCAGGTAGACGAAGACCTCATGTGAGCCGGGTTGCCCCGGGGGGAAGAACAGTAGCGCTGGCGTGAAGACCATAGGAGAGATACCCAAGATCAAATATAAGCGCCGCCTACCGAATCGCGAACGTGATGTGTCGGAAAGGTGACCAACGATGGGGTCGGCCAGAGAATCAATCACACCGCCAATCAGTCGCGCCAGGCCGTAGGCCGTAAGGACGCCAAGGAATATCTCTTCCGAAACCTGCACATCCAACCCGGCCCCTTCCGGCGGCAGATAGAAATAGATGCCAATTGACACAACGATGGAAGCAGTAATCTGCCATCCAGGTGCCCCCATCACAAACAAGACACTATCCCTTAAATTCAGATGACCTGTTGGATATCTCGGTTTGTTGTCTGCACCAGATTGCTCCTTCGTCATTCCTCGGTCATCCATTCTCAGTCATTAATAGCCCAGTGAGTGACAGTTCGTGCAGTTATCCGGCGATGAATTGATCAAGCCTGATGCGCCGCCATAGATCTGTCTTCAATTCTTTTTTTTCGCTGGAGAGCCATTGGATATCGGGGGCGAGTCTTCAATGACATTCCTTTCCTTCTGGCCTTTTTCTCTGCAACTTTTTCTCTTCAACCTTTTGCCTATCAAGAGCGCGGTAAATTCGTAACACCTAACCCAAGAATATTAATTTTGATGAGGGTCCTGATTCTATTTCTGTATTCTTCGGGCTTCAGCGGGACACTTCCCGATGTTTTTAATCCGCGTGCGCACAAAACAAGATACCGGGCTGCCCGATCAGGCGTTAAATCCAACTCTGCGAGATTGATCTCGCCATCTTTGTCCGCACTCTTAAGTACTTTTGCTACCAGCGAGATGAAGTTCACTGCCCATGTCTCAATCACTTGGTCAGTCACTCTCATTTT
>JBLIIB010000055.1:0-16059 GCA_047634795.1 Candidatus Azotimanducaceae bacterium | reverse complement strand
CCGGAGTGGACGAACCTCTGGTGTTCCGGTTGTGATGCCAATTGCATTGCCGGGTAGCTACGTTCGGAAAGGATAACCGCTGAAAGCATCTAAGCGGGAAGCCCCCCTCAAGATTAGTTCTCACTGGGACTTCGAGTCCCCTTAAGAGCCGTCGAAGACTACGACGTTGATAGGCTGGGTGTGTAAGCGCTGTGAGGCGTTGAGCTAACCAGTACTAATTGCTCGTGAGGCTTGATCATATAATTTGAGCGACCGACCTTAGGGTTGGCTGTAAGAGTTATATTGGATAAGACCTTGAAATAAATCGAAAGTAGTAAGATAGAACGATAGAAGTATTTAGCGCATTCACGTCCACTCGAATGTGTGTAATGAAGCTCTATCTGAACTAGGATGTCATTATGACCCCGCCGTATTAGTACGTCGGGGAGACTAAATCACTTGTCTCTTTTTAAAGTAATTCGTTGTCTGGTTTAACGACCAGATGGCAACAGTTGAAGTTCGTACGTGCCGACGGCAGTTCGAGCTACACCAGTTTGCCTGATGAACATAGCGAGTAGGTACCACCTGATCCCATCCCGAACTCAGAAGTGAAACTGCTTAGCGCCGATGGTAGTGTGGGGGTTCCCATGTGAGAGTAGGACATTGTCAGGCATTGATTTAAAGAAGCCCCAGTTGCGTAAGCGACTGGGGCTTTTTTGTGTCTGTACTATTCCACTCTGTACTATTCCACTCTGTACTATTCCACTCTGTACATGGGAACTATGAGTAAGGACACGGGCGCGCTCGGCGATTGGCAGGCATCAATTGTGAAACCCCGGTTTGTGTAAGCGAGCAGGGGGTTTTTATCTATGGCTCTACTATTTCAGTTCTCACAGGGAAACTTTGTGTGAGGAGGCCGGTGCGCCTAGCGTTTGTCAGACATTGATTAAGTAAAACCCCGGTTACGTAAGTAGGTGGGCTTTCTTTGGTTCAATTTCGGCTTCTATCATTCGACTTCCCCCCTACGGGAAACCTTTCCCGGTTTTTCTTTGATGGTGTTGGATTTGTCCTCAATCGTGCGTAACCGCCTGATACTTTTTTGGATATCTAATAGTTGATTAGGATGCGTCGGGGCCGCAGGAATCTCCTCTTCAAAGCAATCGCGTGGCGTCGCCACCTCGAGAGTTGTCGCCTGGGACCATACTGAATTTTAATCAAGGGACCAAACCTACGTGACACACTCTTTACGCAGCCATTTTGAACAATTGCTTGAGGCGTCAGGCGCTTTGTGTGGACTAGAAACGTGAGAGTTTGTTGCCAGTGCCATCTGTCCGTAGTCCCTAGTGAAAAGCGGGACTCGTGGATATTTAGTGTCACTCCTATAATTCCAGTTTGTCGCGCCCATTGCACGGCGGCAGCTTTAACCCTGCCGCGGCGGAGTTTCCCCTCCAGTCTAGGATTTTTGTCGGCTATACCCTCACAAGTTCCCTCGAGTATCGACCGAACGTGTTTGTTGGACAGGGATGGATTGGCCGACCAGATTGACACGCAGAAGACGGCTACGCGTCGCAAAGCCATCGGGTTACCGTTCGAATATTCGTAACCACCAGGAGCGGTCGGAATGTTTACGCTGGGAGCCGAAACATCGACTTGGGTACCAATGTTTGAGAATCCTGCTTTGTTGTCCTCTGAAACAAGCGCGGCGACACAGATGTGAGCTGCAAATTTGGTCGAAAATTGTCATTACTAGGACGTCGCTAGTTTCGGAAACATTTATAGAAATTGCGCGTGTATTGTTCAATCTATTTAATTTGGGGAATCTAACTATTTTTATTGGGATATCCAAAATGGGTCAGGTGATCAGGATTACGAAGCTAGTGGGAATTGACCTACAAAAGAAGACGAACTCGCCACCAGACGCTCAGAGTGGCTCTGGGCTCTAATGAATGGGCTGGCTTTTCGGTTAGCTAACTAAATTTCACTAGGAGAAACGGATGAGCGATACAATGAAAGAACTTACCCCGCAAGAAATGAAGTCTGTCAACGGCGGCATACTACCGATACTAGCGGCGCTTGGGAGTTTTGCCGCACACTCGGGCGTAAGGACCGTAGGCGGCTATTTTTTCACAAGGACAATGTCAATCTATGGCGTTTACTCTGCTGCCGCTTCGTTCAGCGACAAGTAGTGGCCTGAGTTATGATCAGGTCTTGCGACCTGATCATCTATTACATGCAGCAAAAAACAAGAGCATGCCCTCTATGTGAACAAGGCAAACTCGAGGTAGCGGAACTCCCTCGCGGAGCCCAGTGCAGCTATTGCCGCAAGGTAATTGAACTCGATATTGTTTGCTGGACGGGCATACCGGCATTATTGGGGCTGATCCTGACCATCGCGTTTTCAAATGACGTCAACTTTGTAGGGTATATCTGCGCGGGATTGCTGGTCGTATACTCGGCAGGCTTCGAGAAGCTCATCGTTCCGTTATTGCCTTTAAAGCACTATGGTGATTTCTACTAGGCCACTTTTTTACGACTAAAAGGATGAGTGCTTGGCGTCCCCACCTTTTAGACACGACGATTGGATCTGTTGGCGCGTTAGGTTTTATTCAGAAGTAACATCCTTGCAAGTATCTTAATTGTAGACGCCCGAATTTTTCAAGACCGCTTTGACTCGATTGATCGATTATCTAGTGAGAGGATTTTAGGGCGTGCAACAGTTCTCTTGTTGTCAGATGTAGACTAATGAGGAGAACCATGTTCCGTCTAGGATTATTACTAATAACTATTATCGTCATACTTGATGCTTGTGCGCCTGTGATCACGTCGCGTTTACAAGATGATGCAAGAGTAGGTGAAACCTACAGCTATGCTATTGAGGCTACAAACAACCCAGAAACCTTCAACGCGGACTTACCACCGCAGGAAGGACTACGCCTTTCTGGGCATGTAATTAGCGGACAACCTGCCGATGCGGGTGATTTCAGTATTCCAATATCTGCGAGTAACTCGGCTGGTATTGACAACAGAATACTTGAGTTAAATGTAAGGAAAGCGGCTCATCCAGTCGATTTTGGGGATGAACTAGTGATTATTCGTCCAGAAATCGTGCGGGATGAATCCCTAGTCGGTGTCGGACAACCGCTTCATTTTAAAGAGGTGGTAACAGCGTTGGTACCTGAAGGCGGCGATGTGGATGAGTTCGCGGAAGCTTGGTTTCAGTTGTGGGCATCGGAACAGGTGCTCAGCAATGGTCATAAAACAGATGCGATACCTGCGGCAACTGCGCGTTTGCGAGAGGCTTGGGACAATGATGGGTTTGAACTTCTTGCGGTAGTTAATCGCATCGACTTGACGCGTTTCGACGACAACGTCACGCCTATAGATATGGGTGAAGGCCGCCTGGTCTATGGACTTAAACGCCAAGGTAGTTTCACGATCATATTTGAATATGGTTTGCCCAGACGTTCGAACGACATCACCATGGATTTAGGTAGTTGGGCGGCAAGCTGGCATGCGTTGGGTGAACCCGGGCTGACAGACACTGAATACCTTTCAGAACTGGTTAAAATCACGAGCGAATATGCCTCGGGTCTTAGCCTAAACCAGGTAAGAACGAATCACCTTTTTGGCCGTTGGGATTTGAGAGAGTTTCACCTTGAAGGCGATCGACTGGCTCAGGCCGCTGTCGCGCAGACGCCTGATGTCTCATTCAATGACTCAGCGCAGTTTCGTGATTTTGTCATCGACAATGAAGCCTTAATCCTTTCTGGACGCCACGAAATTCCCGGAAATATGTTGTCCGCTATAGCGCCCACGCCCACACGCTGGCAGGCAACGGGTGCAGACGAGCGAGCCCGGATGGTCGTTGCATTCAACACCTGTAGCGGCTGCCACCAAAACCCTGAAGTGCCGGGAGTTCCATTCCAACACATCAAGAGTGCCGGTCCGGTCAACGCGGCAGCAATTTCAGATTTCCTGCGGGGTGAAGTGACACTAGCCCACCCACTTCCTGGCTCAAATTCGAAGACTCATAACGAACGGGAATCTCGGATCGTGCTTTTGTCAGCGCTGGTTGATCTTGGAAGAACTGAAAAATTGGTTTCAGCGATGAGGAATGTGAAGGGTCTTGAGCGGATTATTCAAGAGAGAGCGAACCGTGTGCATTGAGGCAGCAATGGGACGTACACTTTTCAGGACTTTCGCGAAAATGTTCGATCTTGGGCGGGCTGGACTTATGAATTTGTGGGGTCAGTGTAACGGGTCCGGGTAAAGTACCCGAGCGAATGTAGGTCCTTACACTTGATCGCCTGCCCGTTCTTTGAACCGTGCTCGCAAGTTTTCAGCCTCCAATTTTGGTCCCTTGATCTTGCTGGACGGGATGAATTCAACGCTATCTGCGCCATGGATTGTTTTAAGATTTCGCCATAGTTTCTTTGCCGCACGTTAGCCGTATCGCCTAGAGTCAGATAGCGAGTGTGAGGCGTCTGCAGCTTGTCTTCAATCCGGCGATCATCTGCCTTATAGCCCGACCACTACACCATTGGAGGAACGCATCTCATGACTTGCTCAGGGGGGTGGGTTGTCAAAGGGTGGATCGCGGAATGTTGATAGCTTGGCGGGTATAGCGTGGCTTTGTCCGTGACCTGCGATCTCCTTGCTTACTTACTCTGTAGAACAAGGTTCGCTAAATATGGTTTATTCTGAAGAAATGGAACCGTGTATGGCGAGAATTACGGTGTCCACATGTTGTTGGTTTTTTGGTTGACGGTTGGTTCCAAAGTTTAGGAATTATCTGTGAACGAAATATTTTGGTCAGGACCAAATGTTTTATAGAAAATTGAAGGCGTCCCTTCAATTCTAGGTTTTTGTTCTCGAGGGCAATTTTTTTACCCTCGAGGATGGGGCCGTGGGTTTCGGGCTCTAGATGCCTTTTAGGTTAAGGATCAAATTTCCATCCGCCATTTTTCTGCACGGTAATTAGCGTATTGCGTGCAGCGCACCAACAGTGTCCATCCGCTGCATCTATATAAAACCAAACAAAAAAGTCTTCCCCTTTTAACTTAAGCACCCCAAAAAGCCTCTCTTGACCCCGATAATCATGGTTTCCGATTACGGGGTCGACCTTTGAGTCTGTAGGCAGGTAGATGAACTCCGCGCCCTGCCACTCATCAGGGAAATCGGGGTCGGATGGGGCGCTAACTTTATTTAACGTGTAGACGCCGTTGGTGCCAAGATTTAGCTCAAGAATCGTTCCGGCCTCGGGGTAATAAGTCTTATCATGAACATCGTCAGGCACTCGTTTGACTGTTTTCGGTTGTTCCGCCAGGTATTGCGCAAGTGTCATACTAATCTCCTTTTATCATTGGGTTGAATAATGGGCGTGGCTCGCCCAGAAGTATGGATCTCGAAATCTTTGCTGATTGAAAAGGTGAAGCTGTGCTGTCTGCAGTGCTACCGGTATCGAGATGCCCTGTAGCAAGTTCTCATAGAAAACCTTTGTGAGTTCAAAGGAAGCTCTGTCGGAAACATTCCACTTGGTGGCGAGTACATCTTTAGTCCCGCTATGCATGAAAGCGAGTACTAAACCGAACACCCCCTCTCCGTTAATGATCTGTCCTCTTCCGGTTTGGCAACCGTTGAGATAAACAAAGTCTGGCGAGTACATCAGGCCAGAAAACGATCGCCAACCGATAAATGCGGGCTTATTTAAGCCTTTGGCCATGAGTATTAGCCCAACGAGATCAGGGTCAATTGGGGAAATGTATCCATGTGTGGCGAAGTGCATGATATCGGATCGAGGATTGTGAACGACGTTATCTAAGGTTGCTAACGAGCCTGATAGAACCTTCGCCCTGTTATCTGAGAATAGTTTTGATAAAAACTTAACTTCCGCATCAGCCCAGGGTAATGGGGTGAGTTCATTCACCCAGACTCGTTCCTTATCTCCTGCTGGAACAAGATCTGGCACCACTGATTCGTTTTCTGTGGTTACGACTGTAATGTTGGCGTTTCTGTAGTCTTGCTTAAAATTGTTTGTAATCTTTCCTACTCGCATCACGATCGCGTAGTCAGCTGCCAGGGGGCGGTATCTTCCATTCGACGAAGCCCCCAGATCGAGAGCGGCTACCGGAAGATGGTTAATTGTCCCAACAGGTCTGATTTGTAATCGTGTTATGCCGTGGTAGTTAAGATCGATGGGCCCGATTAATTCGTGGCCCAATTTTTGTGCGAGGTCATAGTTGAACTGTCTTCGCGCGATTGAGTCTAGTAACTCTCTGATGTCTTCGTCGATTAACTGTTGCTTTCTCGTCTCTGTGACCTCAATCCTATTTGAAGAAATGACTAGTCGATAACCAGAGTTTTCGCTAAATACGTAGTCGATAATTAGTTCATCGTCTTGAATATCATTCGGACCAGCATCCTCCTGCTGCTCTGAATTTGAGAGTGTAGTTGTATCGCTGCTAAATCTTCTTCGATCAAGTGCAACGCGCTGACTCGCCGCGGTTATATCGTCGCCATTGGCATGCGCAACGGTAAGTTCTTGCTCTAGTGCGTTGTTGGTCTTGGATATTGAAAGACCTCGCCTGTCGCCAATACGACTTCGTTCTAGCATGTTGACTGCGGTTCGTAAGTGTTTCTCTTGTCGATCTGTGAAATAGCGTTGTATGTAGACGTCGGCAAGATTGGCGTAAACATGGTTCAAAGTACTCCTAAAGTAATGCCTCGTTTCAGACATTGGCATGTTCTCAACCAATCGCCTTGCAAGACCGACTGCTTCTTCGCCGAAGTATTCTGCGTTATCCCATTGCTGGAGTTTGTAACTCGCAGCCAGCTGTAAACTGATTGCTTGAACCTGTTTGGGAAGCGTATGGCGTCCTTGCTCGAGCAATGTGCGTGATAGTGTTGCTGACTGTAACGCTGAAGAGTATTTTTCCTGTAGGAACTGAACCCTGGCCGCGCTTAGCATAGCGGCTCCCTGATACTCTTCTTTCTCGTTCTTCAACAGGTCAAGCCCTCTTGCGCTGCTCTCTTCCGCTTCATCGAACTTTTCGAGCACTATGTAGTCCGCAGCCATGTTTAAGTATGCGAGTCCAAGGCGCCATTTTTGTTTCGTTTTGACCACTTTTTCATGGTGATTAATATATTCCTTGTGCATTTTAAGTGCACTTTCAGCATCATCGAGATTCCTTTTCGCATCTCCGAGGCTAGATTTCATGGCGTAAATGGTCCTGTCGGGTACACCAGCGCGTAGCTGGCTAAGTGCGTTCTCTAAAAATTGTTGAGCGTGCAAATAGTTTTCGAGTAGTACGTAAACACCACCGATGGCAGCGATAATATTGCCCTCTAATGATGGGTTATGTGCTCCTTTTATGTGGTCTAGAGCGGAGAAAAGAGAGGCCAAGGCTTCGTGGTAATTACCTTTTTTTCTCAGCACATATCCTCGATTGTACAGCGCACGTGCTTGTCCTAAGCTTTGACCGATATCGTTATATAACTTCTCAGACTTATCGAATTGTTCTAGGGATTCATCGAGGTTGTTGAGAATTTCGGCTGAATATCCGCCCTGGTTGTTCCAGACTCGGGCGAGCACGTCAGGCCATTGTTCAGCCAGTTGGTGAGCTCTGATAAAACACTTCTTTGCCTCAACTGATTCACCTAAGAATATTCGTGCATCGCAGATTTCGCTCCAGATTATCGCTTTCCATTTTTGCTCAACTGGATCGTCGCCGGCTTCCAAAAGCTTCAGGGTAGATTCAAGTGACTGAATCCTGTCTCCTTGTTTGCCTCGATCTAGTTGAGTTCTTGATCTAATTAGTAGCGCATGCAATTTGTCAGTTTTTTTGGCCAACTTATTGTGTAGCACCTGTTCAACCGCTTGCTCGGCGGATTTAAGATCTCTAAACAGCAGGTGTAGTTTCGCAATATTTAGTAGCGTATCAACATTCTTTGCCGCGTAACTATCGTCGGCGAGTTTCGTGACTAAGAGGTATAGGCCATTCGTGTCTCCTTCGCCATACGCAATGCCAAGTTCCCAGAATATTGTTAGATAATCGATTTCGGACTTGGACTTCTGTTCGGTCGAAACAGTCACCCCGGTGTTGTGCGATACCACTCCGCGAGTCGTAGCGGTAATGGTGACTGCTCCTCTGTAATTCGGAATAGCCACTAGGAAATTGACGTGTGGCAGATCAAAGCGGAAATCACCCCTCCCGTAATTAATCGTATAGATGTAGTCATCAGCGCGTTCTTCGAAGCGCAGCGCTGAGTTTTCGTCCACGCTGATAGTCACTGTTTTCGCGTTTACGATTGGCGGAACAAATAGCCATATCGCCACCAGAAGATATAGAGGACCTTTTGTCATCTGCTCATTTTCTTGGTCGTCGACAGTCTTGGCGACATTAGCAAAGGGGACCTGTGTAGTGGTCTGAGGCGTAGTCAATGATATGACGCAAAGTCAGCTTCTTGCCATCCAGAAGATGGCTAAGATTGCTCTGTGTAGGATCGAAGTTTTCCCGAAGAATCGAGTGTTTGGAACACCGGATCAAATTTACCAAGACTTCGGCGACTATTTGACTTGCGACAGGCCCAAGGCATTTACCTGATCTAGCAATTTGAGCTTCTAGAAGAAAGTAGTACCAGGCGGGCGTTACATTGTGAAGTCCGTTGGACTCAAAGAAACCTTTTTGTCCGTGGGTTAGCGATGACAGAATTGTCGTGGTTGTTAGAGGTGAATTTAAGCGTACTGTCCGTGCGATTTCTTTTTGCATCTCTTGTCCTGAAGGCAGTCCGTAAGAAACGCCTCTGGCCATGTTCCTATAGGCAAGGTTACCTCCGCCGGAGTGCGGGAGTTTTCCGAGTGAACTCGCGAGTTTTGTGTTGATCAAGTTTGCTTTGTTGAAATCTGTTGCGGCAGTACCCGGGACGAACTGATCCCAATCGATGTACCATGGATTGTCGTGTTGTGTCTTGCCGCCTAAGTGGCCGCAAATACCAGTTTTTTTTAGTAAATGAATGTTTTTTACGTTGTCGAAATGTTTGTTCCAATGGTATCTCTCGCGAACCATGCTATGTCCGAATCTGTACGCAGCGCCGCTGAACTCAACCGGCATCGTTGGCGACTCGCTGGGTTCTCGGCGAAAAATCATAGAGTTGTCACTTAATATGACGGACTTGTACACGTCCTCGTCAATGATTCGAGGTAAGAAGTCGTGCAGGATGATGTGTTGATAGAGGTAGATGACTTTCTTTTTCACTTCCTCTGCTTTCTTTTGGGTTTCGTCAATCGGTTCTAAATCAAAAATCTTATTGTGCAACTGCTGGAACAAAATGTGGAAGTGCATTACTACAAGATTGTCTTCATTTCGTGAATCCGCAATTCTCGCGCGGCCATTCACGTTTCTTTCCAGATCTGCCCGGCGTGGCTCGGTCGTTGGGTTCGTTTGCTTTAGTGTGAATTTGCCAAGCTGATTGAGATAATCGGAATCGTCTCCGTACAAGCTGTTCAAATCTAAGCTCGGTGTTGAGAGTTGAACCGGGATTTGTGTTGCCGGGATTGGTGTTGCGATAGATCCACCGCTTGCGTCCCGTGTAGCATCATGATCTACAAACTGTCCAAAATAGGTATAGCCAGCGGGAATGTCTGATTTAGTGCGCTCGTTACCTGCCTCGGTGGTCATCCCTTTCGAAAGGGTTTCGAGAACACTTTTCTTGAATTCAGCTGGTCGTAGGTTTGGGAATAGCTTTGTAAAGCGATTTGAAGCGGCAGTTGCATTGATTTGTCCGTGAGTGCTCATGTTCTTCCTTTTGCGGGCCGTAATAAGATCGTTAACCACACGGGGTGGTGAGTAACTGAGGCTTAGAGCTAATGTTGTGTTGCGTGTGCTTGCTTTCTCTCACTTTCGGTGGCGAGGAATTCGAGCGTGGTCAGGTTGGTTGCGGTCACAGATGATGTTCTAAGATCAGATGCATGGTGCCGATGACTGCGACAATTCCTTCTTGTCGAGTTTGAACTTCCTTCCTTCGCCATGCACCAAGCCTGCTTTCCCAACCCGATGTTGGTCTTGGGACACAATTAGTTCCGGAGATCGTCTGTTTTGACGAACCGCAAGTTGAGGTCTTTCCAGCGGCGCGGGCTGCGGGCTTGATAAATAGACTCTAGTGTATTTGTGAAGGTCTTGTCCTACGGGTGAAGAAGACTGCAATCTAATGATGCCGCTTACCTGGCTTGCTGAGGGGTTTTCCGCACTAGCAGCAGTCTGTTAATGACGAAGCTCTTTATCAGCACATTTGCTATAGTTTCGGAAATACCTGGAAAAATAGACAACCGTGCAGGAATTCAGTGCTCAGGCATTTGAGAATTCGGAAGATATTCCATTAGAAGTTCTCGCTGCTGAGATAAAAAACGGAAGTAGTCGTGCGGAAGCGATTTTTTATACCCGCTTTCAGCCGGGCGTGTTGCTTATGCTGGAACGCAGGCTCGGCGATCGAGCGCGGGCGGAAGACATCGCTCAGGACACTCTGATGATTGTGCTCACAAGACTGCGAGCAGACGGCATTGATGAGCCAGCTAAGCTCGCGAGTTTTGTACACCAAACCGCCAAATATCAATTTATTGGTTGGCTACGAAAAAAGGAAAACCAGAATGAGTTATTGCCTACTGCGGATGATAAGGCAAATGAAGATGAGCCAGTTGAAGAGCAACTGCACAGGGAGCAGGTCCGGAAGCAAGTCCGGACGCTGATAACAGAGATGAACATCGCCAGGGATCGCGAAGTGCTGCATCGATTTTACGTACAGGATCAAACAAAGCCGGTGATATGCGAGGCGCTGGATCTTAGTGCCACGCACTTTGACCGGGTAATCAATCGTGCAAGAGGTCGATTTAAAAAATTGTTCGTGCAGCAGGTGACATCATGACGCCCGAAATGATGGGGCGTGTTGATGAATATCTTGCTGGTCGGTTGAGCGACGGTGATCTCGATGCTTTCGAGATTGAATTAATCGAAAACACCTTGCTTCAGCAACACGTATCAGAGCAGATAGCGCTGCGGGGCGCCTTACGGTCAGAATCTGCATTGTTGCTGAGCGAGCCATCTTCAACGCTGTTACAGCGAATCCATGAATTTCTTGTGAAGCCGGCATGGACTTATTCCGTGTCTCTCGCGCTCGTACTCTTAATTCCGGTGGCTCTCTTGCCAGAAAGCGAGAAGGCGAACCCCATTTCTGGTCAGCCCGTAGCTTGGAGAAACGTAGAGTTCACGCGAAGTGCCGATGTCGCAAAAGTTTATGCGCCTGCTGATATGGCTGTGATGCTTTCGATTGACGCTTACGGGATGCAAATAGAAACAGCCGATTTTCGACTTAGCAGAGATGGTGAGTCGGTCGTTTATCTAGAAGGGATTTCGGCAGATGAACAGGCGTTGCTAAATTTGGTCCTGAGTTCGTTACCTGCGGCGAACTACGAAATAGAATTGATCAAGCCGGATGGCGAAGTTGTCAGCCTCCAGCTTATTATTGAGTGACAGTTTCTAGAACTCTGGAATTGATGACTCCTAAATGGCCGAGAACGAAACGATCCATCTTGCTTTGATTGAGCTGTGGTTTTTTAGGATTATGTGAATTTCTCTAAGTTCAGTTTTGCTGGTTTGGCCGCGCTTTCACGCGATGGACTTAGCTACCTCACCCATGCCGGGTCAAAATATCCCCTTCAAACAGCATTACCTTATCAACCGCCGCCGCTAGATCAATTAGCGTATTTGAAGCAAGGCCCATCGCTGTGCGAATCGTAGCCTGCCCTTCTTCGTAGGAAATGCGATACCAAGTGGGTTTGTAGATTCGAACTAATTTTGAAAATGTGATCAGGTGTTGGTCGGTCGCGGCGTCCGTTGAATCAGATCCAGATCTAGGGCCAGAGATCTTTTCATTTATCTCGCCCATGGTAAGGCGCCGGGCCTCATCAAAGCTGAGTCCCAGATCGGTAATGGTCATCTCGACCATCCATGTCGCAAGGTGCGCGTTATTATTTTTTGACCACTCAGACAAAGGTCTACTACCCTGACTATTCAAACCAATTTGTTGGGTTTTCACGTCTTTTTTGTACGCGCAGATGAGTGACATACGGCGCGGTATTATCTCACTATTCCCCCGTTTTTTGAAAAAAAAGTGCGATTGTCAAGCTGTTGATTATTATGGATAAAAAATAGAGTTTCGGGCCGGTTACAATTATTTGCAATGACAAATGGGAGATAGCACTCCCTTACTCGGGTTGTTGTGGGTTGTTGTGGGTTGTTATGAGTTTTTAGGAGTTTTTAGAGGTGTTTTGGAACCTTTCGATTAAGAAGTTTCAAAGGCTGTTGGTAGATAACGAGGATACTTCTCGATTTCACACCGACAAGGCGATTTAATGCTTGGTCAGAACTACCTAGTCAGAATCACCACACTATTTCAGTAACACCATTTTCAGCACCACTATCATCAATAGAAAGGCATCCACTTGGTTTCCAAATCCAGTCAAGAACGTGTCGTGATCGTAGGCGGCGGTTGTGCTGGCGTGTCATCAGCGCTCGAGCTTAGTCACCCGAAACATGAAGGTCGTTTTGACGTCACCCTGTATCAAATGGGTTGGCGCCTGGGTGGGAAGGGGGCCTCGAGTCGCGGCGTCCATGGACGCATCGAAGAGCACGGCCTACACCTTTGGTTAGGCTTTTATGAAAATGCGTTTGGATTGATCCGGGACTGTTACACGGAACTTGATCGTGACCCGCTTGAGTGTCCGATCGCAACCTTCGAAGATGCCTTTGCTATGGATGACTGGGTGTCGGTTACGGACAAGACTTATACCGGTGACTGGGAGGTTTGGACGGCGCAGTTTCCAAGGACGCCTGGATTGCCCGGCGACCCGTTGGGTGCATCCAACCCTTTTCAGTTCCAACATTATATTGCCCAGGCGTTCAGGTTGTTGCGAGAGTTGTT
This sequence comes from Candidatus Azotimanducaceae bacterium, assembly GCA_047634795.1. Lineage (GTDB taxonomy): Bacteria > Pseudomonadota > Gammaproteobacteria > Pseudomonadales > Azotimanducaceae > UBA9659. The sequence goes on along the minus strand of JBLIIB010000055.1, from coordinate 3,108 downwards.
GAAATCACTCAGTGCGCCGCAGCCACACTCTGGTGCTGAAGCCCTGAGTGACGATCCAGAACGTCGACTAGATGACTTGCTCAAGTTTGGCCAACTCGCGAGTGCAGCGGTGCTACTTGAAGCACTAGCGGTGGCGAGCACTATTGTCTCGACCGGCCTTCGCGGTAACCTGGGATCGGTGCAGTCACTGATCCAGCGATTGCAGGAAATGGCTCACAATCATTTGCACACATTGATTCTGGCGGACGCTGAACTTAGAAGGCTTTGGACTATTGCGGACCTTGTGCTGACATGCCTACGCGGTGTTTTTCGGTTTTCACTTTATTCCCACCCGCAGGGTTTCGACGCCATCAACGATTACGATTGGCTCGATTGGCTGAGGCAAAATGGTGCACATGAAACGACGCTTGAATCTGCTTTTGTTCGGGGAAGTTGTTACGACCTGACCTTCGCTTACGAGAAAGGTGACCCTAATCGGCCGGCATTTGCCGCCGGGGTTGCACTGCGTTGTGCGCTGCGAATGTTCTTTACGTATCGTGGCGCCGTTTTCTACAAAATGAGTGCGGGCATGGGTGAAATTGTGTTCGCGCCTATCTACCAAGTGCTCAAGCGACGCGGGGTCAAGGTGGAGTTCTTCCATAAACTGACCAATGTCGGTATTGAGGAAGATGCAGAAGGAACCCACGTCTCATCATTATCTTTTGATGTTCAGGCAGAAACCATCAATCAGTACGAGCCGCTTATTACGGTAAAGGGCCTTCCTTGCTGGCCGGATAAGCCGCTAAACGATCAATTGATGATGGCGCCTCTTGATAATCTGGAACGCCAATGCTCAGAGTCAGTGACTTCGAAGCTAAACCTTAAGGTAGGCGATGAGTTTGACTTCGTGGTGCTTGCGGTAAGTCTTGGCACGATACCGGAGGTTTGCCCGGAGATACTGGCAAGCAATGAAAAATGGCGGTTAATGACGCAGCATGTCAAAACTGTGGGTACGCAGGCTTTCCAATTGTGGTTGGATAAAGACATGGCTGAGTTCGGGGTCGATAAGCCCGGCGGCAACCTTTCTGGCTTCGTCACACCGTTCGACACCTGGGCGGACATGACGCGAGTGATCCCCATGGAAAACTGGGATACGCCGCCGCAGGCACTAGCTTACTTTTGCTCGAGCTTCCCCGATGAAGTTGCTGAGAATTCCGTCGCGGTCGATGTGGTAAGAGAAAACGCGCGTCGATTTTTGGAACAAGATATTGGATCGCTTTGGCCAAACGCCCACACCAACAGCAAATTTCGTTGGGAATGTGTGCCGGAAGACGGTTTTTATGTCAGAGCAAACACAGAGCATTCCGAGCGATATGTGCAATCTCTGCCCGGCTCGATTCGGCATCGGATATCGCCACTCGATAGAACCTACGACAATATGACCATCGCGGGTGATTGGACCAAAAACGGGATCGATGCGGGTTGTGTCGAAGCCGCGGTGATCTCTGGTCGGCTAGCTGCCCATGCCATTTCCGGACTACCCCAGCTGAATGAGATTGTTGGCTTTGATCACCCCTGAAGGCTATGCTTACGACTTATATTTTTCTCGTGTTTTTACGCGTAAAACGCGAAACAGGAAGGATCAGACGGAACAATGATTGAGGACAAGAACACTGCCGGTGAATCTACATTGCTATCTGCCAGATCAACCAGGCCGATTCCTGAACGCACGCAAGCCAACCGCGAATTCGCGGGTGTTTGGCGCCAACGAGAAACACACTCCGCTTACAAAATTGATGATGCGCTTATGAGTAAGGGCAAAGCAAAGGCGAAGGAACGTTCGCCTGAAGACATTGCAGCTGACGCTGTCGACAATGGCTACGACATGATCGATGAGTTCCTGAAGCAGCCAGATCCCTTTGGAATACCGGAAACTGGTCAAAACAACCTGTACGGTAGCGGCATTGAACAACTGCTCGCAGGGCTAAAAGGCAGCGGTGGTATCTCGTCAAACATCGCGGGTATGTATAGCCAGTATCTTCAAATGTGGAATGGCGTGTTTACAAAATTCCTTGAGAACGTGGGTGACCCATCTCTTTCGGGATTTGAAGACATTGCCGGGATGCCTGCCACCGGTGCCCGAAAAGGCACTGACTTTATCGTGTTAGCGAATCGCGAATTGGATATCGATGTCCATTGGAAGGCGGATGTTCCCGTCGAACCCATTTCGGTCGTTAACCTGCAGCCACTAGCAAGTCCTGAATCAGCAAACCCTGAAGAGAAAATTGCCAAAGGATTTGTTGTGAAGGTTCGACGCTCAGTCGACGGGAAACATCAGGTATTTGATATCAAAGTGCCGAATTCATTGAAGACAGGGCGGTTCATAGCCATTCTTGTCAATCCTGATGGCGTGGATGAAGGCTATTTGACAATTCAGATTCCAACGGGATAACCCGAGTGTCTCAATCAGGCGTAATTGCTGACGTTCTTGATGAGTATTCCGGCCTAACACGCAGCCGAATGTTGGCTTATCTGCCTGAAAAAGAACCCAGAAATTATTTGTATGACCTTGCTGCAGATTATCCCCTGCGGGGTGGGCGTGGCCTTCGGCCTAGTCTTTGTATCGCGAACGCCAAGGTTATGGGCGGTAATGAAGGCGCTGCGATTCTGTCGGCAGTGTCAATTGAGCTAATGCACAACGCGTTGCTGGTCCATGATGACTTAGAGGACGGCAGTGAGATGCGCCGTGGGCGTCAGACGTTGCATGAGCTTTACGGCATGCCACTGGCCGTAAATGTGGGCGACACCATGATCCTCATGAGCCTGCAGCCATTGCTCGACAATACTCGGCATCTCGGACCAGGGATGGCAATTCGTATTCTCAATGAAACCATGCGTATGTCCTGGGAAACCGCGGAAGGTCAGGCGATGGAGTTGGGCTGGCGGAGAGACAATCTGTTTCAGCTGGCGGAAAAGGATTATCTTCGGATGGTCGCCAAGAAGACGGCGTGGCTGGCTATTATTCATCCCTTAAGAGTCGGGGCATTAATAGGTGGTGGCGCGAACACGAATGTTGATGCGTTTGTGTCTCTGGGTTTTTTTCTGGGCAACGCTTTTCAGATTCAGGAC
>JBLIIB010000054.1:0-16095 GCA_047634795.1 Candidatus Azotimanducaceae bacterium | reverse complement strand
AGCGTCTACCCGGCACTACCCCACTGAACGCAACCACACTCGACCGATCCGCTCACCTACTCCTCCAAGGCATCAAGCTCATCGTAGCCAAAACCCCAGTCTCCATCCAAGTGCCCCAGCGCCTCATCAAGGCAATCCGACTCCGCCAGCCGATGACACATCCCCGAATGTTCATGTACCTGGTTTGAACCAGCCCGTGTTGGCAGTAACGCTGGGTAAACCTGCTGCGTATCTCTCTGATTAATGTCACTGGTAGCGGTCATAAACAGGTACCGGTTATCCATCATCTTTTTTAAGCCGATCTGGTGAAAGCTCGGAGTAGTTCGCGCCGCAGTAGAACTTTGCCCACGGCACATAATGGGGTATTCCTTGACGACCCAGCCGGAAACCCGAAAATCTAAACCCGCTCACTGTCCTGTCACATAGGTTTTACGCATCGACTCTGTATCCAGAACAGCAAAGATGATGCGAATCCGCGCCTTCTGATTATTACCCGTCCGGTTTGCACAGATCCAAATCTGGTGATGCTCTCGCATCACCTGCCTCCACTCTTACGGCAATTCACCACTGCGCATCGGCCTGCTATACGTCATCACGCCGGGAGGCGTTTTCCGGAACGCTGTCTTTCAGCACGAACACTTCCCAAACAATCCTATGGTCACTGGATATCGTATTGGCATAATCGGCAGCGCGGGCCTCTCAAAAAAGGACGCCCGCCGCCCTATTGACTGTATGGGCCAACTTTCCCGTGACGGCATCTCAACAGGCCTCAGGACAGGTCTGAGTGAGGGGTTGGGTGCGAAGGGAACACCATCTAATGCCGGAGACCTCCATTTGCTCAGTCACCATCCCTGTAGGCTCAGAGCCATTGGCAACGGACCTGGGAAAACGCCGGAATCAAAAGGATTCTCCCGTACAAAAGATGCGATATTGGCAAACATCCACAAACATATTAGGACAACTCTTACAAAAAATTATCAGACCAAGGGGCCCAAAGACGCAAGCGATACCATCTAGAGGTTCAACTCCTTTGAGACAGCCTGTAATCTCTGCATCTACCCCCTAATCAGCAGAGCCCCATGTACTACGACAGTGAAGCAAAATCCAAGGGCGCAGAAACCAACCTCCCCTTCAACCCATTTAAGGCGCTGATCGCACCAAGACCTATAGGCTGGATCACAACACTTGATCCGGAAGGCAACGTCAACCTTGCCCCCTACAGTTACTTTCAGGCCGTGGCCGACACTCCAGATATCGTTATGTTCAGCGCAACTCCGCAGATGGCCCGCGACGAAAAAGGCGTGAGATTCCTTGATTCTCGAAAACACTCTGAAAGCAACGCGATCGAAGCAGGAGAATTTGTCTGTAACCTCGTCACTCGAGAATTGGCCAGCGCCATGAACGAAACATCTGCCCATTTACCCTCGGGGACCGACGAGGCGGCCCATGCCGGTATTCAAATGCTACCGTCACAAAGGGTTAAACCGCCACGGGTCGCCCTTGCACCCGCCGCGCTAGAATGCGTTGTGGTTGATACTCACATCATCAAGCACCGCGGTGGTAACCATCGCTACCAGCTGACGTTCGGCGAAGTCGTTGGCATTCACATCAATGAAAACTTCATTTCAGATGGGCGCGTCAACACCGCTGCCATGGAACTTGTCACCCGCATGGGATATGACGAGTACGCTGTACTGGAAACAACTTTTTCAATGACACGGCCAGATAACGACCCAGTGCTCGATGGCCTACCTAAAACCTAAAAATAAGGAAACGAAAAATAGAAATGAGTTTCAAAGATATTTATGAGCTAGCTCTGCTGCTGAAAGGAAAAACGGGTCTTGACGCTATCCTCCCCACCGTGCTGAAACCCGCTTCACTCAAGAAGGTCGCTGACGCGGACTATCTCGCAGAGATGACAAAATGTGTTTTTAGATCAGGTTTTGTCTGGCGAGTGGTGGATGCCAAATGGCCCAATTTCGAAACGGCATTTGCGAGTTTTAACCCCAGAGCCGTCGCCAGTTTCAGCGACGAACGACTTGAACAACTCTCTGAGGATGCATCAATCATTCGGCATCGAACGAAAATTCTGGCCACCCGTGATAACGCCGCTTTTGTCTGGCGCATTTCAGACGAATACGGTTCGTTCGGACAGTTTCTCGCCGATTGGCCCGTTGATGACTTGGTGGGCTTACACCTATATCTCAAAAAACACGGCAGCAGGCTTGGTGGTCACACGGGTCAATATTTCCTAAGGTTTGTGGGTAAAGACACGTTCTTGTTCAGCAAAGATGTGGTGACAGCCCTGGTAAGAGCCGGCGTCGTTGAAAAGGAGCCCACTAGCCAGAAAGCGCTAAGGCAAGTCCAGCAAGTGATGAACGAGTGGCGCGCAGAAACAGGTTTGCCCTACGCGCACCTCAGCAGAATTTTGGCCGCATCAATCGACAGCAATTAGCAAGAATGATCTAAATCGACCTGCTCCAACCCAATTGGCCGTTGAACCGACTAGCGCCTAAGAAATCGACCCTCGACGCTGACGAATCTAATCGGGCGCAACTTCCATGCTACAGAATATTGCCGTGGCCGGACGATCCAAAGAGCCGCCGGTCTGTTGGTTCACCCAATGTCGCGTATAGATTACCTCACGCCCATCAGAGGGACTTTTCGAATCGCCCACATGTTCGTAATCGAGCAGATCGCGCACCTGCAGTCGGCTGCTACCCGCTGCGTGCAATGAAAGCAGCAGCAAAGCGAAAATCGTCACGAATCTAATTAGCGCAATGCCCCCCAGCACTTGTGTCAATGTTACGGTTTTCCAATGCTATCGTGTTAAGGCTATCGTGTTAAACGCTATGATTTTACAAGCTATGGTTTTAAAAGCCCTAGCAATCGGTCCCTCACATACTCATACAAGCTGGGCTTCGCATTACCAAGGTTCCAAAGATGCCGAACAATGTTGTTAAAGACAGGGGTCCAGGGGAAAAAGAATCGCCCACTCCCCTTATACGGTATCCAATTCGGCCGAAAATAGTGCCTTCGATGGTAACTGTGCAGCGGTCGCCAATAACGACAGTGATCAAAATAGTAGTGTGTCACCTGAGAATGGCGACTTAAGCGTTTGTCTATTTGCGGTGATCCGCCATGGAGTAATCCAGCGCTCCAGATCAGCATTTGACCTCGCTTAATGTGGCCGTAAACCGGCTTCACCGCCAACTGTGTCAACATGCTCCCGACAACCTTCTCGTAATCCGAGTAATCGTGTTGCTCCAGATCGAGTCCTAATTCCGGAAAATTTTGCTCGGGCATGTTCTGACTACCGGGATAGTAAACCAGCGGCCCCTGGTCAGGACCTACGTCTTCCAATGCCAACCAAACGCCGCACATCATGCCGTAGGGCTCGGAATTAAAGTGAATAGAATCGGCATGCACCATCTGCTCAGTGCCGGCGCGAAAATTGAGCGTCTGAAAAGGTAAGGGTTTCGCGTTGCTGTAAAGCTCACGCAGTGCATCCAACACAAACCGTCGGGTCGCGATTTCCCTGACCGCACCACTCACTCGCCAGGCGTCCTGGACGCGATTTTCATCGAGGTAGGTTACGTCGCTGGTTGTGCCTGATTCCCAGACAACATCGAGATCACTTAACGCTCGGTCAAGAATTTTCGGCTCGATGCCACTGTCGAGTATCAGAAAACCATTGTCTTCAAAGAATTCGCGTTGTGCAGCCGTCATCAAATCCATCACGCGGAGGGACGCAAAGTGCTATACATTTTCAAAACCTGACATTCGCGAATTGCTCCCAAATCGGTCAGGTTTAACACTGTTTTTAGAGACCATACCGTTCAGGACTGCCTTTACAACAGACATACCGTTCAGGACTGTTTTTACAACGGACGCACCGTTCAGGACTGTTTCTTCTCAAACACGTAAGGTTCAAGACTGTTTTGTGCTCGCTCTCTGAATTTATGCCAGTACCCACCGCCGTAGTAGGCGAGGCTACCCGGTTCAGCATCACCATCACCGTTGTAGTAAGACAAACAATCTCGAAGTGGCGCAGTATTGATATCTGCAACACGGCAATGCTCGGCGTAGTCCTCTTCCGGCGCTTTCTTTACGTCCACGATATTTTTGTCCTGGTCGCGCAGCGTGCTGAGCATCCACAAAATGTAGTCGGCATGCTCTTCAATCGCATTAATGAAATTGAAACTGCCGCCACCGCCCTGTGGTCCGGAAACGATAAAGAGATTCGGGAACCCATGGCTGTGGATGCCAAGGAAAGTTCGAGTTCCCTCGGTCTGCCACTTGTCGCTCAAAGACTGACCACCAACACCTTCAATCATGTTGAACGTAGACGTCGCCATCCACCTGAAACCCGTCGCGTAGACCAGAACATCTAGCGGATATTCCTGCCCGTTGTGAACCACACCTCGCTCGTTGATCTCCTCAACACCCAATGGGGCACAATCAACGAGGTGAACGTTCGGCTGATTAAACGCGGGCAAATATTCGTCATGGAACGTAGGTCTCTTACAACCGTAAGGGTAATAGGGTTTTAACGATTCCGCTGTTTCCGGGTCTTCAACAATCGCGTCCACGCGGGCACGAACCTGCTCCATAATACGAAAACTACTGTCGAGAGTCTTTTCGATCATCTCTTCGGGTGACAATGGCGCCTCGTGAATTTTTTCTTCTTTAAAGTGATCAACCTTTCCAGCCAGATAATCATCGTTCGCTTTAATCGCTGCGCGGCCGGCAGAAATTTTCGCAAACCTCGCCCGCCTGGCGCGTGCCCATCCCGGCTCGTTCTGCCAGGTCTCTATTTCTTCTACCGTAGTTTCCCGCTGATCACGGACATCAACCGATGACGGTGTTCGCTGAAAAACGTAAAGCTCACCCGCGATTTTCGCAAGCTCAGGTACCGCCTGAACTGCTGTTGCACCCGTGCCGATGATACCGATGCGTTTACCTTTCAAATCGACGTTATAGTCCCAGCGAGATGTGTGAAAGGAATCGCCCTTGTAAGACTCCATGCCCTTGATTCGTGCGAGCTTGGGCGTCGTCAGAATACCGTTAGCCAAAATCACGTATCGGGCTTTCATCGAGTCTCCACGGTCCGTCAATACCGTCCAGCGACCGGCTTCCTCATCCCATACCGTTTTTTCGACCGTTGTATGAAACAGACAGCGCTCGAAGAATCCAAAGCTTTCCGCCAACTTTTGGCAGTATTCAAGAATCTCAAAGCCAGAGGCAAACTTCATCGAAGGGATGTAACCCATTTCCTCCAGCAGCGGTAGATAGCTATAGGATTCAACGTCACACGCAATGCCCGGGTATCGATTCCAATACCAGGTGCCACCGACATCACCTCCTTTCTCGCAAAACCTAATATCCGTAAAGCCAGCTTCCGTTAGCTTCTGACAAAGCAGCAACCCGCCAAAGCCCGCACCGATCACCAGAATTTCGCACTCGTCATTCAGGGATTCACGCTGTACCGGATCGGTTGAGTAAACGTCCTCCAGGTACCGGCTGAATTCACCTTCCATCGCCATATAATCGGCAGCACCGCGACGCACTTCTTTGAAGTCTCGATACTTTGCCTGCTCTTCCGCATTAAAAACCGCTCCGGCCGGCGGCTCTGGCAGCGTCTTGAGCGCTTCATCATCAACCAGCGAATAGCCCTTCCCGGTAATAGATTCGGTCGCTTTCGCCGCGCGCGTATTGAAGCGTTTCTGGCCGGTTTCGGTATCGATATAAACTGCGTTGGATGTATTAATGAGCATTCACCTGTTATTTAGACGCGATTGTCTGATCGGTTTTAACCAACCTTGAAAGAAATAAACCAGCAATTCAATTCCCCGTCAAATCCTGGCTACGACGAACCCCGTACTTATTGCCTGGAGTTCACCTGTTTTACTTGCCTAAAATGCTTTTTACTCCGCAATCCTCTAGCCTTAAGCCATTCAAAGAAGCAGCACGACTCGTCAATCACAGAGCCCTCCCCAAACCGGAATGAGTCATGACATCAGAGAAGAAACCTAGATGTCTGCAAAAAAGAATAGCGCAACCCTGCCTGCACGTAAGCACGAGCATGATGCTAAAGCACCATCATCAAGAAGCCCGTCACCGCGGCGTTGTTCGGCGACAATGACGGATGAACGTTCTCTTTGATGGTCTGAATCGCCGATCGATAACCCTCATAAAACTCCCAGCTAGGGCGAGGCTTATACTCAAGGCCCAGTTCAAGTTTGCGAACGATGTCTTTTGCTGTGGTTGGTTTCACGAACACATCCTTCTGCGGTCGGTAATAAACCATACCAATGGTCACGATGCTCCATTTCGCCATCTTCCTGTCGCCTAGAAACTCAACCAGCGCTTCGAAACCTTTTTCCTGAGTCCCGTGAAACAACTTTTTATAAATTGCCACCAGCACTTTCCGATCATCGGAATTCAGATCATTCACCATGTCCCGAAACTTTGGCTTCTCGAACATCGACACCATGGATGAGCGCGACACTACTTTCGTCACGTTCTCAAGAAACTCATTGGGTTTATCAAATGACTTTTTCGCAAAGACTTCTTTCGTGAACACCGTCATACGATCAACATTGTGTCGCGTTTTGATTTTCGCCAGTTCAGGGTCATCAAACCCGCCGGGATAAGATTGCAGGAAATGCGCTTCCGCAATTTTCAACTTTTGAAAATTCATATCCGCTGCTCCAGTTTACATTCAATCAAAGCTATGGAGCTTTCAGACTATTGCGGCTCCATGTCACGAATCATCGCTGACACCACCTCGAAAGGAGTGCATGAGGCCTGCGCGCTAGCCGATATCTCAAGAAAGGCCGCCTCGTCGGCTGCCCGTACCTGTTGGCGAAGTTTGGGATCTTCTTTCAACATTCGAATGAACCGCTCACCGTTTTCTACACTCATTTATTTACGCTCTCTGTGTTGGCGCTTTGGGCACGCCTTCTGATTTCCATTCACGATCAAATCCTGCCTATACTGAGACTATCGCTGCAAACAACATTCATCAACACCCGGAGTGACTTACATGAGCATGATTAGACACCCTATCTGGCAATACGCGTATTTTGTTGAAGACATCGACGAGGCCTGCGTGAAATGGAACAAGATGGTCGGAGCGGGCCCGTTTCATGTTGTTCGACATCACGTTGCCGAAGATTTTCGCTATCTGGGCGAACACGTCGAGGCCGACGTGAGCTACGCTTTTGGCCAGGCAGGCCCTGCGCACGTCCAGTTTATTGCACAACACGACGACACTCCGTCAATCTACCGAGACATGTACCCTCCAGGCCAATACGGCTTTCATCACATCGGGCTGCTCATTCACGATGTCACCGCAGAAATAAAACGCTTTAACGACGCGGGTTACGAGACCGCCTGCACCCTATGGGGTGGAGACTACGTTGCCTATATGGACTGCCGAGGAGACATGGATTGTTATGTCGAGCTTCACGGCGACGCACCGATCATTCGCGATCTATTCGAAGGCTGGAAACAACAGCATGAAGAATGGGATGGCGTAAGCGATCTCATCCGCGAAGCAGGCCGCTAGGCCTCATACTGGCCCTCATCGCTTAATCTTCGGGCGGTACCGCAAAGACCATCAAAAGATTTCCAGCCTCGTGGTTGTAAAGACCATAGCCTGAGTTAATCACCACATGGCCTGATACGACCGCGGCGCCCGCGCCGCTGATACCACCGCCGTGCCCTGTCACACCGTTAACGCCAACAATTTCAGGTCGAGTGTCGTACTCCCACAAAAGGTCGCCTGTTTTCTGTTCATAGGCCCGGATAAACCCATCAAGATGACCCGCAAAGACGGCCCCAGGTATCGCTGTTGCCGGAGCGCTGATACCAGGATCGCAAAATTCATCAGCAGGATCGCACACGTTTTGCTGCACATGACTCCATAGCTTCTTGCCGCTAGCGCCATCGACACTATGCATTCCTGGCCTCGCTTTTTCCGGGTCCAATTGATCCCCATTACGCGTATTGTTCATATCATTGATCGGAACATACACCTGCGATCCACTTGCAGCTAAGCCGAAATGCACACCGCCCTGAATACTGCCGCGCCCCACGTGAGTCTGCCAAAGTAATTCGCCATTATTGTCAGGATCCAGGCCCAACACGGTACCGTTCTTGTGCCCTGCGACGAGAGCATCTTTACCATCACCGAGATCCAGAAGAAGAATACTGGAGCCATGATCAAAATCCGGCCCATCTTCCATAGGACAGTTTGGATTGTCGATCATCATGCACGCGACATTCCACGCATCACCGGCTGTGGTTTGCCGGGTCCAGACGCGTTCACCGCTCGACATATTGATCGCCAGAACGGCATCTGAATTACCTTCGGCGGGAGAGGAGTAGTTTTCGCCCGTGCCGATATAAATAAGATTTCGTTTCCTATCGACCGTGGGGCTCGTCCAGGTCGGCGCGCCGGACGGTGCCAGAATGTTAGTGCCTATCGTCGTTTTACCGACGACTTTGGGCTCACTCGGAATCGTGAAGTGCTGCCACTGCACTTCACCAGAGGCTGCATCCACCGCCAGAATACTGCCTCGAAAGGTGCAACACGGATAGGCCGGATCAGCGGCAGGAATCACCTCAAGGGAAGAAACTGGAATAAATAGTCGATCGTTGAAAAAGGCCGGTGTTCCCGTCAACGTTGCACTCGGATGTTCGTCAGCCTTGAGAGACCAAACGAGTTCGCCGGTGAGTGCATTAACCGCATAAAAGCGCGCAACGATATCACCGAAAAACGCCAGCGGCGGATTGGCCAGAGAGACACTATCCTCAGACACCGACAAAACAATACCCGTTCTAATCTCAGCACCGGCCGCAAAAGTCCATTTCGCACAACCCGTTTCCAAATCAAAGGCATAAACGGTTCCGTCCTGACTGCCGACAAAAACAGCGCCCATCCCTATGCTGGGTTGTGATCTAGCGCGAAACGCATCGGGGAAAGCGAACGCCCATTTCAGCGCCAAATCAGGAATATCTTCAGCATTAAGACCGGCGACCGTCGAGGGCGAGTATCGGTTCGTATCATGCCCCCAATTAACTGCCGGGGTCGGCCCGTCAATATCCAACGCACGATTCGGACACATAGGTGGGGCTGGCGTCGCCAGATCTTCAATACCAGCCAGGTGCCGGCGGGTCAGATATTCAGTCACCAATAACTTTTGTTCAGCATCAAGGCCTTCACCCTGAACCTTCATCACCCCATCGGAGAGTGATCGATGAATGACCCCGGGGCTCATCATCTCGAGCCAGGAGAAGTGCGGCGCTTTAGGGACAGCGCCGCTGTGACAGCTTTCGCAATGCGCTTCGTAAATGATTTTCCCTGCGTGATTGGTCCGATCAAAGTCGCCTGCCCCGTTTTGCATTTCATCGGTTGACGACAGCGTGTCGGGCTTGCTCATCTCGATATTCGATACTGCCGCATTGCCGTCCACAGTCCCCCTTACAGTCGAATCCGGAGGAGACGCGCTATCGCACGCAACCAGTGTTAGGAGGGACAGGACACACAACCACCCGCGCACCAAGCCTGAAACGTTCATACACAGGCTCTTTTTCAGGTTCATTCTGTAATTCATTCTGTGGTTCATAGACACCCCTACTAATCATCGACGGATGCCCAACTATACCCATAACGCCCTTCATAAAAAAACACCCCACTCAGCGGGTACATATTCACTAAGGGAAACTTTGATCAAAAGGATATAGGGTCGGGCCGCGTAGGTCGGGCCGCGTAGGTCGGGCCGCGCAGGCCCCAAACAAATACGACCTATCTAATAGGAGTCTCCTTAGCTCGATTCATAACAGGAAAAGTTAAAGAACGTCTCGTTGTTCACGAAGTTAAGGTTCAGCAGCCGCAAGTCAGCGATGGGTTCAACAGTCAAAACGGCCTCTCCCTGCCAGGTTGCACCAAATATATCCGAGAGATTATCTCTGGTTCTCCAAACCGCCGCATTGGGTGCAAGCGAATCAACCAACACCTGATTCGCCGTACCGATCAAGACGCCTGAGCTGTCATAAAGCGTTCCGGTCACGTTGCTAAGGTTAGCGTTTCCGACATTGATGAATCTCACGTAGGTCGTATCAGTAGAATCAAACCCCTCAATATTATGGACCTGATCAATACGCACACAGTTAGTGTTACTAACCAGTTTGCTGGGGCTCGCGAGCTTAGTCATTAACTCAAAACTATTTGAGCCAGCGATTTGAAGCATCGCTGGTCCCTTCCAGGGAGAGGTACCCAACAAGCTTTCAAACGACCCGGATGACAAAATGACACGACCCTTTGCGGGTACCATCGGCGTCGTCAGTACCACGGATGCATCACCTAATTGCTCTCCGTCTTTACTGAACAAAGTTCCGGTGAAAAATTGCGGCACATCCGAAGTATTGACAATATGGGTCAGCGAATCGTTAACGCTGGTTGATGTGGTCTGTAGGTAAACTCGCCCGCTATCAGCATTTTCAAAACAGGAAAAATTAAAGAACGTTTCACTGTTCACAAAATTGAGGTTAAGTAATTGAAGACCGCTTACCTCAGCCACTTCGAGCATAGCCTCGTCGTTCCATTCGGCGCCTATTTTTGTCGCAAGGCTGTTCCGATTAATCCAAACCTGACTTTTGGCTGCAAGTGATTCAAGCAGCGACGAACTGGCACTACCAATGACCACCCCATCAGCGTCATACAAGGTGCCGGTAATGTTGCTCATGGGTTCAGTCGTCGTATTAATAAACCGGATGAAAGTCGTGTTCACCGAGTTGAATCCTTCAACGTTCAGAACGCGGTCACTGCGCACACAATTAGTATTGCTGATCAATCCACTCGGGCTCGCCAATTTGGCCATCAGTTCAAATGAATCGCTCCCCCGCACTTCTAGCATCGCAGGCCCTTTCCAGGCTTCAATGCCAAACAGTGACTCAAGGTCTTGCGAGCTCAAAATGAGCCTGCCATAAGCTGGTACACTCGCACCCAGACTCACTTCCCATTCACCCATCCGCTGACCATTGTCTCTAAACATAGTGCCAATGAAGTTCTGCGCGGAAGAAGAGGAGTTGACGATATGGATACGCGTGTCGTTAATACTCGCAGAAGTCGTCTGCAGAAACTGTGTTGCCTTGGGCGCCGCCAAAAATTCCTCGAGATTCGTCTGACCATCGTTATCCATATCGCTACCCGCGTCATTGAGTAGCGGATCCAGTCCCTCGGTCATCTCGTAGCCATCAGGAATGCTGTCGCCATCGTCGTCATGATCAGCGTTGTTACCCATCCCGTCTGAATCCGTATCCAAGAATTCACCTGGGTCGTTGGGGAATGCATCGGCCTCGTCGACCACACCATCATTATCGGTATCAATGGCCATGGGGCTCATGAAGTTGGCGACCTGAAAACGCACTGCTTCCAGAGCGGCGGCGGCATTAGCCGATTCAGGATCAGTAATACTCACGCCACAGGGTGATCCGTTGCATAGTGAAACATCCGGATTGGCGAATAAGGGCGATTCGGAAAAGAGATTGAAAAAAGAGGGATAAGCCATAATGGTGGTGAAACTACTGCTAACGCCATGCCCGCGCGCCCAGACAAATGTCCCTGATTCATTTTGTTTGAATGAATGCCCCAGGCCCATTACATGTCCGATTTCGTGAATCATGGTGAGATCACCGCAAGTAGACACATCAATGATTGATGTTGCAATGTGCTCTCTGCTGGACATCAGACCCTGGGTAGGGAAACCGCCCAGCGTCGCGAGGCCACAGAGGTCCCCGTTATTGTTGTTGCGAAACACACTCACGAGATCAGCGCCGGAGTCGATACGTGTTTGAGCCAATGTGGAAAAAACGCCGTCTCCATTCTCTGCGGCACCCAGCAGCGCGCTCAGTCCCAACGTGTTGCTGAAATTCAATTCAACGTAGCCCGCGACGCGCAACTGGATATTGACGTTACTGTCACTCATTGCCTTATTCGACACCTCGAAGAGCTGCTCGATTCTCGCAGTGGGATCGCCGTTATAGAGTGAGGTCACTGATGAGTTATACACCGCAAGCACGTCAATAAAACTGGTCCCCGGAGTAGAACTCGCTGAAGCTGCACTTGTACCTGCGAGCAATTCGTTGTCATCTGCGACACCATCACCATCGGAATCAGTTAGGTAATCCACACCTGTGAGCGAGAAGGATTGCGTCCCATAAGCAACGTCGGTGACGAGCGTATGAGATACCTCAACAAATCCACTGTTCGTGACCAGCACATGCCAGTAGGGGAAATCACTCCCCGGATCGGACACCGAAAAGTCGACCACTTCTGCCGTCGACAAGCCACCCGCCGCGATCGACGTCACACTGGAATAGGTCGCAAGGTTGATAAAACTACTTTCGAAACGCGGGGTCGATGTAGCAATGATCCGCACATTTACGTTGGCTGCTGATAACCCGGCATTTCCGATAGCCGTCATATTGACCGTTAGTGTTGAACCTTGAAACGTGGCACTTGGGTCTTCAACAAAATAGAGGTCTGATCCGGTGGCATTTCCCGCGACATTATCATTGAGTAAAGTTTTTACTTTGCCGCGGGTCTGATCAATGATGGTGAAGTTTTCAAGTAACAAGAACGTAACGTGGTAACTGCCTGTACTTGGAGGCTTGAAGCTGCCGAAGAAGTCTGCGATCGCTATTTCACTATCTGCAGCCAGACTGCTCGTAATCGGAATATCAGTGAGGCGCTGCACATTCTCCGACTCAGAAAAATGTTCTTCCACGTGGGCATAAACACGAAGCACCAATTCTCCCGTGGCAGTACTACCTCGATTAACAAACCCTACGCGAGCCGTAGCCGAGCTCGACGATCCGGATTCATAGGAACAAGGACAAACGAGCTCAACATCAGGTCCGATCCCACTGTCAGCTATAGCAGACAAGCTCAGGATAAAACCTAAACTGAACAATATGGCGTGTTTCATTGCTTGACCTCTTCGCGCGCTATTGGCGCTTCTTTTCTTGGTTCCCGGACCACATAGTCTTTATCGGCATCAGTGCTTTTTGGCTGCAGTGCACTCGCCGCATAAATCGCTCCAAAGCCACCGGTTAGCTCAAATTGATACCTACCCCGATCAGTCTGCAGATTACCAAATGTCTGATACTTTCCGATGGTCAAAATTAGCCGATGTGAAGCTCCTTCAACCATGGAATCGGCCACAATCACCCGGTTGCCTGCCCGGGTTTGTCTGACTTCAGAGACATTCAGCTTAATGCTTCGGTTTTCCAAGGTTAAGTAAAAAGAAAATGCCTCACCGATTTTCACTGAAGACAGATCCTGAAGTTCAAAATCCGTACCCATTTCAGTTTGCCTCGGCACGATAACAGGTGACTCTACTGCGCCCGCCTCACTGGATAACTCACTCTCACCCGGGCTAGGCGCAGAAGCCGAACTTCCTTCCTGCCGGTCCTCTTCTGGCGAAGTGGCTGGCCGTAGATCGCGCCCGTTATCTGACAAAATCCAGTACCCAGAAGCGATCATAAGCGCGGCCATAATAAGGCCGACAAAAGCAACACGAGACATCACAATACTCTATTCTTTTAGGGAGGAGGGGCAGTTTGATTGGGATTAGAGTGGACATTCTGAATGAGACATCAAGGTTCCGCAAGCCGGCGACGCCATCGCTCAAATCGTTCGCCCGCAGATGGTAACTTACTACTCTGGACGTTGCGCGCACGAGGTTTTGCTCGCGAAATGTACATAATGTCCCAGAACGCTATCGCGCACTTTCACGTATTCTCATGAGCGCAACATGAGTGACCCAGGCACACTAATAACCAAAATTTAAGACGTACTGGAAGACAGTCAAGAATTTGACCATCGATAATCTGACCATTAAAAACGAACTTACCTAAGTTTGGATTCTTTAAGAAAACCCGAAAACGCTGACCTGACTTTCTGAAAAAAGTGAACAAAACGTGTCCAAGATCACAGCTTTGATCTGGCATTGATTGATTTAGGTCTACCCGATGGATCTAGTATTGGCCTCATTAAAACCATTCGTCAGTACAGCACTAACACCCAGGTCGTTGTCGCGACATTTTTTGAAGACACCGCCCATCTTCTGAACGCCCTTCGCGCCAGCGCAGAAGGCTATCTGCGAAAAAGCGAATGGAGAAAAATTCTGATTTCACACCTGAAAGGAATTGCTGCCAGCCGCGCACCATTATCGACCAACGCGCTGATCCCGGTGATGGATCATTTCAGTCAGCGGGCGCCACCTGCAGAACTCATTGCGCTAACGACGCGAGAAGAAGAGGTGCTACAACTCGCGCCCAAAGGTTTTAATGTCACCGAACCTGCAAACCTGCTGGGCCTTTCTGCTAACACCGTAAAAAGCGACCTTAAGGCGGTTTATAGCAAGCTAGGGAACCTCCGATTAAAGTCTATTTGTGTGGGGACGCCCAGTCCGGGCCGCGCCGGCCATTACTGCGTTCGGGCCGCACCAAAACATGTACGCTCGAGCCAGAACGCCAGACCGCTTGTACTGACAAAAATTTCCTTTTAATCAGAGCTTCCCCAGGCATATCGTCCAGCGCTGAGGCTGCAGCCGAAGCAATAAAAAGACAGCTGATCAAGGTCTAGCTTCAACGCTGGTTGATCATTCCCTCGATGCCCTGGTCCAGTAAAGTCAGCGCTTTAAGCCCATGGTAAGAGACGAGGTAAGGTTGAATGACTTCGCCCGTTTTTGCCAATACAACGATACTTTCGTCAGCTGATGTTGCTGAAACACTCACGGTTTGATCCGTTTGCTCAGCCCCAACATTGGCGGCATTCGACTGCGCTTGAGAAATAGCAACTTGCGCCGTGACGGCTGGACTCATCAATCCCAATTGCACCAGAGAAGTCAGAGAGTCCATTCCACCAAACAAACCACCGATACCTGCTGTTGGCGCTGCCACTTAACCTGGCGAAGCAACACCTGCTCTCTGATAGTGATCAAGAATAACCTGACGCGCCCTTGGTAGCCGTTCGTCTTGCGTCACGTAGTATCTGTTCGAAACCCGAGACTCGCAATCGCCACCTGAGGCCGGTGCCAGGGATTGCACTGGCCCATGACCGACTGCGCCTTACTCACCATCCCAGGCAGATTCGTGAGGTTAAGGCCTGCACCCACCGTCTCCATTGTCCTCGCTTCATTGTAAACGTTGATATTGGTGTTCAGGTACCGGGTAGCATGAGCAAGCATCTCGCTTATGTTCATCACACCCATTTTGATTACCTTGTGACGCTTCTTCACTTTTTTGGCCTTAATTTCACCCGCGTTGGACGAAATCTGAAAAGGCACCGGCGCAGCATTCTTGAGATGTGATCGCAAAGTCAGCGCCCTGCTCAATATCCACCGGTTCGGTTTCCATCCGTTCACCATCAACAAGATAGCGTTCACTGCTATCGGGAAAGGACGCCGACATCCTTTGTGTAAACGCGGCGACATCTGCAATCGTTTCGCTGTATTTAGCGACCGTTGAAGCCGCACTGGCCATGCGGCCAAATCCACCACCCAATCCCCTGGCTCACGGCGGGCCCCACAAACTTTTCAGAGGTTTTTGCGCTACCTGCAATATCCAGTGGCGGTTTGGGTACCAGCTATCTCATTTCCGTATAGTCGGCATACCACGACTTGTAATATGTCGGATTGAGTTTCTTGGCCTCAGCCATATAGAGGTCTGCGGGCTTACATGGCTGCGATGATGAGAGTTCGAAGCAGCATGCTATCTCATTGATTAGGTTTCAGTCATTGTGATGGAGCCGCAAAAAAAACAACTACCCGCAAACCGATGTATACCGTTTATCCGAGAATAAACCTTCAACCCCCCGATTGGGTGAGCCTGACATGACCTGCTCTACCAGACAATCCGCACCTTGAAACTCATCAACAAGAAGATCGCCGTGCATCACACTAAATCTTTACTCTCGTTTTTCATTCTGCTTTTCATTACTGGTTGTGGCAGAGGTAGTTCATTTGATCTACCACCTGCAAATGCGGAAACACCTGACCAAGACGCGCAACAGTGCGGCGG
>JBLIIB010000053.1:0-16101 GCA_047634795.1 Candidatus Azotimanducaceae bacterium | reverse complement strand
ATGGGTTACAAAGGGCTTGAACGGGTGCCGGTTGAGAGAGCCTCGGCCGGAGATATTGTTTGTATCAGCGGTCTTGATAACCTCGGTATTTCCGATACGGTCTGCGCTTTCGGGCACGCGGAAGCTCTGCCCCCTCTGAAAGTTGATGAACCAACAATATCAATGACGTTTCGCGTCAACACCTCTCCTTTCGCCGGGCAGGACGGCAAGTTCGTGACCAGCCGGCATCTAAAGGAACGTCTCGATAAAGAACTGCAATATAACGTTGCCCTCAGAGTTGAGCCGATGGAGCAGCCGGACCGATTTAAGGTGTCGGGTCGAGGCGAACTGCACTTATCGGTTTTGATCGAAACAATGCGCCGTGAAGGCTATGAATTGGCGGTGGGCCGTCCTGAAGTTATTTTTAAGGACGTTGATGGTGTGATCGAAGAGCCTTTTGAAAACCTGATGCTGGATATCACTGATGAGCATCAGGGCAGCGTCATGGAAGAGCTCGGAAAGCGCAAGGCAGTAATGACTAACATGCTTCCTGATGGGTCGGGACGAACGCGGTTGGAGTTTACGATTCCGACGCGTGCGCTGATCGGTTTTCGATCCGAATTTTTAACCATGACCTCAGGGACGGGCATTATGAATACCGTCTTCGCACACTACGCGAAGGTTGTGAGTGATGATGCCTCTATCCGGAACAACGGGGTTCTCGTTTCTATGATCACCGGTAAGAGCGTTGCCTTTTCGTTGAACAACTTGCAGGCCCGCGGTCGATTGTTCGTCGGACCGAACGAAGAAATTTATGAGGGTATGGTGGTTGGATTGCACTCACGTGGCAACGATCTGCCGGTTAACCCCGTTAGGGAAAAGCAGCTCACGAATGTTCGCGCATCAGGTACTGACGAAAATGTCATTCTTACGCCGGCAGTGAAACACTCGCTGGAAGCGGCGATTGAATTTATTGATGACGAAGAGCTGGTCGAGGTCACGCCGAACCACATACGAATCCGCAAAAAGCTGTTGACCGAAAACGAACGAAAGCGCCATAGCCGAGAGCGGCTCGCCTGATAGGATATTTATTATGTTGCCGTTGTATCCCGAGATTAAGCCTTATGCCCGTCATCAGGTTCAGGTCGACGATGTTCATCAACTCTACGTGGATGAAAGCGGAATGCCCGATGGCATCCCGGTAGTATTTGTTCACGGCGGACCAGGGTCCGGTTGTGAATTTGATTCTCGATGCTTTTTCAGTCCCGATAAATACAGGATTGTCTTGTTCGATCAAAGAGGTGCTGGGCGCTCGCAGCCACATGCATCGCTTGATGGTAACACCACAGGAAACCTCATTGCAGATATGGAAAAGATCCGCGAATCTCTGGGTATTGAGAAGTGGGTTGTATTTGGCGGCGGTTGGGGCGCAACCTTAAGTCTTGCTTACGCTGAGGCACATCCCGATGCGGTATTGGGATTGATTCTCCGCGGCGTATTTTTAGGTCGACCTGAAGATATCCAATGGTTCTATGGGAACGGTGCAAGTCGATTCTATCCAGACCATTGGGAAGATTTTGTGGCTCCCGCAATAAAATACCTATCGAATAAAGCAGGCGATAGTGCGAATGATAGTGGGACGGATGGTGCGAGTTTAGAAAGCGCAGGTGAAGAAGATACGGCTGACGATGCTGAAAGCTTTCCCGAAATCTACTACGACCTCATGATGCAGGATAACGAGCTTGCTCGTATGTCCGCAGCCAAAACCTGGTCCGCCTGGGAAGCTCACGCGTCTACGCTGCATCCCAACCCAAGACTGATTAAGCACTTTTCCGAGGGTGGTCGTGCACACGCAAGGTGTCTGATTGCGACCCATTTTTACAAGAACGATTGTTTTCTTGAGAAAGACCAACTACTCGAGGGTGCATCAGTATTGAAGGATATCCCTGGCATCGTAGTGCATGGTCGGTTCGATTGCATTAGCCCGTTGGACAACGCCCACCAGCTCCGCAAGGCGTGGCCTACGTCGCAGCTCTACATTGTGCGAGAAGCCGGTCATTCCGCTACAGAGCCTGCGATGATTGACGCGCTGATCCGAGCCACTCGCGATATGTCATTGCGATTTGAGGCAGACTTTGACGTTTAGGTGCGGTTGCTCAGAGAATAGGTCTGCACAGACTCGGCCATGCTCGGGCTAATTCAGCGAGTCACCTCTGCACACGTTCAGGTTGATCAGCAGACTGTGGGCGCAATCGAGCACGGGCTCTTACTGCTACTTGCCATTCAACCCATGGATACGTCCGAGACCGTAGGGCGCTTGCTCCACAAAGTGGTTAACTATCGAATCTTTGCGGACCCCTCAGACAGGCCCAGCGGACATATGAAATGCTCGGTGCTCGATGTGCACGGTTCATTGTTGATTGTGTCGCAGTTCACTCTGGCAGCCGATACACAAAAAGGATTGAGACCTTCCTTTTCCAGCGCAGCACCGCCCGCACTCGCGAAGCAATTATTTGATGAATTTGTTGTGGCAGCGATAGCGTTGTTGCCAGTGCAGCAGGGTAAGTTTGGCGCCGATATGCAGGTGACGCTGACGAATGATGGCCCGGTGACGTTCCTGTTGAAGGCCTAAGGTGTCGTTGATGAAGAAAGGATAGGAAATCCCGGATTGATGTCTATTGTCGCGGGGATGTTCTGTAGAGGCGTTACCTACCCTGTACGATCTGGGTGACCCGACCCGCCCGACCATAACACCCCATTAATAGGAGCATCCTTAGCCGGTTTCTCCAGCGCTATCTTGCGAGTCGCTGCCGTCATTTGTTTTTTTATCCAAACGAAAGACCCGGGCGAAGATGATCCCGACCTCAAAGAGGATCCACATAGGAACCGCCAACAATATCTGGGAGATAATGTCGGGTGGGGTGAGCAGCATACCAAGAACGAAACAGCCGACGATGACATAGGGACGCTTTTGACCCATCGACTTGCATGTGGTTGCGCCGGTCCAGATCAGTAATACGGTCGCGATGGGTATCTCGAACGCGAGTCCGAAGGCAAAGAACAATTTCAACACAAAGTCGAGATATCGGTTGATGTCAGTCATGACCGTGACACCCTCCGGCGCCGCAGCAGTGAAGAAGCTGAAGACCAGTGGGAACACCACATAAAAGGCGAACGCGATGCCAGTATAGAAAAGCACAACGCTGCTGATGAGCAAGGGTACTGCGATGCGCTTTTCACTTGTGTACAGCCCGGGAGCTATGAAGCTCCATATCTGGTGTAAAACAAAGGGCATCGCTAAAAATATTGAGAGCACCAGGGTCAATTTAAACGGCGCGAGAAAGGGCGAGGCCACTTCTGTTGCGATCATTGTGGTGCCTTCCGGCAGCAAATTACGTAAAGGCTCGGATACGTAGGCGTAAATTTCCTGATTGGCGAAATAGAACAGGGGCAGGAAGATAACAAGAATCGCGAGGAGCGCTCGCAGAATACGGTTCCTGAGCTCTATCAGGTGTTCAAGCAGTGGTTGGCCCTGATCCTGGTTCGGCGCATCACCGATCGAATCTACGTCGCCAGGCTCAACCGGACTCATGATTTTTTATCACTTTTAAGGGCTTCTGCATCTTGGGCGACTGATTTGATTGTCTTGTTGACGTCATCTTTTGCGCTTTGCAAAACGCCTCGGGTGTGATCCAGCTCCTTCATGATGTTTTCGTTGTGTAGCTGGGCACGAATGTCATCCGCGCCGATTTCAGCTTCAATTTCCTGACGGATATTTCTGAAACTGCGCTGCAGTCGACCAACCCATAGGGATATGGTGCGAATTGTCTCAGGCAGCTTTTCCGGCCCGATGACAAGCAGGGCCACGATGCTGATCAGGATCAGCTCTGGAAAGCCAATATCAAACATTAAGCATTAGCTCAGTGAGTTTCTTTTTTCTCGGCGACAACTTCAGTTTTAGTCGCGGCATCTGTCTGTTTTTCTTCTTCTTCGCCAACCGCGCTGCGGAAACCTTTAATGGCGGATCCAAGATCGTTGCCAATTGATTTTAATTTGGTTGTGCCGAACAGAATTAGAACGATCACTAGGATGATAACGAGTTCAGTAATTCCAAAGGACATTTTATTTCTCCTTCCTTGATCTTCAACCCCTTGGGATTGAGATACATTTTGATCATCACTTTATGTGCTGATCCTATGATTTATCCTAACTTATCGAGCGCGCGATGCTTTTTCAGCGATACCAGACGTGCCAAGCCGTCGCTCGAGTTCTTCCAACACGTCTTCAGGCTTTGCACCGAGCTCATTCAACATAACCATCGTGTGAAACCAGAGATCAGCGGTCTCGTAGATGACGTCCTTGTTGCTACCTGAAAGTTCAGCGTCTTTGGCAGCAATGATCGTCTCCGTCGCCTCTTCGCCGACCTTTTCCAGAATCTTGTTTAACCCCGACTGGTGCAGCTTCGCCACATATGAGGATTCAGGGTCTGCCTTACGGCGTTCTTCCAGTAGTTTTGCCAGATTACCGATAACATCACGCATTGGGATACATCTCCCCGGGGTCTTTTAAGACTGGCTCCGTAGTCTGCCAGCCCTCTGGCGTTAAGGTCCTGAAAAAGCAGGAGTTTCTGCCAGTGTGGCAGGCGATACCACCGATCTGTATCACGTTTAATATTAGCACATCGGCATCACAGTCAAGTTGGACGCTTTGCACGTGCTGCTCGTTGCCTGAAGACTCACCTTTCCGCCACAGGGCGGACCTTGATCGTGACCAGTAGGTGGCGATGCCTGTAGCGACGGTTTGTTTTACGGCTACTTCGTTCATCCACGCCACCATCAGTACTCTGTGGCTATCATTATCCTGTGCGATCACAGGAATGAGTCCATCGGAATTAAAAGAGATTTCGCCGACCCAGTCTTGATTTTTAATATCCATATCTGCGCCGATGGCACTGTTCAAGTGCTGAAAAATGGCGGGCGAGAATAGCACGTCAAGTGTGAATATACATCCAGTAGATGCCAAGGCTTCCCAATACTGAAGCGGGTAGCGCCGGGTCGATCAGTGCGGCGTAGCCCGATGCAGGCGCCATCAGTGAGATGAGTGCGACGATCAGCGCGATGCCACCCAATCGTTGAAATTTGGATCGTCGATGTTGCGTGTCGAGCGCTAGCTTCACTTCGTTGAGGGTTTGAGTCTGATAGCGATTCTGTGCTGCCATTTCCTGGATTTCCTGCATTGCGCCGTACGCAAGGTCGGGTATTTCAGGTAATTGATCCAGCCACCTCGGTGCGTTCGCCGAGAGGCGTTTGATAATGCCTGAGACGCCAATCCGATTGTTCATCCAGCGCTCCATGAAGGGTGCGGCGGTTTCCCAAAGGTCCAGATCTGGATAAATCTGACGGCCCATACCCTCGATATTGATGAGCGTCTTTTGTAACAGGACGAGTTGTGGCTGCGCTTCCATATTAAATTTTCGTGCGGTCTGAAAAAGCTCAAGGAGCACGATGCCAAAAGAGATATCCTTAATGGGTTTGTGGAAAAACGGGTCGCAAACTTTGCGAATGACCCGGGAAAACTCCTTAACATCTGTGTCCGGAGGGACCCAACCACTTTTGATGTGGAGATTTGCGACTTCGTCATAGTCGCGATTGAAGAACGCGAAAATGTTCTTTGCGAGGTAATTTTTGTCGTTTTCCGTTAACGATCCAACAATGGCGCAGTCCAGTGCTATGTAGGTGGGATTAGCGGGGTCGGTCGCATCCACAAAAACGTTGCCTGGGTGCATGTCAGCGTGAAAAAAATTATCCTCGAACACCTGTGAGAAAAAGATTTCGACGCCCAGGTGGGCAAGTTTTTTTAAATCGACGCCTTGGTCGTTAAGGGCGTTGATGTTGGTTGCTGTGATGCCGTATATGCGTTCGATCACCATGACGTTGCTTGATGATAGATCGTCATAAATTCTGGGGACGTAGAGCTTGCCGCTGTCCAGCCAGTTTTCTCGCAGTCTTTTGGCGTTGTCTGCTTCAAGCTTTAGATCAAGCTCGTCCAGAATAGTGAACTCATAATCTCTTACGACGGTTACAGGGTGCAACCTTCGCGCTTCGGGCCAAAAGCGTTCCAGCATTCTGGCCCCCAGAAACATCAGCGATATATCTCTGCGAATAATTTTTTCGATTCCGGGTCGAATCACCTTGACGACGACGGCTTCCGGTTCATCCATCTCTGCCGTGTGCAGCGTTGCAGCGTGTACCTGAGCAACCGAGGCAGAGGCCATTGGATCGATGCTGAATTCTTCGAAGACATCTTCTATCCGGCGCCCGAGTGAGGCTTCGATGATCTGATGTGCGGTGCTACTGTCAAAAGGTGGGACGCGATCCTGTAGTTTTTCAAGTTCGCTGGAAAAGTCTTCCGAGAGCAGATCTTTGCGCGTAGAAAGTATCTGGCCGAACTTAATGAAAATTGGTCCCAGCTCTTCAATGGCTTGTCTTAGTGAGGCGGCTGCAGATTCTGGCGGGGTTGGGAATAAGCGAAAAGGCAGCAGCGCAAAGGACAGCCAAAATGAACGGTGCTTGGACGGTACGCAACGATCCAGACGATATCGACCGAACGTGCGAAGGATAGTGAGTATTCGAAAGAATGTCATGTTGACGCGGTATTTCGAGGTTTCATTCCTTCATGGATCGCGGCGATGCCACCGACCAGATTCTGATATCGAACCCTTATGAATCCGGCGTCTTCCAACATATCGCTGAGGGTATCCTGGTCAGGATGCATCTCGATAGATTCCACGAGGTATTGGTAGCTTTTCTCGTCTCCGGTCACAGCTTTACCAAATTTAGGCCACAAGGTGCTGAAACCTTTGTACGCTGTTTTCAGTAAACCGTTTTTTGGTTTTGAGAATTCAAGCACGACCAACTTACCGCCGGGGCGTAGCGCATCAAACATTGCCGACAAACCCTTTTCCTTGTCGGTAAAATTACGCAATCCGAAGGCGACCGTGATCGCATTAAAGTGATTGTCGCCGAAGGGAAGTTGCTCGCCGTCGGCCTGAACAAAGCTGATGTTTTCGACAATCCCTAGATTCAGTAGCTTGTCCCGGCCTTCCTGAAGCATGCTGCCGTTGATGTCGCAAATACAAACGTGACCCGTTCCGCCAACATATTCAGAGAGTAATGCGGCCATGTCGCCGGTACCGCCAGCTAAATCCAGTATCTGATGGCCGGGTCTTGCGCGCGTTGCGTTGGCGGTCATTTGTTTCATCACGCGATGTGTGCCGAGAGACATCACGTCATTCATGATGTCGTATCTTTGTGCGACCGAATGGAAAACCCCTGCGACCTTTGCTGCTTTTTCCCTGATAGGCACTTCGCTAAATCCGAAATGGGTAAAATCGTCTTTTTTCATAAGTCGTTCAACTCCTGTGGTGACGACCGTGGCGAGCCTGTGTATGTGGTTGGTGGACAACATTGTAACCGCCTTTCCATTGATGGTTAAGAAAGGACTTTACTTAGACCGTATGGCGGGCCCGAATGTTTGCGGCGGCTGGGCACGCGGGGCTGAGAATAGGGAGGCCGGGAATAGGGCGGCTGGGAAAAGGGACGCTGAGCTTAAGTTTTGATCGAGATGAAAAGTGCGTCGCGAGATTTTCCCGCTGCTTTCAGGTCGTCTAGGTAAGTCTGCCAGTTTTCCTCCAGGTTGATGCCAAGCTCATAGAGGTAGTCCCAGTGAAAAATCCCGGTGTCGTGTCCGTCGGAAAAACTGATCCTAATGGCGTAGTGACCCTGTGGTTCAATATCCAGGAATTGCACATCTCGTTTGCCAAGCTGGAGGATCGATTGCCCCGGACCATGTCCCTGCACTTCCGCTGAAGGTGAATATACACGGAGGTACTCCGCAGGGAGTGACAGCCGATTTCCGTCCTCATACACGAGCTCAAGCTGGGCAGATTTTTTATGAACATTGATCTCTATTGGCTTATTCATGTGAGGACCGTTACAGAATGTATCTTGAAAGGTCGGCATCAGCGGCCAGGTCATCCAGTTGATCATTGACGTAGGTTACATCAACCTCAAAAGGGCCTTCCTGTTTGCTAACGATGTCCGTCGCGTCGAACGACAATGTTTCGAGTAATCGCTCAAGCACGGTGTGAAGCCGCCTCGCGCCTATGTTGTCGGTCTGCTCGTTCACCTGCCAGGAAATTTCCGCGATGCGGCGGATTGCCTCTGGCGTAAAGACCAAATCCAAGCCTTCGGTTTGCATCAATGCTTGATATTGCTCGATCAACGAGGCATCCGGTTCAATCAGAATGCGCTCAAAATCCTCGATGGTCAGTGCTGAAAGTTCGACTCGAATGGGAAGGCGGCCCTGAAGTTCAGGAATGAGGTCTGAAGGTTTGGAAAGGTGGAATGCGCCGCTGGCAATAAAGAGGATGTGATCAGTCTTGATCATTCCGTACTTGGTTGAAACATTGCAGCCTTCGATCAGTGGCAAAAGGTCGCGCTGCACGCCTTCTCTGGAGACATCCGCGCCGCCGTGATCCGCGCGTTTCGCAATTTTATCCATCTCATCAAGGAACACGATGCCGGTTTGTTCAACGGCTGTGATCGCTGCGGATTTCATCTCATCTTCGTTGATCAGCGATGCTGCCTCTTCGTCGGTCAGGCGCTTCAGTGCTTCTTTTACTTTTAGTTTTTTGGTTTTTGTCTGGTTCGGAGACATTGAGGAGAACATGTTCTGCAATTGGCTGGTCATTTCTTCCATGCCGGGAGGTGCCATGATTTCGACGCCCATGCTGGTTGCCTGCAGATCGACTTCAATTTCTCTGTCGTCTAATTCGCCTTCGCGCAGCTTTTTTCTGAACATCTGTCGGGTGGTGGTCTCTTGCCCTTCTTCGTCGCCGCGAGCCTTGGGTAATAGCGCATCTAAAATGCGTTCTTCCGCTGCTTCAAAGGCCCGAGGTTCCGCCTTCTTGATGTGCTCGTCGCGGAGCATTTTCACGGCGGCTTCTGCAAGATCACGAATGATGGAGTCAACGTCCCGACCAACGTAGCCGACTTCCGTGAATTTGGTCGCCTCGATTTTAATAAAAGGCGCGCTGGCTAGTTTTGCCAGTCGGCGTGCGATTTCGGTTTTTCCTACGCCGGTAGGTCCAATCATCAAGATGTTTTTTGGTGAGATTTCTGTTCGAAGTGCTTCCGGGAGTTGCATCCGTCGCCATCGATTTCTGAGCGCTATCGCGACAGCTCGCTTGGCATCGTTCTGCCCGATGATATGTTTATCGAGATCGTGGACAATCTCTCTGGGTGTCATGTTTGACATGTTTATCCTTATTCCGCCATTGGGTAGATTGCTCAATGGCTGCTTTGACGGGTTCTCAATGTTTTGGCTGACATCGGCTTAGAAATTAATTTCTTCGATGGTTCGTTCGTGATTGGTATAGATGCAGATGTCTCCCGCGATCATTAGCCCACTCTCAACGATGTCTCGTGCAGGCATCTCCGTATGCCTTAGGAGAGCCATAGCAGCAGATTTTGCAAATTGTCCGCCAGAGCCTATCGCCATGATGCCTTCATTCGGCTCCACGACATCTCCGTTTCCGGTGATAATGAGTGAGTTGTTTTTGTCAGCGACGACCAGCAGTGCCTCCAAACGGCGAAGTGCGCGATCTGTCCGCCAATCTTTCGCGAGTTCTACCGCTGCGAGTACAAGGTTGCCCTGATGTTTCTCGAGTTTACCTTCGAACCGCTCAACCAATGTGAAGCCGTCCGCAGTGCCGCCCGCGAATCCGGCGATCACAGACTCCTTGTACAGACGCCGCACCTTGCGAGCGTTGCCCTTCATGACAGTATCACCCATGGTGACCTGGCCGTCGCCACCGACCACAACTGAGTTGCCTTTGCGTACGGATAAAATGGTTGTACCTTCGAACTGTTCCACGGGCTTCCAGAATGATGCGTTCGTTGAGGAGATGGGGGCATTCTGATCGCTTTTCAAGTCACTTTTTTCGCTGGAAAAGTCAGGTGGAGGCGTCAGGTGTGAACGCCAGATTCGAAATGTCAGGCGCCGACTCTCAGGTTTTGGGGATTGTGATGGCCATGGACTGAATCTCAGCCTGGGCCAGTTTGTCCTGCGCGCGATTACGTTCGAGTGTTGTATCAAACGGTCCGACAATCACTCTATGCCAGACATTGTCAGACATTTTAACGCGGGATGTGGTCACGTTCAGGCCCATGAGAATCAATTCCGCGCGTCTCTGGTCTGCGTCGACCGGATCTTTGAATGAACCTGCCTGTAAAACCCAGCGAACATTGTCTACAACAATCTTCTCTCCACCCGTTGTGTATTCTTCGACAATAGGTACGACTGATTTTGGAAATATTTCATAGAAATCCCACTGCATTTCTTCCGCTTTGGCGTCTGGCTCTGCGCTTGGGGAAGGTCGGTCTGCCAACTTCGGTTCGTCTGTTGGGATGAGGAACCCAATGGCCAGCAAGAACGCCAAGAAGCCGCCGCTTAGGAATCCGCCCAGAAACCAGACCCACTTGGGGGAACCCGACTTGGGTTCAGGTGGTTGTCGTTTCTGCTTGGCAAAGTCCTGAGTCATGCTGATGTTTCATTCAATAAAGATGGGATGCAGATTTTAGCAAAGTGCACACTAAGCGATAGGTTAAAAAAGATCTATCGGATCAACGTCGATCGCCCATCTCACTTTCTTCGCGTCGGGCAGTGATTCTGCGATGTGCATTCTAACATTGAGTTCTTTGTGCAGATTGGCGCGATGCTTCGCTGCGAGGATGAGTAGATATCGATGTTTGCCCGCTTTTCGTTCCATTAAAGCAGGTATTGGGCCTAGCAACTGCACTGAATCACTGGGCTTTGCCGAGTTGGAAATACCTTCTAGAAACCTGACGGCGATTGTCGCGTCTGCGGCTTCAGCGCGAATAATGGCCTGAAACGAGTAGGGAGGCATGTCGGTATCGGCACGTTCTTTGAGCAGGTCAGCGGCAAACGGGGCGTAACCCTGTTGGGTCAATTTTTGTAGCAACGGGTGGTTCGCGAATTCTGACTGGATAAGAACGCTGCCAGGTTTATCCTCTCTTCCGGCCCGCCCACCCACCTGGAGAGTGAGTTGGCCAAGCCGCTCGAGCGCGCGAAAGTCAGACGAGTAGAATCCCGCGTCAACATCGAGTAGTGCAACGAGTGTGACGTTCGGGAAGTGATGCCCCTTAGCCAAAAGCTGTGTGCCCACCAGTAGTGCAGGGTCCCCCTGATGTATTCTGTCGAGAAAGTCGGTCATGGCGTTTTTTCGCCTTGTCGAATCCCGGTCGATGCGAATGACCGGATAATCCGGGAAAAACACTTCCAGCGTTTTCTCTATCCGTTGCGTGCCATACCCCAGCGGCGTCGTTCGATTGCCTTTACAGGACTGGCAATTGGCAAGGTTGTGGTTGATGGTCCCGCAGTGATGACAGATGAGTGATGAGTTTCCCAGGTGAACGGTCATCTTTGCGTCGCATCGCCGACATTGGGCGATCCAGCCGCAATCCTGGCAAAGCAATACCGGTGCAAAGCCGCGGCGGTTGATAAAAATCAGTACCTGATTGCCCTGGCCGAGATGTTCTTCTATTCTTTTTCGAAGTCCACGGGTAAAGCCTTCTGTGATCTCCAGATGTCGTGTGTCTATTAGTTCGTAGGATTCAGAGTTTGTTCCCGGTGGCCGATCTTTGAGCACGAGGTGTTCGTATTTACCGCTGGTGACATTGTGAAGGCTTTCTAAAGAGGGGGTCGCTGAACCTAAAATGACGGGGATGTCTTCGTCCTGAGCCCGAAGCACTGCGAGGTCCCTCGCGGAATACCTAAAGCCGTCTTGCTGTTTGTAAGAAGCGTCGTGTTCCTCATCAACAATGATGACGCCCGGGTGCTTAAGTGGAGTAAAAATGGCTGAGCGGGTGCCCAGAATAATGGAGGCGCGGCCGTTTAGCGCCTCAAACCAGCCCGCTGCGCGTTCTCGATCCGATAAGCCTGAGTGCAACACCACAATGTTTACATCAAATCGGTGGCTGAACCGCGCGATCGTTTGCGGTGTGAGTCCGATCTCTGGCACCAGAACCAGCGCCTGCTTTCCCTGGCTCAACATCTGATCGATAACCTGCAGGTAGATTTCCGTCTTTCCGCTACCCGTAATGCCATCTAGCAGGAAGGTTCGATGTGTCTTTTCGGGTAATGCCAATACTCGACTGACGGCGATGGATTGTTCCGCAGTGATTTCAAGGTCGCTGGTATTGGAACCGCGGTATTCTATAGGTTTGTGGGTGGCCGCATCACGTGGTTGCCACAGCGCCCACGCTTTGTCGCGGATGTTTTTGATCGTTGTTGAGCGAATATCAACCCCGCCAAGTTCAGCTTTGGACCTGGGTGAGGCTTTCAACAATGCCATGAGGGCTTTTTGTGCAGGCGCTCGATTCAATGAATCTGGTTCAATTGATGCGCCGATTTCAGTGAGGATAAGTTCATCTTCCAATTGTTCCGGGTTCCACCCCTTCCTAATCTGGGTGGGCAGTGCGGCCGCAAGAACTTCACCGATAGGATAGTGGTAGTAGTTCGCTGCCCTTCGGCAAAGTTTGAGGATAGGGCCAGGAACGTCGGCGCTACCGGCATATACCTCGATGATATTTCTAATCTTTTTCGGGTCGAAATCGAGAACCGTGTTGATGGCAGTAATGATGCCAACCAGCTTTTGCCGGCCAAAAGGCACCAATACCCTGGCGCCTAGTCGGGCGCTAGCGTCGTTTGGCATCTGATAGCTGAACACCTGACGCAGCGGCGTGGGTACTGCGACCTCAACATATCTATCCGCAGACGTTCGTTCCGTCTGCGAATTGCCGGGCGTTACAGTGTCGGATGAGGTGGTGGGAATTGAAGGCATTGACATCGAATTGCTTGAGAACCTGCATTATGCCATTTGTACGGTCCGTCCGGGAGAATTGGCGCGGGACTATTCTAGTTCTATTCTGGGACGAGTCAGCCCCAATTAATGAAGCGGCGGTCACCAAGCACTTGTCATCGGTGCGTGGTCTGGTATTATGCGGCACCATCAATCCGCTAGGTCTATTTGCCATGAAAGCCGAAATTCACCCCAAGTATCAGGAAATTCAAGCAACCTGTAGCTGTGGCAATGTCATTACGACCCGGTCCACAGTGTGTGAGGACCTTCATTTGGAAGTGTGCTCAAACTGTCATCCATTTTACACCGGCAAGCAGAAGGTTATTGACTCTGCGGGTCGTATTGATCGCTTTAACAAGCGTTTCAAGCGTGGCAGCGATTAAACGCAAGGTACGGGTTTAAAAAAGCGCTCTTATGGGCGCTTTTTTTTCGTCTTTTTTTTGTTCTGTTTTTAGTTTTGCGCTTGTCGCGCTGGAGTCTCACGCTGAACTCTTTTCACAGGCAAATATCGAGCTCATTTCTATTTAGTGCCTAGTTTCTAAGAACCCGTGTCTAAAAGCCCATTCTTACTAAAGACTTTTCTGGAAAGGCTATTTTCTAACACACGGGGCCTAAAATATTTGCTGAGTCATGCTGCTGTCGTCATCTTGTTTCTGGGCAACCGATGCTGCTGGCAAGTGCTCTTCACGGAATATTTCAAAAACACCGTCAGGGTCGGATGGGTCGGTTCTGAGGCCTGAATCAGGATCGATTTTGACGGACACGAGACCGTCCGGCTTAGGTAGCTTTTGAGATGAGCTCTCATCCGGCAGCGCCTCGGCCATAAATTCTATCCAAGTCTCTATAGGCGTGGTTGAGCCATACTCTCTGCTCCCGACCGGGCTGTTGTTGCTGAAGCCGGCCCAGGCCGTTGCGACAAGATCAGGCGTGAACCCGGAGAACCAGATGTCAGCATCATTGGTGGTTCCCGTTTTGCCCCGCAGGTCACCGCGTTTAAGGCTTCGCATGGCTTTGGTGCCGGTGCCCCGTCGAATCGCGTCTGAGAGCATGCTGTTCATGATATGGGCTACGCGTGGTTCTATGATGAGGTCTGCTTTAATTAACCCTTCGCATGCATCACGGCAGGCAACACGGGGCGCTGCTTCGAATATGGTGTCACTGTTAATAGAATCGAGCTCCCGGAGTAGGTACGGTTCCACCTTGTACCCGCCGTTCGCAAATGCTGCGTACCCAGTGGCGACTTCGAGCGGCGTCAAAGCGATGGTGCCACCACCAAAAGCGAGCTGCAGATCTCGTGGAAAATTGGAGGTGTCGAAGCCAAACCTGGAGACATAGTCAATGGCGTTCCGGGGGCCGTAGTCTAGAATTACTCGAATAGATACGAGATTGATTGATCGGTAGAGCGCCTCTCGCAGCCGAATGTTACCTTGGAAAACATCGCCTGAATTTTTGGGTCGATAAGTCTGTTCAAGTTCTCCTCCGGGTAAAACCAGGGGTGCATCATTGTAGATGGAGGCTGCCGTCAGCCCGTTCTCCATAGCGCCGGCGTAATAGAAAGGCTTAAAATTTGAACCCGGCTGACGCTTTGCCTGGGTGGCATGATTGAATTGCTTTGCTCTGAAGTCGAATCCACCGACTATTGCCTTGATCGCGCCATCATAGGGATCCAACGCGACAATGGCGCTCTGGATGTCAGGTAGCTGGCCTAGTGTAGGGTTTCCTTCAGGTGAGATCTCGAATCTTAGAACGTCACCCACGTTAGCGATCTCAGCGGCGCTCTTTGGTCGCGGGCCGCGCCGATCAACGGTCATGTAGGGTCTTGCCCACTTAAGGCCGTCCCATTCGATGGTGATTTCTGTGAGGCTCGCTGTGAGGAGGGTGAGTGTTTGCTCATCCACGCGGATAACAATACCGGGCGCTTGACCACCCATCGTGACCAAAGACGCTAGTGTTTCAAGCCAGTTTGAAGGGTATCCGTATTCGGGTGCCGCGAGGTATTCATCTGTTCCTTGCAGTCGTCGGTACTCCGGGCCTCGATATCCGTGTCTTCTGTCGTACTCTAATAGTTTTTTGGTCACAGCTGCTTCGGCTGCCTTTTGCATCCCGCTGTCGAGTGTTGTGTGAGCGATCATGCCTTGACTGTACGCATCTCTGCCATAGAGGCCCAGTAGGCGTTTACGAATCATCTCGGCCGCATACAGGGCGGGCAATTCAACCTCCCTGATATGCACCTTCGCAGTGATCGGAGACGCTACAGCCTCGTCATGTTGCTCGCGGGTGATTGAACCCTGTTCGAGCATACGGAAGAGGATGAGATTTCGACGATCGATGGCATATTTGGGCCCGTTGACGGGGTTGCGCGTCTCTGGTGCTTTGGGGACGCCTGCGAGCATGGCCATCTGGGCAAGGCTGAGCTCGCCGATGTCTTTACCGTAGTATGTGTTCGCTGCGGCCTGGATGCCAAAGGCATGTTTGCCGAAGGAGATGATGTTGAGATAAAGCGTCAATATTTCTTGTTTGCTCAGTTCGCGCTCAATTTTCAGTGCCATTAACATCTCTTTGAATTTTCGAATAAACCTGACTTCAGTATCGCCTGAGATGTTCTTGACCAGTTGCATGGTAATGGTTGACGCGCCCGTCCGGATGTTCCCGCGGTTTCTCACGAGCTGCCAGGTAGCGTTCCCAAGGGTTACGAGATCGATGCCGCTATGTTCATAGAAACGTTTGTCTTCTGTATCTAGCAGCGCGTTGATGAACTGTGGTGGAATTTCCTCAAAGGAGATCGGTGTCAGACGTTCTCCAAATTCTTGTATCAGGAGTCCGTCAGCCGAGTAGATCCTTAAGGGAGCCTTGATATAGACCTGACTGAAGCTTTGGGTGTCCGGGAGTTGTGGGTTCAGATAGAGAAACGCGCCTGTAAGGCCAAGCATCACGGCACTGGCAAGGCCAATGAAGGTCCAAAATAGGTTGCTAATGGTGCGTTTCATTGGATGTAGGGCTAAAGATCCGATTCTCAAAGGGGCGCCATTATAGGGTGATCCTGTTGGTCATGCGAAAACAATAAAAAACATTATAATGTCAGACCCCAGCTTGGCTGAAAAGTGTCGAAAATATCAGATCAGGTGCTGTGAGACCATTGGGATCGAGCTCCTGCAGCTGGTCGGGGAAATCAAGAAATT
>JBLIIB010000052.1:0-16155 GCA_047634795.1 Candidatus Azotimanducaceae bacterium | reverse complement strand
TTCGATAGCAATGCATCCGTTACGGGGTCCCCGTCTTTAAGAGTGTCCTCTGGGGTAATTGTGCATCGATCACTTTGAGGTTTCGATTGACGCTTGCCTGAATAGACGCGATGAAATCGTAAGCAGCCTCCTCAAAGGTAAAGCTGCCTAAAACGATGGCGGCCTTACCGACCCGTGCTTGGGCAATTTTTTGGCCTACTCAGGCATCCGGCGTATGTTGTCTAACAGATTGCAAGATGCGTTCGGCCTCCTCTTTTGATGGGAGCGGACCTAACGTGAGCCTAAAGAGTGAGCGCCCATTGGACTTGTTTCGAGTGATTTTGAGAGGGAGCGCGGTGTGTGTTCTGGCTAGCGCAAGCGCGGTTTGAGCGCGAGACAATTCGGTGTAGCTGCCGAGTACAATTTGCTCCTGATTTGGTTGTGATAGAGCAGTTTTATCTATTACGTCATTTTCTAATGCGAAGTTACCCTCTGCAAAGAAGCACAGAGTTAGCGTTAAAAAACACCGCATTAGAATTGAATTTGCCAGACATCATCGGGCCACCTCCGTGCCATGCTCCTATACGCGGATGAGCGCCTCAGTTTTTGGTTTAAGGGAAGACTCCGTTTTTGATGCCGTCAAAGCTTCGCACGCTTTAGGTTAGCGGTGCGTCAAAAGGTAGATCTAACGCCCAGGTATTGCCTGCATAGAGGCGTTGAGATGTGAGTTCTTCGCAAGTTTCCGAGTCTGACAGTGAACATTGACGACCATGGGACAGCGGTACATTGGTGTTCCCCTGGTTGGTGAATACAACCTTGTTCCCCGTGCGACTGACCTCAAGTTTTGAGTGTGGCTCGGCTGGTTGAATGATGGTTAGCACCTGGTACGCCACAACGATCCGCAACAGGCTGGTTTCTTCCTGTAGAGGTGGCACTATTGGCGTAATGTTGATTCGAAAAACCCGCTCTTTGGTGCTTTTGGGATCGAGATTAAGAATGCGTACTAGTTTGTGACCGCCTGCTGGTACGACCAGTTTGTTGGGCGATGCCACCAATTTGTGGGTCTGGGGATTGGCGATTCTGACCCGCGATTCTTCAGCTGCGCCGGGGTTTTCCGCAGCGAATGCTTCAACCTGGACATACATTACGTCTTCGCTACTGTTGCTTACCCGAACATCCTGACGAGGCGCCTCACCGGGCTCAAACGTCACTATCGATTTATCAATGTACATATCACCCATGGCCCAGGGGGCAATGGCCAACAAAAAAGTAAAGAGCAGAGGTCTTTTCATGATCTGGCTTATCCGGTGGTCAGGGTGAAATGTGAGCTCTTGATTGTAAATGATTGACTATTGAGGCTACTAATAATGTAAGCGCCCGGGGTAAAGAGGCCCGCAGGGGCACTCTTCAAATTATCGGAACGAAATGTGACGCGAAAGTTGGGTGATTGAGCGCAGCTTTTGGCGTTTTCCACCAGGTTATAGGAGGGCGAAGGGACATCTGCCTGCAATTCATCGAAATTGTCACTGAGAGGATTTCCGCTTTAGAAAACATGGTAGGGCATGTTTTCTGCACCTTCACTGCCCAATACAAAATCCCCTGCATTTCCAGAAGCGACTAATTGGTAACGCCCACCCTGCTGCCCCGTTATGCAGACGTATTCTCTAAAATTGGCATCAACTTCGATATCGGTGATATTCACGCTGATTTGGTTAACGACCGAAATTTGAAGCGAAGGAATAATTGACAGTGAGACCCGAATGCTAAATCCGGACCGGTTTTCATCGAGCTGTCCGTCTCGGGCAGCTTGCACGCCATTCGCCATTCCATTCAATAGCAATAAGAGCAAGAGGGTGCTGGGCAATTTTAGATGGCGCATTCTATTCACAAAATAAAAGCATTGCTGCTATGTGCAACAAGCCAAAACGGGCTTGTAATAGGGGGCCGCACGAAAATCTGTGAGATCAAAGCGCAGGGTCTAGGGTCGTCTTCAATCCCAATGCCATGAACCACGAAGTATATTCTCATCAATGCTAGGGCAGGAAGCGTGCCGAGACTATTCGGTTTGAATTCATTGCCGCTAAAAGTAAGTAAGCGCTAACATTTGGCCGACACCGGCGATAACCCGCCGTTAACTGACGAAATGTGTCAAAGATTGTCTGTGACGAAAAACCCCTGGGGATAGCGTCTATTGAGCGTGTTCTGAAAGAGGGCCTTGAAGGAGGATTGTCTGGAAGAATAGTTGGGAGGGATAGTCTGGGGAAAGGCGTCTGGGAAAAGCGCTAGACAGGTTCGATACAGAGCGTCTGCGTGTCGAGGCGGTCGTGAATGATGTCATCGCAACGATCGCTGCTCTTTTCAGCTAGTCTTGAAGCGCATTGACTCGCGGCTAGCTGAGCGATGCTTGATGAGGGGAATGAGTCGGTAGGCTGCAGGTTGACCTTTAGTCTGATGGTCGCTGTTACTTCACCCTGAGCATTGGCCATCAGCGGCGCGAAGCCCAGAAAGGTAATCCAAAATACGGTGGCGAGTTGTTGCAGCAATGTTCAAACCTCAATTACTCTGGCCTGATTAAATGGGACACTTCATCCTGAATCAAGCCCGTCTGTCACTGTTTGTAAATCCAGTCGTGTGTTGACGGGATTAGAAGGGCGCGCTACCAGGTGTGCGAGGGAACGGGATGGCGTCCCGAATGTTTTCCATACCAGTGACATACGTTAGCAGTCGCTCGAATCCCAGACCGAATCCTGCATGGGGAACCGTGCCATAACGGCGTAAGTCTCGATACCACCAGAGTTCTTCTGCCATTAACGGATCCTGCATTCGTGCGTCCAGTACATCTAGGCGTTCTTCACGCTGGCTGCCGCCGATAATCTCTCCAATTCCAGGTGCAAGCACGTCCATTGCGGCGACGGTTTTTTCATCGTCATTGAGACGCATGTAAAAGGCCTTAATGTCGGCAGGATAATTGGTCACGACCACCGGGCGCCCTACATGTTTTTCTGTGAGATATCGCTCGTGCTCAGATTGCAGATCCAATCCCCATTTCACCGGGAATTCGAATTTCTCGCCGCTGTTCTCAAGGATTTTGACCGCTTCGCTATACTCCATGCGCTCGAACGGGTTGTCGATGATTGTGCGCATACGATCTATGACGCTTTTTTCGATTCGTTCTGCAAAAAAAGCCATATCGTCTTCACGTTCTTCCAGGACGCGGGTTAGCACCGTTGTAAGCAGGTCTTCTGCCAGGTCCGCATTGTCATTCAGGTCTGCGAAGGCAATTTCGGGTTCAACCATCCAAAACTCGGCAAGATGCCTTGAGGTATGAGAATTTTCCGCGCGGAAAGTGGGACCAAAGGTATAGACCTTGGACATGGCGAGGCAATACGACTCAACGTTCAATTGCCCGGAGACTGTGAGAAAAGATTCGGCACCGAAAAAATCTTCGCTAAAGTCGACCTTGCCATCGTGAAGAGGCAGGTTTGTCATATCCAGGGTGCTGACACGAAATAGTTCACCTGCACCTTCGCAATCGCTCGAAGTGATCAATGGGGTGTTGATCCAGTGGAAGCCGCGCTCAAAGAAATAGTTGTGGATCGCGTTCGCGAGCGTGGTTCTTACTCGGGTGATGGCGCCAAAGGTATTGGTTCTTGGCCTGAGGTGGGCCACGGTTCGAAGGTATTCAAACGTGTGTTTCTTTTTGGCGATGGGATACGACTCGGGATCATCTACCCAGCCGATCACGTCGACGCGAGTGGCCTGAATTTCGAACTTTTGCCCCTTTCCCAGAGACTCGACTAACTCTCCTTCAATCTCGACGCCGCAGCCGGTTGTAATGGCGAGAACTTCAGTGTTGTAGTTGTCGAGGGTGTTGGGAACGACCGCCTGAATGGGATCAAAACTACTACCGTCGTGAACCGCCACGAAACTGATGCCGGCCTTCGAGTCGCGTTTACTGCGAACCCACCCTTGTACGATAACTTGCTCACCAACGGCGACGTCACCACCCAGTAATTTGACAATATCAATGTTGCTCATTGCGCCGGACACTACTCTCGATAAAAGAGTTTGATGATACCAAATGCAGGGTTATGTTGGGTGATAGACTGACAAAAGATGGCTTAATCTTTTGGTGGACGGCCCTACGGTGAATAGCCTCCCAACGGTGCGTTAGGATTGGCCAAGCGCGCGTCGCAACAACATTTCAGGTGCTAGAGATGGCGGAAGCTTTTATAGATCCCGTGGTGGGTTTTGAGCTAAATGTTCAGGAAACGACTGTCACTGCCGAATTTCAGGAAGAAAAACTCCAAAGTCAGAGGTTAGATCCTGATGTTTTTGGTCTTAACGTCGATCCGTCTTTTTACATTGGCCTTGGCATTAAGGTAGGTATCGAAAGCGGTATTTCCGCTGAAGGTAACGTGAACATGTTGTCTCGGATCGTGATGCACCGTCCGATTGCGCTTGATGAATTACTCTTCTCTCATGGTGTGATTACAGCCGTTGAAGCAGTGCCGCGGGGGCACAGGGTATCGACCGATGTGTGGTTTGAAGATGCCGCCGGTGACCGCGTTATTTCTGTGCCACGTATTTCTTTGAAACCGGACGCTAGTGCTATGAGCAAGCGCGGCGCTGGTGAACGACCGGCGCCCGTCGTCGAAGACACGCAAGCGCTACAGATCCTCGCAAACCATCAGCTCTCGCCAGAGGGTACGAAAGCATACAGTCGTGAAGGGAATGCGATTCACTATGAGGTAGAAGCGGCCGCGAAAGCGGGGTTTCGTGCGCCTATTATTGGCGGTGGTCAGGGCGTACATTTTTTAATGGCAGCCTTGTGGCAGCAGTTTATGCGAGTAACCTCTTCTGATGTGACTGGGCCTCAGAGTCTGGACCTGGAAATATTTTTTCGCAGACCGGTTTTTTGGGATCAATCGGTTGGCGTCGGAATGATGAGCGATCGATCGGCGATTGCGCTTGTTACTGGAAAAAATGAACACAAACGAAAGGTGCTGACAGAGGCCAGAATTAAGCGACTGCAGTAATATGAATTCGATAAAACGGAGAATAAATCTATGACAATGAATGCTCAGCAATCTATCGAGAAGTTTTGGGAAATACAGGATAAAGGAGACTACACCGCGGTGGTCGAGCTGTTTTCGAATGATGCAGTACTTGTCGACCCATTTTTTGGCACCTTCGAGGGCATTGATGCGATTCGTGGCTTCATGCAAAAGATGAATGAAGAAATGAAGAACCGAGAAACTGACTTTATTGTTCGCGAAATTGCAGGCGATGGAGATGTGGCGTGGGCACAGTGGGCGGCGAGAACGCCGGCGGGTGTGATTGAAGGCTGTGGTCTGTATCGAGTGAGAGCGGGTAAGCTCACCTATTATAAGGACTACATGAATACCCCGAGTGAAGAAGTCTGATGGACGTTCGAACGCTGATGCAGCAGGCGGTGATTAATCACGCTGATCGTGAATGTATTGTCCACGGTGACCGGCGATTGACCTTCAAGCAATCCTGGCATCGAGGCGCACAGTTGGCGAACGCCCTATTGGATCTAGGCCTCGTGCCTGGTGATCGTGTCGGCGTACTCGAAGATAATTCGATAGAAGCGGCCGATTTCTTTCACGCTACAGCGATAGCGAACCTGGTGAGAGTGCCACTCTATCCTCGAAATGGGATTCAGGCACATACACACATGCTGTCGCATACGGGTTGTCGTGCGCTGGTTGTGAGTGAGCACTATCTTGATGAGGTAGATCAGATTCAGTCTCTAGTGCCAACGCTGTCGCATCTGGTGATCAGAGATAACAACTATGAATCGTGGCTCGCCACCTTCCCGGAATCTTTGCCCGATGTGGTTATTGATGCAGAAGATCCTTTTATTATTAGGCATACCGGTGGTACCACGGGGCCTTCTAAAGGAGTGGCCTATACCCATCGTGCCTGGCTGCATGCGGGCCGCGATTGGTTTTACACTTTTCCGCCGGTGCTCCCCGGTGACAGGTGTTTGCATCTGGGACCCATCTCGCACGGTTCCGGGTATCAATATCTGCCGACATTTTTAGCCGGCGGCGCCAATGTCATGATGGACCATTTTGACGCAGAAGCGACGTTGGACATCATGGAACAGGAATCGATTGGTTTCATGTTTGTTGTTCCCACGATGCTCAATGCCATCGTCAGAGACAATACCGCAAAGGGGCGTCAGTTTAATGATCTTAAATGCATGTTGGTCGGTGCCGCACCCATTGCAGATGCTACCGCACTGGCGGCTAGAGACGTTTTCGGAGATGTGCTCTATCAGGGTTATGGGCAAACCGAAGTGCTGCCTATTGCGATGATGGGGCCCGCACAATGGTTTGCTGAGATTGAGGGCTCATCGCCGCTTAGGGCCTGTGGAATGCCTTTGCCGTTCGCACAGATCGACATATGGGATGAAGCCGATCAGCCACTACCCCGCGGCACGGTGGGTGAAATTGTTGCGCGCGCTGATGGCCAAATGGTGGGTTTCTGGAAAGACGAAACTGCGACCAGAGACCGTATAGTCAGGGGTTGGGTGAAGACGGGTGATATGGGCAGGTTGGATGACAATGGCTACCTTTA
Organism: Candidatus Azotimanducaceae bacterium; assembly: GCA_047634795.1. Taxonomy (GTDB): domain Bacteria; phylum Pseudomonadota; class Gammaproteobacteria; order Pseudomonadales; family Azotimanducaceae; genus UBA9659. The sequence continues at coordinate 9,567 of JBLIIB010000052.1, read as the reverse complement.
CATTGTCGATAGAGCAGACGACATGATTATCTCGGGTGGGTATAACATCTGGCCTATGGAGCTTGAGAACGTTGTCGCTGATTTTGATGGTGTCATTGAAGTCGCGGTGTTTGGTGTTCCTCATGAAAAATGGGGAGAGTCCCCGCATGTTGTCTGCGTGATAGAGGGTGGCTGTACCTTGTCAGAAAATGAGGTGATGGAACGCTGCGCTGAGCGCCTGGGTTCCTACAAAAAGCCATCCGGTGTGACGTTTACGACTGATCCACTGCCAAAAAGCCCTGTAGGGAAAGTGATGCGCAAGACCTTGCGCGAACCTTTCTGGGAAGGCCGGGCGACGCGCGTATCAGGGAGCTGATTGAATTTTTGTTTCCAGCAACTCTATCACGTGATCTACAGGGTTTTTAATGTTGGCGTGCTCGTTCCATATTTGAGGGAATAATATGCCGTGCCCGTTTCGTTCTGAAAAGGGCTTGGTGTTAAAAGGCATGTCGTCAATAAGATAGGCGTGTGGGTGCGCTAACCGAGCTTTATGGCGAGTGAAGATGAAGTCGTTAAAGTCATGTCCGAAGCGATTGATTAGCCATTCGTGTTTTCCTGCAACGCAACCCGGCGCACCAGTAGGTGCGGTCAGAAAAACAACGTGCCCAAGGCGATTCAACTCGCTGTACAGATGTTCAAACCATTCATAAGGTACCAGGGATGCCCAGAACTCGCTGGTGTGCAGGTATTCGTGAGTAAAGAACTCCATGGCTGGTTTGCCCATAAGTGATTCCGGGTAGAGCGAGCCCGGATGATCACGGTGCCAGGCTGCAAGGGTGGGCGCGGGATCATAACCCTGAGCCTCCATGGCTGCACCGATGAAGTCGACGCAGACACCGTCCATATCAAGATAAATTTCTGCTGATGGATTTTTCAAAACGATTGTCCCTTAATATGTTTGTTGTAAAAGTGCCTTAGAACGTCGTTGGAGTACGCCGTGGTCCTCATGCATTTCTCTCTTAGTGCTTAAGCACCCTTGCTAGCTATCTTCCGGGCACTTTTTTTTGCGGCTGTTCCTGGCACTCTGTTTAGCACTTCCGCCTAGGGTTGGTGTTGCTGGATAAAACTCGCCCATCGATCGAACGCATCGCTTATACCTGCGGCGCGCGCATTGATACCGTCTTTGAATTCCGGATGGGAAAGAATCCAGAATTCGTTGTTAAGGATCGCGTGTAGCGTCATATCGCCGATGATAGACGGATCCAGCATCGCATCCAGGCTTGCCTGCACCGCAGCCTTTTCTGCGGTTTTCCTGTGAGGATCTTCTCCGAGATTAAATGAGGAGGCGCTTGCGCCGCCCAGCGTTTCGGGACGGTTTCGTTCTGATGAATAGATTGCGGTATCGACAAACCCTGGGCAAAGAACCGAAACACCAATATCGTAGTGCGACAGATCGGCGGCATGAGACTCTGACATGCCAACCACGGCAAATTTTGACGTGTTGTAAATACTCATGCCTTTAGCGGCGCCTAAACCTGCCATTGAAGCGGTGTTAACAATGTGGCCACCTTCCCCGTGAGACAGTATTCGATGAGTAAAGACCTGCATGCCGTTGATGACCCCGTTGAGGTTTACCCCGAGAACCCAATCCCAGTCACGGTAGGTGTGGTTTTTTATATTGCCGCTAAGAGCAACACCCGCGTTGTTACATAGGACATGAATATTGCCGAAGGCTTGCTCCGTTTCGACAGCGGCTGCTTCCAAAGCGTCCCGATCAGTGACATCAACTTTGATTGTGATGACATCAGCATTGGATTCTGCGAATTCAATTTTCGCAGATTCTAGTGCCGTATCTTCAACGTCGGCGATGGCTACTTTCATGCCGGCACCTGTAAATGATCTAGCCATCGCAAGTCCTAAACCGCTAGCACCGCCGGTGATGAATGCAACTTTGCCTGCCACTTCCTTCATGTATTTGCTCACATTGGTAAGATGATCTGTTGGCATGATACGTTACGCGCAGAGGGAGGCATAGATGATCATCAAGAGCGATTACAAGATAGCGAGCATCACAGACGGTTTGGGAATGCTAATTCGAAACAAGCATTTGAATGATGCCGAACACCGATTGCCGGTAGACAGTGTACTTTTTGTGCATGGCGCGACCTACGGTTCGACATCGACCTTTGATTATCCGGTTGAAGAAGAATCATGGATGGATGCAATGGCCGGCGAGGGGTTTGATACCTGGTGTATTGATCTGCCGGGATACGGTTTGTCAGATAGGCCTTCCGCAATGGATGAGCCTGCCAGGAATAACGCCCCTATCATCGACACTCAACACGCAGTGGCGGAACTGGATCGCGCCGTCAATTTTATTCTTAAGGATAGAAGCATCGATCAGATTAACCTGATCGGTTATAGCTGGGGGTCTGCCATCGTTGGCGCCTATGCGGGTCAGTTTCCTGAGAAAGTTTGCAAGATTGTGTTGAGCGGGGCGTTATGGGTGAATCCGGGCGTAGCGCCTAAGGGTGTTGAGGTCGAGCTAGGAGCTTACCGAACCGTTGCACCGGAAGCGATCGAGAAGCGATGGTCGATTGGGCTAAGTGATTCAGAATTAGACGCTATTGTCCCCAGGTCAAGGGTTAAAAAGTGGTGCACGGACGTTGTAGCGACTGATCCACAGGCGGAACATCTGGGTGTTTTGAGGGCGCCAACCGGCGTGCTAAAAGACTTCCAGCAATGTTCAGCTGCGGGTGAGCAGTGGTATGACCCTTCAAAAATTCAGTGTCCGACACAAATTGTTGTGGGTGATCTCGATCGGGAAACAACGCCTGAGCAGGGCATGCAACTATTCAATCTATTGTCCCCAGCACTTGATCGTCGATTCACGTTGATAGGTCAGGGAACGCATTCGTTATTGCTGGAAAATAATCGTGCGGGACTACACAAGACCGTCGCAGGATTCTTTCGTTGATCTTAGTATCGAACACTAAATATCGAACATTGATCCTTACGTTGAGTTATACCGCAGTTTCCCTCAACGGGGTTTTAATCTTTAGTCACTGTTCTAGTGATTGTTCTAGTGATTAGTCCCTATTTTATTGACTGGGTAGATTCATTCAGCCAGACAAGATCATTCCCTTGCATGATTGGTGCTAATTTTTCACGGACCTCCCGGTGGTAGTCATTTAACCAGCCAAGTTCTTCTGTGGTCATGAGTGCTCGATCAACAAGCCGAACATCAAAGGGTGCAAAAGTGATGGTCTCTAAGGCGAGCATGCCGTCTTCACGTTCAATGACAATGACGAGATTTTCACAGCGAATCCCGTAGCAGTTTTCCTTGTAGTAGCCCGGCTCATTTGAAATGACCATTCCGGGTAAGAGCGCCTGCTGTGGGCCCGATTTGCCAATTCGTTGAGGCCCTTCGTGAACATTTAGAAATGCGCCGACGCCATGACCCGTTCCATGATCATAGTCGCATCCGGCTTGCCAAAGGAATTGTCGTGCAAATGAATCGAGTTGCAGACCTGAGGTTCCTTTTGGGAATACGGCTGTCGCCAGCGCGATATGACCCTTGAGCACAAGTGTGAACATCTTTCGGTGTTCCAGGCTCGCCTCGCCAATGATGACGGTTCGGGTAATGTCGGTTGTACCATCGGAATATTGACCACCGGAATCCACCAGATAAAGGTTGTTCATCTCAAGAGGCGCAGGTGTGCCGTTAAGGTGATTGTAGTGTGCCATGGCAGCGTTCGCGCCAGCGGCTGAAATGGTGTCAAAAGAGAGATCGTGAATATTATGGAGTTCACGACGAAACGTTTCCAGCTTGTCTGCCAGAGTACCTTCGTCGTGTAGTTTACCTGCGGCGACTTCGACTTGTATCCATGCGAGGTAACGAGAAACGGCAGAGCCGTCGCGAACATGGCAGTTTCTAATACCACTGAGTTCCACGGCATTCTTCTGCGACTTCGGGAGTTCAACGGGGTCAGATCCGGCGATGAGCGTAGCGCCTGCCTGTTGGCATCTAAGTTGGGACCAGGCGTTAGCAGAGCTTGGGTCCGCCAGAACGCGTTGTCCTTTCAAACCCTTGAGGTCTTCTGCTAGCTGCGCGGCATCTTTAACGACCACGTCAGGACCAACATGCGCTGCGAACTCGGTGGGTAGCTTTTTTGGGTCGGTATACAGGGTCATGGTGCCATTACCTTGCAGGGTCGCAAAGCTCAGCAAGACGGGTAGCCGGGGTACGTCTTTACCTCTGATATTGAGCATCCAGGCAATAGAATCGAGCTGTGTAATGAGAGCAATATCGGCGCCCGCTTTCAATATGGCGGTACCAATTCGAGTTCGTTTGGCTGTGCTGTGCTCACCTGTGTAGTCCTGGGTAAGGAGCATGACCTGTTCTGAATTGGGAACAGGCCGATCCTGCCAATGTGAATCGATCAGATTGTCATTGATTTCAACAAGTTTGAGTTTGGATTTGGCCAGCTGTCTTTCGGCGGCTTGATACCATGCGAAGGTATGCATGGTTGAGTCGACGCCAATGGTGGCGCCCTCTCCCAGTTCGTTGCAAAGCCATTCGATGGGCGGCTCTTCTATTAAGTGATGGTATTCGAAAACATCTGCCGGCGCCTGTTGTCGAATTTGTATGGTGTATCGGCCATCAACAAAAATAGCAGCTTTATCTTTTAGCACGATCGCAGCGCCAGCTGACCCGGTAAAGCCGGTTGCCCATTCAAGGCGTTCATTTTGTGCGGGCACATACTCACCGAGATACTCATCTGCTCGTGGTATGACGTAAGCGTCGAGGCCGAGTGAATCCATGTCTTGTCGGATAAGTGTCAGGCGGATTTGTAGTGTGTCTGTCATTGTTAACCCGTTTAAACTGCAAACGTTCATTATAGCCTGTTCCCCGTTCCCTGTTTCCAGTGATGTTTTTGGTGCTCTTTTCAATGGTCTTTTAGGTCAAAGGTGCCGAGCAGCGAGCGGTAGAGAATTCGTTGGTGTTTAATACAATAGTTTTCTAGTCTATACCTCCGCCCGCTTTTTTCGACCACGAATCAAGCTCATCGAGCTGATCACCTGGTTCTGATGGGAGAGAGTGAAGAGAGCCGAGATACTATAGCCGTACCCCTTACCATTTTGATCAAGAAACCGTGCGACTCGAAGTTCTTTTAGTCTCTTTTTCATACGTGTGGGGAAGACGTTTTGCGCTGATGCTCTAGCTCTCGCGAACTCGAAGCAGGGCCTGCGCCGGGTATCTTTGATTGTCCTATTGTCAGGAGCGGTTATCATAAGTTCTCACCTTGACGAGACTGCTGTTTGGACGCTCTGGTTATTTTGCTAGCCTTCCTTTTAGGGCTAGGCTTTAAGAAGATTGGTTATCCACCCCTGCCAGGTTACCTGATAGCGGGTTTTGTCGCACACGGGCTCGGCTTTGGTGATGTCGACCTGATTTCAGATATCGCCGATCTCGGCATACTGCTGTTGCTATTTACGATAGGCCTTAAGCTTAATATTCGAGAAATTGCGGCGACCCAGATCTGGGCCGTTGCAGCACTGCAGATAGCGATATCTGTACCCTTGACCGTGGTGGTCATACTCCTGGCAGGCGCTACCTTTCCGATCCTGGCGCTTGAAAATACCACTTCGGCTTGGATGCTGGCGCTCTCGCTTTCATTTTCAAGCACGGTTTTTGCCGTCAAGGTGTTTGAAGAGCGGGGCGAAACTAATTCCTACCACGCGCGTCTGGCGATTGGTGTTTTGGTGATACAAGACATTATAGCGGTAGTGTTCCTCGTGCTGAATAGCGACAAGGTACCATCCATTTGGGCGTTTGGATTGTTGGGGATCTTTTTACTTCGCCCTTTGCTCTTCTGGTTACTTCAGCAGGCGCGACATAGTGAGTTGGTGTTGTTACTTGGTGTTGTGCTGGCACTTGGGGCTGCGCAGCTCTTTGAGGTTGTTGGTTTGAAGGGGGGGCTTGGCGCCTTGTGCGCTGGTGTTGTTTTATCAGGTCATCGGCATAGCGGCGAACTCCATTCGAGCCTTGTCGGCTTGAAGGACTTACTGCTGATTGGTTTTTTTCTTCAAATCGGCTTCTATGGTCTGCCCGAAGCCCACATGTGGTTCGTCGCGATTGCCTTGTCTTGCCTAATCTTCTTACGGCCTGCAATCTACTTCCTTCTTTTTGTCGGCTTTAAGTTACGGGCAAGAACCGCACTACTGGCGGGTTCCGGGCTCTTTAACTACAGTGAATTTGGTTTGATCGTTGCGGCATTTAGCGTTGCAAATGGTGATTTGCCTGCCGAGTGGTTAACCACTATTGCGTTGGCACTTTCGTTATCATTTTTTATTGCGACGCCACTGAACACGCGCATACACGAAGTCTATCGGGTCATTGGCCACAGGCTACAATGGTTTGAGCGCACAACCCGTTTGCCAGCGGAAGAACCCGTTGATTTGGGGTCAAGTGAGATTGTGGTGCTCGGGATGGGGCGGGTAGGGCGTGGGGTGTTTCTTCGACTGCAGGAGATTTTCGGCGACATTGTTGTTGGAGTGGAAGAGGATTACAACAAGGTACTTTCACATCAAGAGCAGGGTGTTCGCTGTGTTCATGGTGACGCCAGTGACTTCGATTTCTGGACTCATGCTGGTCTCCGTGAGAAACGCCTTGTTGTGATTTCTCTTACGAACCACACCGAGAATTTAATCGTCACGGAACTCGCACTCCAGGTCGGTTTTAAGGGAACCCTGGCGGTTGTCTCTCGTTATCCTGATGAGCAAAAGGAGCTCGAGGCCCTCGGATGTATTTCTTTTAATCTATATCAGGAGGCAGGCATTGGTTTTGCTGAACATGTCGTGGAGCGGTTCACTGATATTGAGAACAGTCGTATTCAATCAAGCAGTCAGGACTAACGGAAAATCTGACAACCTTCGAAATCGTCATACCTAATAAAAACGGCCCATTTCCCGTGCATCTTTGCTTGAAATTTATTTTTTGGTGCAAGAAATGCGCTTTTACAGTGCCTTGATGAAATGACCATTCAAACCTGACCCCCGCGGAAAAAAAAGCGTTGTGCTTTGCGCCGAATTGATTAAGATTTTCCAATGGAGCCGAAAAGTTCCGTTCACGCGAACCAAAAAATTTCACCGATGAGAAAGGGAGGTCAAGCAGAAAGAGAACACGACACACACTTCAAGGTTAACGATTTAGGTAGCTCATCATATGGCGAAACGAAACCGCGCACGCATCACATCAAATCGACGCAAACCAGAAGGGAGAAAATCTAAGCAATCTTCAACGCAGGAACCTTCACAGTATAGCGGCGCAGATATTTACACACTGCATCCTTCAATGCTGGGAAGTACTCACTCTCACTGCACTCAATTCGAAACCGCGTACAAGTCCCCGCGTAACAACCATCCGCTAGAACCCCGTACTAAAGCTCAGAAACGCTATCTCTGTGCGATTAAAAATCACTGTTTAACTTTTGGAATTGGACCGGCAGGAACCGGCAAGAGCTATTGTGCGACTGCACTCGCAGCCGACGCTCTAGCAAATGGGCATGTGGAAAGAATTATTCTCACACGCCCTGCGGTGGAAGCCGGTGAGCAGTTAGGTCATTTGCCTGGAGATATCAACGAGAAGTTCAGTGCTTACATTGACCCGATCCGGGACATTTTAAACGAACGACTTGGTAGCGGTGCGGTTGAATATCATTTGCGGCATGGTCGAATCGTTGCGGCACCATTGGCATTCATGCGTGGGAAAACCTTTGGGGGCGACACGTTTGTGATTCTTGATGAGGCTCAGAATACCTCTGTTGCGCAAATGAAGATGTTCCTCACCCGTATTGGTGAAGACTGCAAAGTTGTGGTCAACGGCGACATTGAGCAAAGTGATATCAGAGGCAAGAACGGTCTGGCAGACGTCATTGGACGCCTAAGAGGATTAGCCGGTGTTTACATTCATGAGTTTGAACGCGATGACATTGTGCGAAGTGGCCTTGTTCGAGCGGTGATAGATCGATACGAGGTCAGTCAGGCATGAAAGACGCAACACTCTGTGTTTTTCGATTACCTGTTCTCGAGAAACCGAAAGTGCCATGCGGTTGAAGCGGGGCTGAACGTTAGCCCCGAAAGGAGTAGGAGTGGGACATTCAATCTCGTTCCATGCCAAACTGATACCAGAGTTGATGTCAGAGTTGATCATCCGGGCTGACAACCTCGCTGCTTGGCTTTTCTGTCGGCGCGTTGAACTGCTCTAGTTTGCGCTTAACACGTCGCGAATCTGGATTTATCTCAAGCGCTGATTCGAGCGCTGTACGCGCGTCATCCCATCGTTTCAATCGTATAAGCGTCAGCGATCGATTATATAAAACGATATCTCTGGCAACATTATCAAGTTCTAACGCTTTGTCGTAGTCCGCGAGTGCTTTTTCATATTCGTGGGTCTGGTGGAAGACATTGCCGCGGTTGACGTAGATCTTTCCCATACCTGGAGCCAGAAGCATGGCTTCGTTGTGGTCTTTCATTGCTTGTTCCAATTTACCATTGGCAGCGTAGATGATGCCTCTGTTCGTATGAGTCGCTGCGAGATCCCTGAGCATCAGGTCATCATTCCTGATGGCTGAGGTGCAATAGCGCAATCCGCCTTCTGAAAGCGGGCTATTACTTTCCTGGTAACAACGGGTGGCGTTGTCTGAGCCAAAAGTTGTCTTGGACTGTGCGATTGTGTCACTTGAACTCAGTAAAATCGTAAGCGATATGCCTATAAGCGTTAAGACAATTTTCATTGTATATATGACTCTTCAATGTCGTAAAGGGAATCAAGCTGGAACGCAAATTTTAGCCGTACCTTATCTACCTGGACAAAATCTTCGCCGACATTTCTGGGTTTGAATTTGAACCGGGAAACTGCATTTAGTGCTGCCTGATCGAATATTACATCCGGCTCGGACTGGACAACAATGGGATTGGCCACGGTGCCGTTGTCTCTTACTGAAAATTCAACTACAACAAAGCCTTCAATTTCTCGCATCACGGCGACGAGCGGATAGATGGGTTGTACCACAAAAAGAGGTGCCAGGTCTGAATGTGGCGCTTCCAGATGGAGTTGAATATCTATAGGTCCAATTTGGTCTGCGATGCTGCCAAACGTCGGTCGTTCCGCTTTGAATTCGACTCTCCAGGCCAAGTTTAACATCGTGGCGATTGGATCAGGCGGCGGTTGTGTGGGCAATTTTTTCTTTGGTTTTGCTCGCGTGGCGACTTTCGTAGGCTCTTTAGGTTCGTTGATCGATGGAGTCAAATGCGCCCGAGGTGAGACTTCAATTCTCGAGGTCAATTCGTTCGCGATAAGAAACAGCATGAGATAGAAGCACAGCCCAGTAGAGACGAGTGCCGCGAGTGTCACAGTGAGAAATTTGATCGAAGGATGGATTGGTGTCATCTCAACCTATTTTAGCGACTTGTTTTCGCTGGATTGTACTTATCTCCTAGATTACACCGAGACAGAAACACAGGCTAGCGCGCGATCTATCTGGGACAAGTTGATCTGGAATCGCTAGAAGCTGATATTACCTT
>JBLIIB010000051.1:0-16566 GCA_047634795.1 Candidatus Azotimanducaceae bacterium | reverse complement strand
GTGATGTGGGAGATGCTTTGAATCTCGATGGTAATCTCGTACATACGGCGCTTTCGACGGGTTCTCTGGTCGGCGGTTGGTCAGCGCCGAATGGCGCAACTGAGAGTGACTATCTTGGAAACGGAACCAGCTACTTGTTGCTTTCGAACGGGTCAGTAGATGTCTATATCCACGAGGATGTTTCTAACGCTGTCTAGGTCTAGAACATAACGTTGTTTGAGCAAGGCTCAGGTTTGTGTTGTTATTTAGAAGTGCAACGCAGCCTGAGTTTCTAGCGTGATGCAGCGAGCTGCGCTGCTCCGCTCAATAATTCGTCTTTATCGCTCCATCGTGCCTCAAGCCACAGTCTAACGTCTCCAATTTCTCCCGCCGGATAGGACGTTAAGTGTACATCGATCGTGGGCGACGAGCCATGAAGGCAACGCCAAAAGTTGGTTGCACCCCCGTTGTAGTTAATCGTTAGGTCGACAATAGGGGTATCGGCATCGACGGATGCCAGTGCTATCTTCAGACCGCCAGGTCTTGGCGTCAGAAGCTTGGAATAGTCTGAGCGTTGGTTGTCATGTTTGCGCTGTGTAAATCGTGTACCTTCCGCAAAAATAAGCAGCGCCCCTCTTTCTGCTGCGAGGATTGCTGATGCTGACTCTATGGCGGCGTAGTCTCTTTCACGCGCGTTATCCCCGGTGCCCCGGTTAAGCCTTGGGAAATTCAGAGCCCAGCATATCCATCCCACAATGGGCACCCATATGAGTTCCTTCTTGATCAGAAACTTGAGAATAGGACCATGCTGGGTCACCGCATACTGCAGCACAGGAATGTCGAACCAGGTTTGATGATTCGCGACAATAATCGGGGCCGGGTGGTCCGGTAACTGACCGTGAATATTGATCTTGATACGAACAACTTTCAGCATCCAAAGGCTGTCTATCGCCGCGGCGATCCGATAAACCCACTCGACCCAGACGTTTACGACGTGTTGAACCTGGGGGAACGGAGCGGTGATGAGCTTCAACAGGATTAGAACGAACAGAGGTATAACCCAGGTTCCTAGGTTAAAGATGACAACCAGCGCAGTCAGAAAACTAAGAAGCTGTCGGCCCAGTGAAGAGATTAGTTGCATGCCGCTCATTTAGAACCGAAAAGCGAAAAGAATCAAATATCAAAAGAGACTCTTTTGTTCGGATAAACCTTTATCCAGTGTTTTGATGTCCAAAAAGGATGTCATGCCGCTCACTCTGGCTGCGGAGCGGCCGATGGCTTCGGACCAGGACGCGTCGCTGGTGTGCAATGTCACACGTTTTCTGGCACGGGTGACTGCGGTGTAAAGAAGCTCCCGCGTCATCAGATTATTGGATTGTTCGTGATGTTCTTCTGACATGATCAGAACAACATGAGAAAATTCTGAACCCTGCGATTTGTGCACCGTCATGGCGAAACAGGTTTCGTGATCTGGTAGACGTGATGCTAGAAAAGTCCTGGGAACCTGTCCCGGGAAATGCACCAGGTATTGGAGCTGTTGGGAGCTTAAGAATTCATTAGTCGCTGAGGGCTCTTTAGCCGTATCCGCTGCGGGCTCTTCACTCGCTGAGGGCTCCACCTCCCAAGGATCAATAGGTAAACATATTCCGATATCTCCGTTGAATAAAGACAGGCCGTAATCGTTAGCGGTGACAAGTATCGGGCGGCCGGGATAGAACTTTTCTCCTTTTGTTTTAAGGCCTCTTTTTTCAAGTTGGTGTTCAATCTGATCGTTGAGGGATTCTACGCCGCCTGGTCCAGCTCGTCTGCTGCAGAGAATTCTGCATTCATCGAACGCAGAAAGCAGGGCTGCTGCGTCGCTGGGATCATCCTGCATTTGTGCGAGATAGGTTTCCCAGTACTCAACTAGCATTAGCTCTTCGGAATAGGGGTTGGATACATGAACACTCCCATCGAGGAAATGTGCAGGAATCTCAGGTGAACCCGCACGAATGTTTTCCGCCAGTGCTGCCACGCCGCTGTCCGAAGCAAACCGATAGTTCCGATCCAATCTGCAGATGGCGTCGCTCAGTTTGTTGATGGTGCCGCTAGTTGGTATGGCACCGATAATGGGCCGCGCAAACCGGGCGAATTCCCGCGAGTAGCCAATGTCTTCGGGGCAGAGGTCGGCTAATACATTCCCGGTATCGACGGAAGGCAATTGATGTGGATCGCCCAATAAAATAAGTCGCGTCTCTTTAGGCATAGCGTTGAGCAGACGGTGCATCATGGGGAGGTCGATCATGGACGCTTCGTCTACGATCAGTACATCTGCGGAAAAAGGATTGTCGGGTCCATGTCGAAACGTACGACCGTCACCGCGAACACCTAAAAGACGATGCAGGGTTCGCACCTCCGGAATGTCCGCAGCTGCAGGGTGATTTAGCCCGGAGAGACCCTCGCCGAGCCTCATGGCGGCTTTTCCCGTCGGCGCCGCTAACCGAATGATCACTTCAGGGTTCTGTTCCAGGAGTATATGTAACAAATTGACGACTGTGCTGGTCTTACCCGTACCCGGACCACCCGTGATAATGGTCAGACTGCGCGTTAGAGCGATTAAGGCAGCCAGTTTTTGCTGGTTTCCGGCTTCGATACCGAACCCGGCATCGAGCTGTGTTCTGAGCCAGTCGGCGTCCGGTGTGTCGATTTCCCGGTTCTTTTGTGAAATGGCAGACGCCACCATTTCTTCAAATTGATAGAACCTCGCGAGATACAGGCGGTTGCCATCCAAAACAATGGGTGTTTTTTCGCCGGGCTGACCGACCGCCGGATGCGAAGCCAGTACCTTAATATCCGACTGCGCCTCTCGGTCGAGAAGAATGCAGCTGTGTTGATTGATTGCCGAGCTCACCAATGTTGACAGGATTCTGTACGAGGCCGGCTCAAACCTGGCGGTTTTCCTTGCCAGAAAACTCAGAAAATCCTTTTCGAAGCCGGGACCATGAATCATAGGTTGCCCCCGAGGGCGCTATCCAGGGCTTCGACGACGGCTTTGTCAGGTTTCACTGTAAAAATGCCGTTATCGCTGCCTGCCAGAGCCCCTCGCATGAAAAAGTAGTGCACGCCCTCAAAATGTTGTTCATAGCGGTAGTCGGGTACTCGAAGTTTGAGCAAACGATGTAATGCGACGGTATAGATCAGGTACTGAAGATGATATCGATGTTCATCCATTGCTGCGCCGAGTGAACCCGCATGGTAAGCGGCCGCGTTGTTGCCTAAATGATTCGATTTGTAGTCAACGATTGAATAGCGACCCTCTTTTCTAAATACCAGGTCGATCATGCCTGTCATGATGCCTTCAAGGGAAATTTGCTGGCGAGACCCCGGTTCGACGAGCCCTAGTGCTTCGAGTGTTTTGATGAGTTGGTCTCTGGATGAAACTGGAAAATGAAATTCCATCTCATCCATGCGATTGACCGCTTCTATGCTTTGAAGTCTGTGATCACCGAGTTGCGCTGACAGTATGTCGCTGAGCCATGCGTGAATTTCAGGATGCCATTCGTCGCCGAGGCCCAGTCTTTTGGTCAGCTTATCCACATTCACCTGATGCAGGGATGAATCGCGAAAGTCGATATGTTCCATCAGGCTGTGAAGCGCAATACCAATACGTGCCCCTCTTGGGAAGTCGTGTCGATTGATTTGAGATTCTGTTGCGCTATTTAAGCCCGGCCCCAGTTCGCTGCTGTCGTCATCACTGAATCCTCGGATGGAATGACCGGCATCCGATTTTCCGATATTTACGGTGGCCGTCGCGTTGAGCCTCGAAGCCAGGCTGGTGTAACTATGTACTCGCCAGTTGTCTTTCGGGTTGGAGCGTTGGAGCGGCGGGGTGAGCGTACTTATTTTCGTCAAGGTTTTAACGCTAATCTTATCAATTTTTGAGAGGCTGCTGATGGAAAACAGATCGGCTTCGAGGGTTTGCTTCAACTGATCCTCCAGCACTTTGGCCTCGAGTATTTCTTCATGGATACCCAGTAGTCTCCCTATGCCTGAATGTGGGAGCGTCTTCATGGCGGGAAGCCCAAGGTAACAGCGATACCTTGCGCGCGTCAGTGCCACGTAGAGTAGTCTCATTTCTTCGTCTTTTTCTTCCCGTCTGCTGATTTCTCGATGGTCCGGATTAGCGCCGAGTTCAACCGCAGGGATAAACGCCCCTTCGCGCTCTAGATGAAACAGTGCCGGGTCATTTTTTCGGGTCATGTCCGGGAAGAGTGGCATTGGGATCATGACAATGTCGTATTCGAGACCTTTGGCCGCATGCATGGTTACAATCTTCACCAGGTTTTGATCGCTTTCAAGCCGCAGCTGTCTTTGTTCGTCCGAAACCGTTTCTGCGTCGATTTGCTCCTGGGCAAACCATTTGATGAGCTGGTACATGCCAGGCGCAACGGTTGCTCTTTTCTGAAGCACTTCTGTGAGATGTCGCAGATTGGTCATCTGTCTTTCACCCCCAGATTGCTTTAACCACTTTTCGGCTAAACGTCGCTGCTCGATGAGTTTATTCAACATCGTGGCAATGTTTTGCTCGTTCCAAAGCTGGTGATAACCCTGGAATTCCAGCGTGACCCTCTGCTGAAAATGCACATCGTGGTTAAGCCTTTCGATGTCTTCTGCCGTCCCCTGGAGTAGACCTGTTGCTAATGCAGCGCGGATGACCCGGTCATTGCCTGGCTCCAGGATTGCTTCAAGAATAAGTTTCAGGTCAGACGCCGTGTCCTGCAGAAAGACGCTTTCGAGCGTGAGGTAGACACTTTGGATACCGCGTTCCGTCAAGGATGCCTGCGCAGCGATTGCGTCGGACCTGCGGCGAACGAGTATGGCAATCTGACCCGCATGAATGGGGTTACCCTTAATTCTAGCGTCAAGGTCTGTATTGATGAGCGAAGCCGCCTCGTTGGCGGCCCAATCCATCAGTTGTTTTCGCACGACACTTATCCCGCCTGCACCCTTTGGCGCGCTTGCAATAGCAATCTCATAAGGTGCGCAGGTGGTCTCGGATTTTGTCATTGCCATGTCTTCATGGCCGGGTGCGCCCTGAACCGGAATGAAATCAATGTCGCCGCTACTGCCAAAGATGTCTTTTTTATCGAACAAAGCGTTGGTTGCGTGAATCAGTGCATGGGACGAGCGCCAATTGGTCGACAGCGAATGGAGTCCTGATGAACTACGCCGAGCGTTGATATAGGTATAGATATCAGCGCCTCGGAAATTGTAGATCGCCTGTTTGGGATCACCGATCATGACTAGGTTGGCAAGATCACCTGAAGCAGGTTGTTGATAAATAGTGTTAAAGATTCGGCTTTGCACATTGTCCGTATCCTGGAATTCATCAATTAACGCGATGGGCCAGCGCCGGGCGAGGGTCTGTGGCAGCGACGAGTTTTGTTTGGTCAGCGCGTTATCCAGTGAGACCAGAAGATCATCAAGTGTCATCTGCTGGCGCGTTTCTTTTTGATAGGCCATCCGCGCTTGGATGTAGCTCATCGTGCGGTGCCAAAGATTCACGCGGAGTTGTGCGATGTCCTGGGTAACTTTAGTGATCTGATCGATGACGGGGTGGCCAGGAAAATCATGTCCCTTCTTGAGAGAGCTACCGATGGATTCGTGGCCATAGGTTAGCCAAAGATCGTTGTCGAGATCAATTTCTTCCGATTCGCAGAAGGCCTGCATTTTTCCCAGGTGTTTATAGGCCTTGCGCTGTTTGTTGACACCAATGTCTTCCAGCAGCGCTGGCATCTCGCTGGTCAACCAGGTTTTTTTGCACAGACCGATGTCTCGAACCAGAGAATCTCCCGTCACTTCTGATTCTTCTCCAGGAACCAACAAAAGCTCTCCGCGAAAGAGCAGGGGTGTCATCTTTTGAGCCATGATGTCGGGTGATGCCCACTGGGATATTGCAAGCTGTCTGACGGTGCCGGGCATTGGCATAATCAATTCGCGAAAACAGTCCTGAGCCGCGCTGCGCAATAAGTCACGTCGTTCAGCATTGAGGTCCTGGTTGAAGAGCGTACCGGATTCAAATGCCTGTTCGCCCAACACCCGAGCTGCAAAACCATGGATGGTAAAGATGCTGGCGTCGTCCATTAACTGGCTGGCAGCAGTGAGTAATTTAAGTTCTCGGTCCCTATTGCTGCTGGTATCAATCAACGTCTGTAAGTATTCATCGGTCGTGCCAGAACGAAAGGCTTCTCGGGCGTCATTGATCCGCCGAAAGACTCTGTCTTTAAGTTCGTCGGTGGCAGCGATCGTAAAGGTGAGAATCAAAATTTCACTGATTGCCAGCGGACGCTTCCATGGCACGTTTCTACCGAGCAGCAAACGAAGACACAGGTTGGTGATGGTATAGGTCTTGCCCGTACCGGCACTGGCCTCCAGTAATTGGCTCCCATTCATTGGAAGTTCGAGTGGCAGATGGCTAACCATTTTAGGTTTTGCCTCCTAAATTCTCCATTAGGGGCGTCCAAATGATGGGAGCGTCAACTTTGAATTCACCCTCAAATACATCAGGGAACCTGAACAATCGGGACCACACTCGGTCATGGCTTTCGCTGCCGGGTTGATCGCTGTCCCAGCTTTGCACCGTGCGTGTGATCGCCTCCTCTAATTCGAGGCCTCTAAGTAGCGAGTCGGTCAGCTTTCGCGAAGCGTCGGGCGGCAGGAACATGGGCTCGCACGCACCGCGCCTGAAGTAATCCAGTAACACGATGAGATATTCCTGCGCGGTCTCAGCGGGTAGCGGATTCAGTGTGGCGACGTTGGCGCCGTCTTTTGGTCCCTTGGCAATGCTGATCGTTCGGCAAGGATGGTCAGCCGCGTTGATACCCAGGTGATAGATCCAGTCAATGATTTGCTGACGGGCACTAAGTTGCCCCGCACGAAACCGGACAGCATCGAGCACATCGTCATCAGGATTGTTGCGGTAAAGGTTGTCCACACGAAGGTGCAGGGAAATGCCATCAAGTTCAATGCGTTGATCAAGGTTCGTTTCCTGTCCGTGGGTGTGCTCACCGACTTCGTCAAAGACACTCTGCGCGCTCTCTATTTCTCTCGCGAGATGCTGTTCACCAACCGGTCCGGGCAGTACCCGTCCAGAACCGAGAATACCCTCTCGGTATGAAGAAAGGTCATGACCCGCAATAAGCTCCGCAAGCGCTTCGTCCGCCAACTGGTATCTTTCAAGTCGGTCGAGCTCAAAAGACTCGGCATCCTTAAGCTCGACGGAATCGTTGTCCAGGTAAACGCCTAGTCGCTGCTGCATGAAGTGGCGACCGGGGTGCCTGAAAAATGCGGATAGTTCACCCAGACTTAATGCTTCTATGAACTCAGAGGGTAACGGTTGGTTGACGAATTTTGTGACCTCTGAGGTGTCAGTTAGGGCGTTGAACCAGATAGGTTCAAACGATTGTCGCTCATCTCCGCTGTAATAATGAGGATTAAAGGGCTGTAGTGGATGTTGATGGAATGGGGGTGATTGAAATAGTTGTGATAGATAGATTTGCCATTCAGACACGACCACTGAGGGTGGACGAGGCTTGTCATCGCGAACACCTCGACCGATATAGCTGACATAGAAACAATCCCGGGCGGACAGGAGTGCTTCAAGAAAAAGATATCGATCGTCGAGTCTTTTTGATCGATCACCGCGTTTGTGTTTACCGCCCGCCATCAAATCGAAAGAGTGCGGCCGTTGCTCGCGAGGATAGTCACCATCGTTCATGCCCATGAGGCAGATCATTCTGAACGGTATGCTCCTCATTGGCACGAGAGTGGCGAACGTAATGCCGCCGCTGATAAACCCGGCTCGCGATTGTTCGCCGGTCAAAACGCGCTTGAATGACTCGGTGACAAGTGCGCGTGAAACGGGTTGCTCGAAATCCGCGAGTCCTGCGTATTCGGTAAATTCTGAGGTATGTCGCGCAATCAGGTCGACATCGAGTTGTTCCGCAGCCACCGGTGATAGGAAGTCTGCCAGGAGGTCCGTGATGAGTAATTGCCAATCGGCCCAGGTGCGTGCATTCCGCATGAGTTCGCGATAATGGGTAAGTGAGCCGACGAACGCCTTAAGACGATGAATCAGATCTGCTTCGGATGTGCTGATGGGGAACGGCAAAACGGATTGCCAACTTCCATTGTCGGGTGACATCGCAAAACCCAGCAGCAGTCGATCGAGGCCAAACTGCCAGGTGTTTTGATCCTGTGCGGGGAGATCCCACATTGCTTGTTTCTGCTCACCCGAAGCTTCCCAGCGAATGCCAGTTTCCCCGATCCAGTAAGCGATGGTTTCAAGGTCATCCGCGGTAAATTCAAGCCGTCGCATGACGGCGGGAGTCTCCAGTAGGTCCATGATTTCGGGACCGGTGAATCTCGATTCCGGTAGTCGAAGCAGCGTCAGGAACGTTTCAAGTATTAGGCTGCTTTCCAGGCTTCCAAGATCTGCGATGCGGTGATGCAGGCTCTGGCCGAATACGGAAGCAATAAACGGCGCGTAGTCTGTGATGTCAGGCACCATCACCAGAATGTCGCTCAATTCAAGATCTGGTGCCGCTTTGAACTGGCGAAGGATCTCATCGTGCAGCACCTCGACTTCACGGAGTCTGCTATGGCAGCTATGAACCTGAATGGACTGGTCCTTGATGCCCTGACGGGGACCAGATTGTGCGGGCGTAGATTCCCCTGCAAATGTCATGTCTAACACATCGTTTTTAACGATGTTCAAGCCTGAGTCTGCGGGGAATCGCTCAAACCCGTCAAAGGTTTGGATGCTGTTTGATCCCAATAGCAATTCAAGATATTCACGTGCCTGCTTGCCTAGAGAAGATAGCATGGGGTTGCCGACTTCAAGATAGTCTTCGTCGACAAGTTCGCCGAAATTGTCATCCTGCGAAATGAGGTTTCGTATAGAGCGTCTTGCCTTGTCTTTTTCGCTAACAACGTCTCCCCAGTAGTGCTCGCAGGGATTTAGAAAATAAATGTCAACTTCGGAGTGCTGGGCGAGCGCTTCAAATGTCTGAAGTTGAAGCTCAGGCATTGTTGATAAGCCAAATATGCTCAGGCGCCGCCACATGCCGGTTGAATCTGTCGCGAGATCTGGCGATGACAGGCGAGACAGTGCTTCCCCGTGAAGCGCTGCTCGATGCAGTTGACCAAAGGATCCAACGTCTTGTATTACCAGTTTCCAGAGCGTCGACTGCCAGTACTCGTGGTCAGCCGGGTCTGAGTTGGGTGGTTGGCTTGTCGCGGTGGCCCAGTTCACCATCCACTCGGGCCTGTACATCAGGTACTCGTCAAACAGTGAAGCGATTTCAGTACTCAGTTGAAAGCAGCGCAGGTCTGCGTCTCCTGAACCCTCGAGATAATCCTTAACTGCCGGTGATAGTTCCGGGTGTTCTTTGAGTAAACGCATAATTCGCCATACCAATCGTGCGGGATCGAAAGGAGAGGCGTCTAATCGTGATGTTTCGGGTATCAGTTCACGGTACAACCGCCAGAGGAAGGTCGCTGGCAGTACAGCATCGACATTGGACGCAATACCGTGGTGATTAGCGAGTTGGAGCTTTAGCCATTGGCCGAGGCCAATGCTCTGCACGATAACCGTCAGAGGTTCAAAAGGGTCCCCCAGGTCGGCGTTACGCTCGCAGAAAGCCGCAGCAAGACTTGTCATCTGGTTCGACTGGAACAGATTTAGCATGTGAACAGTGTACGAAATTCCCTTTAGATTGACATACAGGATTGAACGGCGAATCGAAGTGTTCGCAGTACCTCATCCCTAACTATGGTGAAAGTATGTCGATAAGTTGAGTCTGCACCCGCTCAGCGGGCGCAAACACTGTAGCGGGCTAGTCTGTTGACCTGCTCATGGACTCGACAATGCTGTTTCTGGCGTCCTCTGCATTTCCCCAACGATCAAACTCCACCCATTTGCCCTCTTCGAGATCTTTGTAGTGCATGAAGAAATGATGGATCTGATCCAATGAGATAGCAGGTAACTCGTCATAGTTCGTGATGTTTTCATAGCGCCGGGTCAATTTAGGACTCGGAATAGCAATGATTTTTTCGTCCATACCGGCTTCATCTTTCATGAACAAAACGCCGATGGGTTTACAGTTTACGACCGAGCCAGGCAACAACGGTCGAGTGTTAGCGACCAGAACATCAACAGGATCACCGTCCCCAGACAGGGTATGGGGTACAAAACCATAGTTGCCGGGGTAGCGCATAGGCGTATGGAGGAAACGGTCAACAAATAGTGCGCCAGAGGCTTTGTCGACTTCGTATTTAATCGGTTCTCCGCCAACGGGTATTTCAATGACCACGTTGATGTCGTGAGGCGGATTGTTACCCGCGGGTATAGCGTCAATATTCATTAAGGATCGTCCAGAAATTCTTTCGCGATAGTTTAAATGTTCTGTCGTCAAGATTCGCGGTTAACGTTGCCAACTTTCGGGTTTGAACATGCGCCGCAACCATGAATCAGGTTTACCTCGCTCTGAATTGCCTGTAACGGGAGATGGTTTTTCCTGCGGTGGTTTTGATACTTCCGACTCCGCTGCTGCAGGTAGGATCGCGTCTTCGCTCGGCTGCTTGGTCTTAGGCAGTTGGATAGGGGATGTTGCAGGCTTGCGCTCACTTAGTTTGGTGGGCGATCGAAGTTCTTCCGGGGGACGGCTTTGTTCATTTATGACAATCGCTTCTCTTTTTTCCCTTTTATCCTGCTTTGTCTTTATTTCTTCCTTTTTTACGACCTTGGCTGCCTGCTCTGGTCGCTTTTCTGGCCTGGACGTCGAGATAGGAGCGAGCGCTTGGGTTGGGTCACCGCTATGGAGGAGATTGCGATCCAGGTATTTCTGTCCACGTCTCGTGGGCGTTTCCATATTGCCATCGAGGAAAGTCAGTGTGACGAATCCGTCGATCAGTAATTCAGCGTCATGGGCTCGGGCGCGGGGATGGGGCGCCTGAAAATCAGGTCGGAACAGGCCGTCAGCTTGCTGATTGTAACGATTAGAGAAAACCGAATGATCGGATAAATCCGTCCAGCGCACGCCCCTGACATCCAGCGGAAGCCGTGCTGGATAATTCATGTTGAGCACTGCGGTCATATCCTCGAGATCCAGGTTCCGGATCAATCGAACCAGTGCTTTGGCTGCGCCGGTAAATGCGCCTGCGGTGCTCGGAAATCCTCGTGCAGCCTCCTCAAACTTTAGCTCAACCGATATTGCGATGGCGGGCGTGCCGAGATGAAATGCCGTAACGGCTGCGCCAACAGTGCCGGAGACGTTGACATCTCGCCCGGTGTTCTGGCCGAAGTTTGCGCCGGAAACTACGAGGTGAGGTGGCTGGTTGTACATGATGTTGCCGAGCCCAACTCTTACTGCGTCGGCTGGCTTTCCGTGGACTGCCCAGACTTGACCAGGATAGGATGTGACCCGAACACCGCTTGCTGTAACCGAAGCGGATGCTCCGCTCTGTTGTTTAGCGGGGGCTATCAGGTAGACATCGTGGCCGGCGTTTTTGAGCGCGCGATGCAGGGCGCGGATGCCAGCCGATTCGTAGCCGTCATCATTGGTCAGCAGTATTCTAAGGTGTTCTGCGGCATTAGCGGGCGAACAAAGCACTGAGATGACGAGCAGTAGTATTGGCGCGAATGATTTCGTTGCGTTCACATCAGGCGTTTCTTGCAGGGGAGTCAAGATGATAGGTGAGATTGTGGCGCTCATCTAGTACCTTTTAGTTCTTTAGGCATTCAGGGAGAAGCAGGTGGCATACAATTTTGAAACGTTGGTCGTTAAGTTTGATCGTGGTGTTCTGACGGTCACCATCAACAATCCGCCCGTCAACTTGATGACGATGGGATTGTTTCGTGATTTGGTTGAGTTGACGAGCGAGGTTGAAGTTGATGAAACGGTTAGTGTCGTGGTCTTTGATAGTGCAGATCCCGACTTCTTTATCGCGCACTTTGATGTCGAAACCATTCTTAATTTCCCCATTGATGCACCACCTGAGAAGGCTTTGGAACTCTCTGATTTCCACAAGATGTGTGAGCGGGTTCGAACAATGCCTAAAGCGACAATCGTGAAGATGGCGGGGCGAGCCGGTGGCGGAGGCAATGAATTTGCAGCTTCCTGTGATATGCGATTCGGGCTAAGAGGCAAGACGGTGATCAATCAAATGGAAGTCGCGTTGGGCATACTGCCAGGTGGAACCGGTACTCAGCGATTGCCCCGACTCGTTGGGCGTGGTCGCGCGATGGAGATCTGTCTCGGCAGTGACGATATTGATGCAGAAACGGCAGAGCGGTGGGGTTACCTGAACCGAATATTTGACTCCAATCGAGATCTGGATCGGTTCGTTGGTGATCTTTCCCGAAGAATTGCGGCGTGGCCGTCAGAAGCCGTGGCGTTGTGCAAGGCGTCTATCAATAATGCTGAATTACCTTTGGAAGAAGGATTGCTGGAAGAGGCTCATCTATTTCAGCAAACACTCAGAACGAAGGGTGCTCAGCGGAATATGAAAGCTGCCATGGACAGCGGACTTCAGACGCGTGAAGGTGAACTGCGTGTGGGTGAGCTTTGCCGGGAATTCGTCGAGGCCGCCAACGACGACTAGGTGTTTTGGTGAGTCGTTTGTTAACGGTGGATGGCACTGTCCGGACGCGTGCATGTCGATTCTCGGACCCGGCTTCACGCGTTCTGGTTCTCGCGTCCTGGTTCTTACATCCAGGCTTTCACCACAGGGCTCTTAAATCCGGTCTATAGCGGCTCAACCTCAACCCGTTGCCCTGTCGCCATTGATGCCTGGGCGGCTACACCCACCGCGACCGCCCAGTATCCATCGCTGGTGTTGACGGCGGGCGTTTGGTTGTTGGCAATAGCCGCAATGAAATCGCGCTGTTCCAAAAAACTCGCCCCGTGATGCAGGCCCATAAATTTGATGTCGGGATCATCCGGGATGATGATCGACTTTTCTGTGTCTGAGCCTGCCGTTTTGCGCGGTAGTCGATTCAAACGGTTTTCTGGAATGTGGATCTCGAGCTTTCCAACCGACCCGGTCGCGACGATTTCTTGTTCGTTTAAACCGCCTTCGGCAAACATACACAGATCTAGGCAAGCACGTACTCCGTTTTCGTAATCAATGATCACATAAGCATTATCAAGTATGTCGGGCTTTTCACCGTGATAACGCTCGTCGATATGGTTAACGCTCATTGCGCCGGACGCACTTGTGGCAATGGGTCTGGATTGGATGAGTAAATTCATCAGATCGAAGAAGTGACAACATTTTTCTACTAATGTGCCGCCAGAATTTTTGTTGAAGCGATTCCAGTCGCCCACCTTCTTGAGAAACGGGCCTCGGTGTTCTCGAATAAAGAGCATAGACAAATCGCCCACATTATCGAGCTCCTTCGCGAAGGCCGAGGTTGCCGACATGTACCGGTATTCCATGGCAACCCAAATCATCGCTTCGCGAGCTTCGTCAAGTGCAATGACTTCTCTACAATCCTTGAGCGTCGTACACATGGGCTTTTCAAGTAGCAGGTGAAACGGGGTTTCCGCAAAATCTCTCACCAAATCAATGTGTGTGAAATTCGGGGAGGCGATCACGACAGCATCCAGATCCATATCGAGTAAATCTCGATAGTCCTTATGGTAGCTCGGCGTAAAGCGATCACCGCAGGCTGACTTTGCCCATTTAAGCGATCTTTCTTCCGGGTCAGACACGGCGATCAATTCGGCATCGTGCAAGTGAGCAAGATTACGAATGTGTTCGCAACCCATCATGCCTGTGCCTACTACGGCAAATTTTGTCTTCATTGTGTCTTTCTTGTCATGAGTTTCATTGCGGGTCCAGTCTGCTTCATTTGTGGCGGATTACGTTGGGGCAACAGGGTTTTCTAGGCCGAAATTTGTCTATAGGGACGTTGATGACGCACGCGCTAGGGTGTCTGCCGTCGGGTGTTTCCATTCCTTCGCCATCAAAAAGGAGATGGCCCCTCTCGACAATAAAAAGATCCTCATTGGTGGTATTGGTTCGTTGAGCAGGTCAAACGCTAAAAGTGTGGTCAATGTCATATTGTTTTTTCGCTATTCGCGCGCGCGCCGCCTGATAGGACAATGTTCGACACGAGAGAACCTTAATGGATGGCATCTGTAGCCTACGATAACTGGCAGAACAGTTGTAGTCGCGCGTTACACCGCGCTCGGCAGGGCTAACGAGAGTGAGCTTTTTGGGCCAGTGGTCCGAAGGTGCAAAAGTGACGATTAAGAGACGAGAGGAATGATGATGAGACGAGGGAGTGTCTGTGATGAACGAATGGTTTGAAACGTTGTCTTCCGTTGAACAATCGTTATTCCTGATCGCGGTGTTTTCTACCGTCATTTTTCTGATTCAGTTCGTATTATCGATGACTGGTTTTTCCGACGATGCCGAGTTTGATACTGAGTCAGACGGCTCTTCACTCGATGTTGGCGATGTCTTTACATTACGCAACGGTATTACATTTCTCATGGGTTTTTCCTGGGGTGGGCTTATGGTCTGCGAATAGGGGCTCACACATCCCGTTGCGGCTGCATTCGTAGGATCCGTCGTCAGTATTGTGTTTGTTGGCGTCAGCCTGGCACTTATGTGGGGGCTGTCCAAAATCAAGAATGACGGTAGTCTCGATCTCGACAATGCCATTGATGAAGAAGGCAGAGTGTCGCTCAAAATTCCGGAGCGCCGCAGCGGAGTGGGTAAAGTCACGGTAAGTATTCAGGGGCGATTAAAAGAGCTTCATGCCGTTACCGATGGCCCCGTTCTCGCCAGAAACACGCCGGTGACCGTGCTCGATGTGTTGGGTAGCCAGTTGGTTGTCTCCGAAAGAGATTATAAGTCATAACAAATCACGTATCAGCCAGAAATATTCACTAGCCAGCACCATTCAATAACTAGAACCACTGACATCCAAAGGAGGCACGCACATGTCTTTTTCACTAACAGTTGTCATTATCTTTGCTCTGATTATTGTCGGCACGGTTGTGGCGGTGATAAGGCGAATAAAAACCTTCCCTTCGGATCAGGTACTCGTTAAGTACGGGCAGATTGGCGGTGGTAAGTCGGCACAAACCATTCACGGTGGGACCACGTTTATCTGGCCAGTGATTCAAGGCTGTCGCTTGCTTGACCTGACGCGGATGACGGTAGACATCAAGTTTGAAGGCGCACTGTCCAAGCAAAACATTCGGGTGAATGTCCCATCGAGATTCACATTTGGCATTGGTACCATCCCTGAACTCATGAACAACGCGGCTGAACGGCTATTGTCGTTGACATCGGATGAAATCGAAGAGACTGCAAAAGACATTATCTTTGGCCAGTTGCGGGCGACCATTGCCACGATGGATATTGAAGAAATCAATGGGGATCGTGAGAAGTTCGAGTCGCGCGTGCTGGAAAATATTGAATCTGAATTGATGAAAATTGGTCTGCGGCTCATCAACGTCAACATTTCAGATATTCAAGACGAGTCAGGCTACATTGAAGCGCTCGGTCGGAGAGCTGCAGCCGAGGCGGTGAATAAGGCCCTAACTGAAGTGGCCCAACAGGATCGTGATGGTGCAGTTGGTACCGCTAACGCGCTTCAGGATGAACGAGTGCAGGTTGCGGATGCTAATGCACGTGCAGTCACAGGAGAAAACAGAGCGAAAGAGATCGAGGCAGATTCAGAAGCTAAATTGCGGGTCGCTCGCGCAGAGGCGACACGATTAGTTGATGCGTCAGAATTTGTCAAAGGTGCAGCAGCGGAAAAGGAAGGCTACGAAGCACAAATGGCAGCGGAACAAGCAAGAGCAGATCGCGATCGAGCCACTCAGTTTGCCAATATTGTGGTGCCTGCCGAGATCGAAAAAGATCGTGTCACGACCGAAGCTCAGGGCGAAAAAGCCAAGGAAGTGCTTGCCGGTGAAGCGCAGGGTGAAGCGCTTCGAGCGAAGCTCCGCGGCGAAGCGGAAGGCCGTAAAGAAATACTGATAAAAATGGCGGAAGGTTTTCAGGCCGTCGTGGCGTCTGCAGGTGGTGACCCGGATGCGGCAGCAAGACTTATGGTTGTTGACAAAATAGAGGCGATCGTCAGTGCTCAGGCTCAGGCTATCAGCAATATCGATTTTGAGAAGGTTGTGGTTTACGACGGCGGCCAGGGTAATGCGGTCGGTGGGTTTCTGGGTGGTTTGACGCAGGCTTTGCCGCCACTACATGAACTTGCGCAGATGAGCGGTATCGATCTGCCTGACTATTTGGGTGAAGTCATGAACAAGGGGAAATCGCGGCAGGATGAATCCAAACGCGATTCAGACTCTGATTCAGACTCTAATTTAGACACCGATTCAGGTTCAGACGAGACCACAGACTATTCCATCAAACGAGACTAACGTCTCGGTTGGCTGACGTTGCTCAGTAGCGCGGCGCCGGCCTTGAAATCACGCCCTCATCGGTGAGCGCAAGATGGGTGAGGGTCTGCTCGTCATGGTTCATCCTCCATGAGAGCATCTTTTGCGCATATTCCAGCACCAGAGTTTG
>JBLIIB010000050.1:0-16597 GCA_047634795.1 Candidatus Azotimanducaceae bacterium | reverse complement strand
AACATCTTGCCTGACAGGAGAACGGTTTCACCTGGCTGCCAGGTTTTAATTTCTTCTTTTGTGACGGTATCCAGATTCACACGGCGGGAATTGGGACCCGCTTCCCAGGTAATTTCAGGCCAATCGTTCAGATCAGGCACCGGCAGATCTGCGGGACCGGACCCATCCAATGTGAAGTGAACATGTCGGGTCGCCGCGCAGTTCGGAATCATGGCAATCGGGAGATTGGCAGCGTGGGTCGGATAGTCCATGACTTTCACATCCAATACCGTGGTCAGCCCACCCAAGCCCTGTGCACCAATGCCCAAGGCGTTCACGCCTTCAAAAATCTCAAGTCGAAGCTCTTCTGCGCGATTGGAAGCGCCTCTGGCTTGCAGTGCCTGAATATCGATAGAGTCCATCAATGAGCGCTTGGCCATCAGCATCGCCTTTTCAGCCGTGCCGCCAATACCAATACCCAACATGCCAGGAGGACACCAGCCAGCGCCCATTGTTGGCACCGTCTTAAGCACCCAATCAACAATGCTGTCCGCTGGATTTAACATGGCAAATTTTGCTTTCGCCTCGGAGCCACCGCCTTTGGCCGCAATGTGGACCTCAACCTTATCGCCGAGGACAAGCTCCGTATGAACTACAGCGGGTGTGTTGTCTTTGGTATTGATCCTGGCGCCTGCGGGATCAGACAAGATCGAAGCACGCAGCACATTGTCCGGCAAACCATAAGCACGACGAACGCCCTCATTGATCATATCAATCAGCGACTGATCTGATTCGAAACGTACTCCCATGCCAACGGACAGAAACACGTTCACGATACCCGTGTCCTGACAAAGGGGCCGATGGCCTTCAGCACACATTCGGGAATTGATCAGGATTTGCGCCATAGCATCTTTAGCCGCGGTCGATTCTTCTCTCTCGTAGGCATCAGCCACGCCCCGAATAAAATCCGGTGGATGGTAGTAAGAAATATATTGTAGGGAATCCTGAATACTCTGAATCAAATCGTCACGGGTGATGGTTGTCATGGTGCTTCCCTATTGATGACCTCAAAAACTGTGTAGGTGAGCGGGGACTAACCCTAAAGAGTAGCCCTGAAGAATAGTCCTGAAAACTAGCCCCGCCAATGAGCCCGTTTGATTAGTCCGCGTACATGTAACGAATCAGGGACTCGGCAACACAAACAGGCTTGTCACTGCCTTCGGCTTCGACGGTCACGAGACGCTTGACCTGAATCGTGTTCGCGCCCTTGAGTTCCGCTGACATCAATGTGTGCCGAGCACGTACCTTAGAATTCACAGGCACTGGCGCGGGGAAACGAACTTTGTCCAAACCGTAGTTTACGCCCATAAAAACACCTTCGAGAGCTTCTGGCTTGAGCGGCTTGATAGATGCACCCAGATGGACGATCAGCGACAAGGTCAAAAATCCGTGGGCAATCGTTACCTTATAGGGAGACATCTCCGCGGATTTTTCGGGATCAATATGAATAAACTGGTGATCAAGCGTTGCATCGGCAAAAGTGTTAATACGTTCCTGCTCGATCTTGAGCCACTCACCGACACCCTCTTCCTGCCCTTCAATCGTCTTGTAAATCTCTAACGCCGCTGCGGCTTTTTCTGACATTTTGTCCTCTCTGATCACTGCAAAAAAAGAAGCAGCAGGATACCATAGTACGCGTTTGTGTCCGCACCACTGTCCGCATCACTTAGCAGGAACTGAGATGAATCCAATTGTAACCAAAAGCCTGGGTGTCATTGTCGCCGGGTTAGTCTTCCTTGCGATTTGGTGGGTGGGCGTGCCGAACCGAGAATTGCCGGTGTTTAACGCACAGCCGGCGAATGCTAACGCCGACAGCACGGTCAACGCGGATGAATTGGCGAATTTCATCTTCGAGTCATCCTGGGTAACGAGGAATAAAACCAACGAATCTCATAGCGCCAGCATTGTTAACATCAAGGGCACACCGGTCGCAGCTTGGTATGGCGGCACCGAAGAAGGCCACAAAGATGTCGCCATCTTTGCAGCACAATTTTCAGCAGAGCAAGGCTGGTCCGAACCGATTACCGTGACTCACCGCGCGCACTCGGAAGCCGGATTGAATCGGTACATCAGAAAGGTCGGTAATCCCGCATTACACGCCTGGGATGATGGTCGCCTTGGCTTGTTCTACGTCACAGTATCTGTGGGCGGTTGGGCAGCAAGTTCCATCAACTATATGGAATCGACTGACCTGGGCACGACGTGGTCAACACCTCAACGTATTGTGGCTTCTCCATTTTTAAACGTGAGCACATTGGTTCGAACAGAGGGTCATAACCTCAAAGGTGGCGGCTTAAAGCTCCCCGCTTACCACGAATTCCTGGGGAAGTTTTCAGAAGTACTCCAGTTCAATCACGATCTGACTCTGCAAGACAAAAGCCGGATTTCGCGAGGTAAGTACTCACTACAACCCGCACTGGTAGCAATAGATGAAAATCAGATACTGGCACTACTCAGGTACGCAGGCAATCCGCCCAATCGAGTACTGAGCGCAAACTCCTTTGATGGAGGCAAACATTGGACCCATCCGATACAAACCGATCTACCGAACCCTAACTCTGCTGTGGCATTGGCCACACTGCCGAGCGGCAGACTGATGCTCGCACTGAACGACCTTGAGGATGACCGATACAGACTTAGCCTGGCCGTGAAGAACTGCGGGAAATGGCAATTACTCAGAAAGGTCGAAGAATCGCTTGATCCCGAACCCGGTCAGGAATTCGAGTACTCGTACCCTTCACTCTCCCGCACCCCAGATGGGCTAATGCACCTTGTCTATACCTGGAACCAATCGCGCATTAAGCATATTCGCTTCAACGAAGCGTGGTTAATAGCAGGTGATGACCACGGTCTATCGTTGCCAGAATGCACGCAAGACAGCGTATGATCGACCTTCGATTTCAAGCACCATCTAAACCGCCCGGTTCACGGGACTCACTACAAGATAACTACAGGATAAATACCCGATGACTGAATCTGTCTATATTGCTGCCGGCGCCAGAACTCCCATGGGTGGATTGCAGGGTTGTTTTAGCGATCTCACCGCCGTGAACCTGGGAAGCTCTGCCATTGCAGAGGCTATCATTCGCGCTAACCTTAAAGGCGAAGATATTGAAGAAATCATCATGGGCTGTGTACTCCCAAGCGGCCTAAGACAAGGACCCGCTAGACAAGCCGCAATGGACGCAGGTATTCCGGTCGAATCAGGCGCTACCACTATTAACAAGCTTTGCGGCTCCGGCATGAAAGCCACCATGCTCGCACACGATCTAATCAAAGCAGGCAGCAATAGCATCATGGTCGCAGGCGGCATGGAAAGTATGACCAATGCCCCGTATATGCTGCCTAAAGCACGCAGCGGCATGAGAATGGGCCACGGCGAAATCCAGGATTCGATGTTCACAGACGGGCTTGAAGACGCAAAATCAGGCCGCTTAATGGGTTCGTTTGCCCAGGATGTCGCGGACAAATACCAATTAACCCGAGAAGAAATGGACAACTTCGCCATTAGCTCGCTCACCAAGGCCAAGGGCGCCATCGACGATGGCTCACTTTCAGCCGAGACAGTGGCGGTCACGGTGAAAACCCGTAAAGGTGAAGTAGTCGTCTCAGAAGACGAACAACCAGGCAACGCCAACATCGCGAAAATTCCAACGCTAAAGGCTGCCTTCAAAACCGATGGTACGGTGACCGCGGCTAACTCAAGCTCCATCTCTGATGGCGCTTCTGCACTTGTGCTGGCCAGCGAAGCTGCAGTGAAGGAAAAGGGTCTCACGCCCATGGCCAAGATTATAGGTCATACCACCAACTCTATGGACCCGTCAGAGTTCACACTTGCCCCGATTGGTGCCATCGAAAAACTTCTCGCCAAAACTGGCTGGGACAAAGACGAAGTTGATCTCTTTGAGATTAACGAAGCCTTTGCCATGGTAACAATGCTTGCTACTCGAGAACTGGGACTTGACCCCGAAAAGGTCAATATCCACGGTGGCGCTTGTGCCCAGGGGCACCCCGTGGGATCAACAGGCTCGCGAATTATCGTTACCCTGATGTACGCACTGAAAAAACTCGGTAAGAAACGAGGCATTGCGGCACTTTGTATCGGTGGCGGAGAAGCGACAGCTATCGCAATTGAGATGGTGTAGCGGTAACCAAAACCGTACAATGCATTAACTCTATTGACCTGAAAATAAGGGAGCGAATGTTTTGTCACGCCTGCCGGTAATTGTTGGTTATGGCGGCGTTAATCCCGCCGGCCGCAGTTCGTTAAGTCACAGCTATCGGCGGATGGTGATTGATCGCTTGGGCAAACCTGAGCAAGACAGAACATTCGCCTCGCTAGCGAGCCTCATGAATTGTGAGGAAAGCAAATCCGACGCCATCAGGAAACATATCCTGGATCACACGCTGATCCGGCGTCTGGAAACCAATCTCTTTGATGCAAACGCAATTCCTCTGCACAAGCGTGCCACGCTCAAGGGGCAAAACGGTGACAACGCGGTCACGTTTTCCATGCGCCGCAATCATCTGCCCGATAACATTCCTGAAACCTGGAAAATCTCTGACGAGCCGGACGGTACCTGTGAGGTCACCGTAACAGGCAATCTGGATATCTTGTTTCATGACACCCGAGTCTCTCGTGTCATGGCAGCGGGCCAGTTACCTACCGGATTTAACCCCGAGACCCTCTACCAGTCACGAAACCACCCACGAGGTTTGCAACTCACCGTCTTTGGTGCCTCAGACGCACTCAATTCACTGGGAATAAGCTGGTCCGAAGTCCAAAAGCGCGTACCGGGAGACCAGATCTCTGTTTATGCCAGTAGCGCCATGGGCCAACTTGATGCCAATGGTTCCGGCGGCTTGTTGCAAGCCGGTTTTCTGGGCAAACGCGTCACGTCAAAACATTTGCCGCTCGGCCTGGCTGAAATGACCGCTGACTTCGTCAATGCGTACATTCTGGGCAACATTGGTACAACCGGCGCCAATGTTGGTGCCTGCGCGACCTTTTTGTATAACCTCAGACAAGGGATGCAGGACATCCGTTCTGGCAAGGCTCGGGCGGTTCTGGTTGGTGGGAGTGAAGCGCCTTTAACACCCGATGTGATCGAGGGCTATCGCACCATGGGTGCTCTGGCGGAAGACGAAGCGCTTAACAAGATAGACGGCACAACAGGCGTCGCGGACCATCGCAGCGCATGCCGGCCCTTCGCGGAGAACTGCGGATTCACTCTATCGGAAGGTTCACAGTTCATTATTTTGTTTGACGATGAACTCGCGGTTGAGCTTGGCGCTAACATCTACGGCGCCGTAGCTGATGTCTTTATCAATGCAGACGGATTTAAAAAGTCGATTCCAGGCCCTGGTATCGGCAACTACGTCACCGTAGGCAAGGCGATGGGCGTGATCCGCTCAATTCTCGGGGAAACTTCTCTGAAAGAGCGCTCCTACATGCAGGCACACGGCACGAGCACACCGCAAAACCGAGTCACCGAATCCCATATCTTTAATGAACTGGCCGGCTCATTCGGCATCGAAAAATGGCCAGTGGCAGCTATCAAAGCCTACATTGGACATTCTTTGGCCTGTGCCTCGGCGGACCAGCTCATCACTTCCCTCGGCGTATGGCAGGAAAATATTATTCCCGGCATTACGACGTCCGCAGAGATCGCAGACGACGTTCACCAGAGTCATCTGGATTTCATGTTGGATCACCGGGAACTGGAACCCGAAGCTATGGATAGCGTATTCATCAATTCCAAAGGATTCGGCGGCAACAATGCCACCGCTGCAATACTGGGTCCGCATGTCGTAAACGAGATGCTAGCGAAGAAACATGGCGCAAAAACCATGACCCAGCACGCAAAAACAAATGAATCGGTTGTAGAAGCGATCACAGCCTACGATGATTCAATGATTGCGGGCGAGAATTCCACCATCTACAACTTTGGCGTCGGAGTCATTGACGGTGAAGACCTTAAAATAACCTCGACCGGTATTTCCATTCCGGGTCAAACACTCGACGTGTCATTGGAAGTGCCCAATCCTTACGAGGATATGACGTAGCAGCTCTTAACATCCGGCTGTCCGTAGAGTTCACGGATAAACTCGGACTATAAAGCCTGGCTATAAACTCAAGTGATCAAAACTGACTTTCAGTCAATTTCGCGGGTGGCTCTAAAGTTAATATCGGGCCACCGTTCCTGGGTTAAAGACATGTTGACCGCCGTTGGGGCAAGGTAGGTGAGATGCCCGCCCCCATCGACGGCAAGATTCGTCTCGGCTTTGCGCCTAAATTCAGCGAGCATTTTTTCGTCGTCACAGTCCACCCATCGCGCCGTTGAAATACCGACAGACTCGTAACCACAGTCCACCTTGTATTCATCTTTAAGGCGAAAAGCTACCACATCAAACTGCAGCACACCCACTGCACCCACGATCAAATCGTTGTTCGCGAGCGGCATGAATACCTGGGTCGCACCTTCTTCAGATAACTGAGTTAAGCCCTGCCGAAGTTGTTTACTTTTCAACGGATCCTTAAGTCGCACTCGTCGATAAAGTTCCGGCGCAAAATGAGGCACACCCATAAAGCGCAGGTTCTTACCACTGGTGAACGTATCCCCGATTTGAATTGTCCCGTGGTTGTGCAACCCAATAATATCTCCCGGGAACGCTTCTTCAGTCGCCGAACGCTCACCTGCAAGGAATGTCACAGCGTCACTCACACGGATATCTTTACCCATGCGTACGTGTCGCATCTTCATGCCCTGCGAATACTGCCCGGAACAGACGCGCATAAAAGCAATCCTATCCCGATGCTTGGGATCCATGTTCGCCTGAATCTTAAAAACGAATCCGGTGAAGTCCTCTGACGTTGCCGCCACATCCTCCACATTCGTCGCCCTGGACTGCGGCGGAGGCGCATATTCGACGAACCCATCCAGCATTTGGTTCACCCCGAAATTTCTAAGGGCCGTACCAAAGTAGACAGGAGAGAGTTCCCCGGCCAGGTACGCCTCAAGATCAAATTCGTGGCTCGCGCCTCGAACGAGTTCGACCTCCTCCCTAAACTCATCCCAATCATCGCCCAGATAAGCCTTGGCTTCGTCTGATTCCAGACCACTGATGCGCGCGTTTTCGACGGCAACATCGCCAAGCCCCGGCTCAAAAACATGAATTTCATCGTCATAGAGGTGATAAACACCCTTGAATCGATTCGCCATACCGATGGGCCAGGTCATCGGCGCACACTTAATATTCAGTACCGATTCGATCTCATCCATCACCTCGATCGGATCGCGCACCTCACGGTCTAATTTATTAACAAAGGTCAGGATCGGCGTATCGCGCAGGCGACAAACTTCCATCAATTTAATCGTTCGATCTTCCACTCCTTTGGCTGCGTCAATCACCATGAGCACAGAGTCCACGGCGGTCAGGGTACGGTAGGTGTCTTCAGAAAAGTCTTCGTGACCCGGTGTGTCCAGCAGGTTCACGATCCGGTTTTTGTAGGGGAACTGCATAACGGAGGTTGTGACACTGATGCCACGCTGCTTCTCCATTTCCATCCAGTCAGAGGCAGCATACCGATCCGACTTACGTGATTTCACCGTACCAGCCAGCTGTATGGCCTTTCCAAAGAGCAACAGCTTTTCGGTAATCGTGGTCTTACCCGCATCGGGGTGCGAAATAATCGCAAAGGTACGACGTTTAGCGACCTCTTGCTGGAGCATGGGAATGCCTAGGTAGGTTTAGGGAAGCGCGCGATTATAAGGCCGCGATGCTGTCAGGTACAGCACGAACAATTTGAGCCGTTGCCGAATGACTTAATCCAGCAGCTCTTTCGCGAGCACAAGGGCGTCTTCCCTTCCGGTATAGGCGGGGTAATAGTTCTCACGGATGCCAACCTGATTGAAGCCCAATCGTTCATAAAGCCTGTGTGCTACCAGGTTCGAGAGCCTCACTTCCAGAAAAACGGTGGCGGCTTTTCTATCCCGCGCGCGGGCAATCAGATGTTCGACCAAAATGCGGCCAAAACCATTCCCCTGACACTCCGGGTGAACACAAACGTTCAACAAATGAGATTCTCCCGCAGCCACGGACAAAACACCGTGTCCCACATTGCGATGAGCTGTCTCAAGAACCCAGCACTCGTACCCACTAATTAGGCAATCCTTGAAGATCCCTTCGCTCCAGGGATGGGTGTAGCCTCGGCGTTCGTTTTTCAACACTACCGACAGGTCGCTCTCCTGCATGGGACGGACTTCTTGGCTGCCTGCTTTTTTCTCTATTACCGCCATGCCAGTAATGCCATCATCAGCGTTTTCTTTTGTTCCGCGGACGACATGAGTTCGGTGAGCGAGGGCACCATAAGGAACTGTTGTCCGCCAAAATTCCCATGGGTGAACGGATCTAGATCATCAATCAGCTGAAAGCAGCGACCTACATCACGACCAATAACCACGACTTTAGCGGGCAGCTGACGGAATTTATCGGTCACTACCTGCTTTGCCACTGGGAGCGACTGATCAATCCCCGATGACTGCACCATTGGCCATTTGAGTTCTTGAAACCTGGCAGCCTTGATATCACCACCTAATAATCCTGCAATGTCATCGCAAAGCCTGCGAGGCAAATCTGACGCTTGAGCTGAGGCACTTAACGGAAGAGACACGCAAAGACCCACTGCTCCATAGTGCAGCAAGGCATATCGAAAGCTAAGGGTCACTTGCACAGTGCTAATAGCCGATTCGGACGCGATTGATGATTCCGTGTTATTGACTACCAGGGCTCCGCCACTGGTAGTCTCTTCACGCCGGGCGACAGTAGCTTTGAGCGTATCCAACGACGCTTGTGATGCGCCAGTTTGCACGTTGGCTTGAGCGTTAGGGTCGGATTCGGATTTAGCTTCGAGCGCGCTATCAGTCACAACGTCAGCTACAACGATAGTCGACCTCTCGGCCCAGACCTCGATACCCATTGCTTTGAGCGTTTCCCGCTTCGTTAACACGGCATTATCCAAAAAAATCAGTTAGTGGCTAGTGACGGATAGTTTAACACTGTCCGGATGGCTAGGCGGACCGGCAAACGCAAAACATAAGCTGCCCACTAGGGCGCCAAGCCCAAGCGTCGAAAACGCGATCACATAATCGCCATGCAAGTCAGCCATGTAGCCCGCGTAGACCGGACCAATTGACATTCCCAGCATCACAACCAACGACGAGAATCCCATAATAGTGCCAAACGACGACGGCCCAAAATAGTCTGCGCGCAAGGCCACCATCAGCGGTCCGCGAATCCCCCATGCCATACCATGCAGAGCAGCAAACAGGATGATCATGGACAACTCTTCGGTGAATGACAGCAACAACAAGGCTGAAGTGTGCGCAATCATGCATAAAACACATATCACCTGCTTATTAAATCGGTCGCCTAAAAATCCACCCACTATCTGACCGACCATTTGAAAACCTGTCACCATTGCAATCACCAACCCAGCCTGAGCCAGCGTGTAGCCAAGGCCGTCTTTGAGATGCGAAACAAGATGTACCATCAGCGAAGATACCGTCAAAAGTGCACACGCATGGCCCGCAGAGATCAACCAGAATGAAGACGTTCGCATGGCTTGCCGCGCCGTAAAATCTCGACTCGCATCAAAGACAATTTTCTTACCGTCGGCATCAACGGCATCATAGCCATCAGCGACTTCGCCATAATCCTGAGGGCGATGACGCACTAACAAAACCAAGGGCAGCCCCGTAACAATTACAAGAACGCCCGAGTACATCGCGGTAGTTCGCCAACCGAAAGCTTCAAGGCAAAGTATAATCAACGGTACCGCAAGTCCACCGATGGCATAACCCATTTGTGACATAGCCACCGCTTTCGCGCGATGACGACTAAACCAATTAACAAGAGACACCATCACCGTGGCAAACCCGCCAAGGCTTGAGCCGACCGCAATCAAGGCAAAGGTTAAATAAAATCCAAGCAGCGTTTGAATCTGGCTGAAGAGCATAAAGCCGAAGCCAAATATCAAAATGCCGATACCCAGTATTAGTCTGGGTCCGTATCGGTCCGTCAACCAGCCCTGGAGTGGACCCAGAATGCCACTCTCAATACGGGTCAGCGCAAAAGCCGCCGCAATCAGCGTTTTGCTCCAACCAAACTCTTCCTGCAGCAAAACGACATAGGCGCCATATGAATGCATCCAGAGGAATCCAGCCAACAGCTGTAACCCACCCGCGGCGCCCACAATGTACCAGCCAAAAAACACATGTCCTGCTGGACGGACAATGCCATCTACTCTTGACCAAAGATTTTGCATTACTGTTTTTTCACAAAGGATTGGAGGGGCATAGCACTCGAGTCAGCACTCAAGCCTGCACTCTTTTTTGCATAACTCTGAGTAGACCGATCAGAGAGAGCGCCAGCCATGCTACTTCAAGAACAAAGGCACTGAGATTAAAATCGACTATTAGAGAAAGCGCGATTAACCCGGCACCCAGCGCATTTAGAGCAGAATAAATGACGCCCCGGGCTGACAATCGTTCAAATTGTAGTAGCGCATAAGTCACAAGAACACAGAACACGCCCACGTTGCCCGCCAAATCGTGCCATTCATATTCCATGAATAGTTGCCCACGCCAAACGGCTAAGCATAAACTAAATCGCAGCTTCATTGAGGATCAGACATGCTACCTATTGCCAATCATTGGTACGACACGAAAAAGATCAGCGATGATCTAACGCTGATATTCGAACCTCATGTCCACCCTTTTTTACGATGCAACATTTGGCACCTCAAAGGACGGGACCGGGATCTATTAATTGATACCGGCCTTGGCGTTAGCTCACTGAAGGATGCTATCGCTTCAACGCTCGATAAGCCCGTGATCGCACTCGCCACCCACATCCACTTCGATCATGTGGGTTGCCTGCACGAATTCGATCATCGGTATATGCATCACATCGAGGCTCCGCGCATGCAGTTGTTTGATGAGTTCTACTGGCTGAAGGTCACCGACTTTCCAGAAGCCTTTCATGACGATCTGCGAACGGATGAATACCAGGACTACTTGATCAAGGCTAGGCCCAGCGTAGAGTTTGATGTTGATTCATACCGCGTCATTTCGACCTCCATTACACGGTCACTCAAAGAAGGTGATGTCATCGACCTTGGAAACAAGGCTCTGGAGGTTTTTCACCTACCCGGACACTCACCGGGGAGTATCGGTTTGTGGGACAAAGCCAGCCAAACCCTTTTTTCAGGTGACGCCCTCTATGATGGCAAGTTGCTGGATGAATTACCGGACTCCGACATCCCCGATTACCTGGACACAATGAAACGGCTACGCGGACTTTCGGTTGATGTGGTCCATGGAGGACATGAGGCCAGCTTCGGTCGCGCCAGAATGGTCGAGCTGATTGATGACTACGT
This sequence comes from Candidatus Azotimanducaceae bacterium, assembly GCA_047634795.1. Taxonomy (GTDB): domain Bacteria; phylum Pseudomonadota; class Gammaproteobacteria; order Pseudomonadales; family Azotimanducaceae; genus UBA9659. The sequence continues at coordinate 5,118 of JBLIIB010000050.1, read as the reverse complement.
GGGATGGCGGACAAAAGATCGCTAATCGCTGTTGCTAAAACTACTGCTATTGACTACAACTGCCGGGCACGCCCTAGCCAGCGGAACATCGATTGTTGCATTCGCCAGATTTTGGCGGGCTCATACAGCGTCTCGCGCATGAAGCTTTCCGGAGAGACGAGGTTTCGAATGCGCAAAGAGCAGTCCAGGTTCCTGCAAACCACGTTACCCAGCGTATGTCGGCCGTCGCTACCACGCACCGCTACCGTAAACATCGCCGTACCGTTCGCTTTGTGGACATGATGACACCAGGAACACATTTCAAGTCGCGGCTTTTTTGCTCGGCGCTCATCTCGCCGAAGCCGAATGCCTTTAAGATGACCATCAAAGGGCGACTGAAGTAGCACAAACCCCAAATGCCCGCTGGGGTGGACCCAACCCAGATACTCAAGTTCGTCCCAATGAATCGAATCCAGATCAGGCAGCAGCAGATCATCCGACTCCTCGAACGCCGATAGTATTTGTTGTCGCGCCAATGCCTCCATGAGGCAAACCATATCACTCCAGTCATCCGCTCGCACGACATAGGTCTATCCGCTGACTCCGTTTAAAAACGCCGCTCAGTGCGGTTAAAAAGGCAGCCAAATTAACGCCGCTATGACCACCAGCCATTTTCTGTTTTGATGCATGCATGACTAACACCATACTCCAGCCAAAAAACCACGCCAACGACAGGTTGGTGCCCTTTTCCAGCAAATTTGCCTTCGGTGTCGGCCAATACGCCGAGGGCTTGAAGAACACGGCTTTTTCGCTGTTTATTCTGTTTTACTATAATCAGGTACTGGGACTTTCAGGCACACTCGCGGGCATGGCACTGTTCATCGCGCTACTGTTTGACGCTATAACCGATCCCCTTGCTGGTTCTCTGTCCGACAATCTAAAATCGAAATTCGGGCGCAGACACCCCTTCATGTACGCCTCGGCTATCCCACTGGCGCTTGCATTCGTCGGCCTATTTTCACCACCTGAATCGATGGGCCAATGGGGCTTGTTTTTCTGGCTGACGATCTTTGCCATTCTTACTCGCGCCGCGATGACGCTCTACCATGTTCCGCATCTCGCTTTGGGCGCAGAGCTCACTGAAAATTTTCAGGAGAGAACCCGAATTGTTGCGTTCCGACAATTTTTCGGCACATTTGGTAATGCCTCCGCCGTGGTCATCGGGCTGGGTTATTTTTTCGCCGACGAACACGGTGGTCGTCTCGACTCGGCTAATTACATGCCCTACGCCATCACGTTGGGTGTTCTTATGGTGATTACCATCTGGTACTCAGCCATTGGGACACAAAAAGAAATACCACACCTATTTGTTCCAGCCAGCAAACCCGACTCAAAGATATTGCCTCGTGTTGCAAAGGAAGCCCGCGAAGCGTTCAGAAACCAGTCATTTAGATGGCTGTTTTTCGGTGTACTGATTGTATTCATCATGTCGGGCGTTAACGCTGCACTCGACTTGTATATGTTCCAGTATTTCTGGGAGCTTTCCGGCAGTGAGATGCTCATGGTCCAAGTGACTTACATGGTCGGGTTAATGCTCGGCGTGTTTTTTACTGCAACCCTACATCGATACACGGACAAAAAGTTCGGCGTTATTTTAGGGACAGGCGCATGGGCATTGTTTCAAGTGCTGCCCGTTGTTTTACGATTATTCGACCTCATGCCTGCCAATAACGACCCGACCCTCGTTTACCTGCTTATCGCCATGAAATTTGTACAGGGTCTCTTGTTACAGCAGGCATTTATTTCGTTCGGGTCCATGATGGCCGACGTCGCGGATGAACACGAATTCGAGACCGGTGTCAGGCAAGAAGGTATCTTCTTTGGCGCCATCTCATTTTCAGCTAAAGCAACTTCGGGGTTCGGTAGTTTTATCGGCGGCGTCAGCCTTGATCTAATCTCATGGCCTACAGGGTCTGGGATCAAAAGTGCCGCAGATATTCCACCTGACACATTGATGAACCTGGGACTGGTGTACGGCCCATTTGTTTCGGCTTTCGCCATCGTTTCACTCTGGTGTTACACCCATTATCATCTTACTCGGGAGCGACATCAGGAAATCCTGACCGTCCTTCACGAACGGCGCGCAAAAAATCAGACTCAAAAATAAAGCGTGCTAGAAAGATACCGCTTCGCCAGAGCCTCTGGCCTCGACTTCTCGCTATAGTGCCTCAGCCCGCTGATGACTTTCACGCGCCCCATCTGCATTGTTCGCGTTGCGTTGAGCCTCGGCTAGCCCTCAAAGAGCACTGGATCTTCCTAGCGCAATCGGGTCGCCCGCTTAAGGTTTACCAAAGCTCCCTTAAGGTCACCTGATGACGCCTGAGTCTGAGCTAAAATGAAATGGTAGTAAGGATTCCTGCGGCAGTAACGCTTGACCCGCCTAAGGTGCTGACCCGCTTCTGGGCCCGTTGCTGTCGGATAAAAAAGTGCGTCAGATTCGACAGCGCAGAATAGTTTTGTCGATCAAGCAACAATGCGCGTTTAAAGCTGTATTGTGCAGGACCAATTTTTCCATCACGCCGATACGCGCAGCCAAGATTGCTCCAGAAATTAGAGTTTTTGGGCCATAGCCTGAGTGCCTGCAGACTCAATTGGATCCCTCTCTCAAGATCACCGTCAATCAACGACTCAACAGAACGATTGCTATAGTAGAGCGCGAACGCCTGCTCGTCTGTGATGCGCTCACTTCTCGCGCTTGAAACGAATGAATTAGGCAGAAAATCAAAGACATATTCTTTCGAGCCTACCTTACCCACCGCGAAAATATGTTCGTAACGAATCATCACTCCCTTGGGAGAGCGACCACAGGGGCTCAACCTCTACGGTTTGAAACCCGCATCAATATCAAGATGACGCGCAGCCGCAACAAAGAGCGCGCTGACCGACAGGCAATTCCCGAGACTCTGAACAAACGTATCGGTGGCAGTCAGGGTAGCAAGGGCATCGTAGACGATATGCAGATCATCACCTTCGAAGAGATAGCGACCTAATTCCTTGAATTGTCTGGTTTCGCTTTAGCTAGCGCTGATTCTTTTTTCAAGCGCCGCTTTGATAGGCTTTGATAGCAATAGAAGCACGTCTTTTGGCGCTTCGACGACCACGCCGTGGGTTAGCCGACCCAGTTGCTCCGAAACATATAGGTCTTCCACCAGCCTCACAGAACTACAACCCGTTGCACAACCAACAATCAGAATGAGGGCAAGCAGAGACGATCTTATTAACGTCGAATATTAGGCAAGTCGCGTGACGTTAGCGTCCTAATCAAAACCAATAGCAAGGGGACAAAACCCATGAAAAAGATCGGCTTCATCACCGGCAGTGCCATCAGAATCGGGATAGGAGGCGCGGAAAGCGGCGACGCAGAAGGAACAAAAGCCATTTATTTCTGGACCGCTGCTGCCGTTCCGCAGCCACTTTAATTGTGATCTATATCCAGACCTATCGTGTCAAACCAGGTCTTCTGCTGAAGGGTAGGCCCGCAACAGCTTCTCACTGTACAAAGTTTTCATGGCTAAGTCTGACGGGAGATTGGGCAGTTGAATTTAAGAAGCAAGGCACTTCGGTCAGCGGCTTTTTGTTTCGACGCCACCGACACGCCTGTGTTTCGAGGGTTCGCGCTGCATATGGTGGGTGATGATGCATGAACGCGGCCGGATAGATGATATTGATCAATGTGATCGACCAGGGTGACGATAGCTCTTTCGGGGGAACCATGAGGGTTCGGTATGGGCCAACCACCTATGGCGACCAGCCTTGAGAAGATCGAACTTATTGAAGGTGGCCGATCGCTTATCTGTCAAGGCGGGTCTGAATGGCGCCCCTGGCCGAGCGCCCATTCCTACAAAGTATTTACCTCCTCAACCTTCCATTTGAGCCTGAAGGTAATTTTGCAAACCTGTGTCTGCAATGAGTCGTTGCTGCGTTTCGATCCAATCGACATGTTCCTCCTCGTTATCCAGGATCTTTTGAAACAGATCTCTTGTCACGAAGTCCTTCACACTTTCGCAATGCGCAATGGCCTCTCGTAACAACGGAATCGCAATCATCTCTTGTTCAAGATCACACTCCATCATTTCTGGGACGGTCTCACCAATCAGAAGTTTCCCTAGGTCCTGCAGATTAGGTAGTCCTTCAAGAAACAGGATGCGCTCAATAAGCCAATCCGCATGTCCCATTTCTTCGATGGATTCATCCTTTGCTTTTTTCGCCAATTTCGCCAGCCCTCGATCGGCCAGTATTTTTGCATGCAGAAAATACTGATTAATGACCGTAAGCTCGTTTTTAAGAACCTGGTTGAGATACTCAATAACTTCCGGACTTTGTGGCTTCATGGGTGTTGCTCGCGTCGAATATGACACGAGATAATAACGAATCTGGCGGGACATTCAAGTTTTTACTTATAAATCAATAGCTTGAGAATGCTTACTATTATCACGCGGTAATGCAAATAGACTTGATGTTACGAATCGTTCTCATTTACAATAGTGACATGATTATATGCGTATGCACGAACGTGAACAGCCGCCAGCTTAGGGAATGCCTACAACGCGGCATGTCTATCGAAGACATCTCTGAAGAGGTGGGGCTTGGTACTGGCTGCGGACGTTGTCTGGAATACGCAACTCATATAGTTGAAAAAGAACGACCTCTCATCGCTCGTGAAGGCGCGGCTTAACAAGGCCTACCAAAACCCTCGTTTACTGGCGCGTGTAGGACTTATTTCACCCCCCCCCCCCCCCGCATTTTGGCCCATGCTCCAACAGACAAGCTTATTCCGAGCCTGGACGGCCATGTAAGACTCAATAGCTATTGAGCAAGGGCTCTACCGCGGCCTGATATTATTGTTAGATCGTCGCGCGCCCTGGCAGACCCAATTCAAAACCAGAACTCATGTCAGAGCGAGTGCAAGAGAGCACATCACGCGAGACGACCTGTAATAGTGCCAGCGATGCGCCCCGCTGGTGCAAACCGCCGGGCGATTCAGAAGGGGCACGAAAAATAACGAGCAAATTCAGGAAGATAGAAGTTGGCATCACCTTTGCAATATTCACAGCACAGTAAATGCAATCACAAGGAGAT
>JBLIIB010000049.1:0-16666 GCA_047634795.1 Candidatus Azotimanducaceae bacterium | reverse complement strand
GGATGATGCAAACCGAAGAGGAAGAGCGTTGGTCTGTAGAGATGGAAATAGAAGCACAGCATTATTTCCAGAAAATTTTTGACAGACTCCGAGAAACCCCGGACGACACGTTGGTGTCGGATATGGTCAACCGAGTCATTCCTGAATGGGGACGCGCACTAAACGACAATGAACTGCATGCGGAAATGATGGCAGACACCTTTGTTGGCGGTTCAGAGACGACGACGAATGCGATAGGCTATGGGGTGAAACTCCTGATAGAAAATCCTGACGTATGGCAAAAGCTCAAATCTGACCCGGACAAGTACCTTCGTACATTTTGCGAGGAAGTGGTCCGGCTTGAAGGCCCTGTTCAGGGATTGTTTCGTCTTGCAGCCAGTGATGTCCAACTTCACGGGGTAACTATTCCTAAAGGTGCCATGGTGAATGTCCGCTATGCTTCGGGTAATCGCGATGCGCGGGAGTTTGAGTGTCCAGAGAAACTGGATCTGGATCGAGAGAAACCAGGGAAGCATGTCGGATACGGATCGGGGATTCACCACTGCCTCGGTGCCCCACTGGCACGAAGGGAGTTATTCTGGGCATTTCAGGCGCTCATTGACCGAGTGCAAGAGTTAAGATTTGCCACCGGGAAAAATTCATTTGAAGTGGCGCCCAATTTTGCATTGCGGGCTATGAAAGAGTTACATATAGAATTTGAAGCAATTCCAAAAGAAGAGCGGGTTGATCCATCAAGCGTTGAGGCCGAGTCCAACGCCACTGACATGAAGAACCCCGCGACACACTAAATCACCAAATAAATACGGAGAAACACAATGGCTGAAATGTTCAAGGATCTTGATCCAGACACTATGAAGCGATCCCCGGGGCTGACTTATCAGGATCTGCTTGACCTGGATACCCATGATGTCCCAGATGTCCTTCGCTTGCAGTCACCCAAAGATGTGGGTCTTAACGAATTTTCAAAAGAGCGTTACATCTCGCGCGACTATCATGAAAAAGAAGTCGAACGGATGTGGATGAAAGTCTGGCAGTTTGCCGCTCGAGAAGAAGAAATTCCTGAGCCCGGTGATCACATACGCTATGACATCGCAGGACAGTCCTTTTTGATTGTTAGGCAGGAAAACCGAGAAATAAAAGCCTACCCTAATGCGTGTTTGCACCGCGGTAGAATGTTGAAAGAGTTTGACGGGCACGCGTCGGAAATACGCTGCGCCTTTCATGGTTTTGCCTGGACGCTGGACGGTTGTCTGAAAGATATTCCTGCCCGGTGGGATTTTCCTCAGGTTAAAGATGAAGAATTCTCCCTGCCAGAAATTCCGGTGGCGACCTGGGCGGGTTTTATTTTCATCAACCCTGATCAGGATTGCGAGCCGTTTGAACCGTTCATTAAGGATCTGGCGGACCAGTTTGAACGCTGGGATCTCGGGGCACTTTATATGCAGGCACATGTCGCAAGAGTGCTTCCCTGTAACTGGAAGATTGCCCAGGAAGCATTTTGTGAGGCGTATCATGTCAGTGGGACGCACCCGCAGATCATGAGAAGCTTAGGAGATGTGAACTCACAGGTAGACGTTTGGGAAAACTGTTCACGGGTTATTACTCCCGGGGGCACGCCGAGCCCATTGCTCGATTATGATATGAGCGAAGAAGACATTCTGCGCGCCATGATGGATGTGCCTGTTGGCGCAGAAGTGCCGACTATTCCAGAAGGGATGAATGCACGAGCCTTTCTCGCGGCGATGAGCCGGGAAGGATTGCGCGCGGATGCGGGCGATCGAGTCGACAAGTATTGTGACGCCGAAATTGTAGACAGTATCGACTACACACAGTGGCCCAACTTTCACCCCTGGGGCGCGTTCAACAAGATTGTGTATCGATTCCGTCCAGACGGCGACAATCACCGAAGCTGCATTATGGAGTGCTACCAGTTGATGCCGTTTGAAGGCGAGCGTCCACCGGCGGCGACTATTCATTGGCTTGGTACAGACGAGAAATGGTCAACCGCGCTTGGGTTCTTAGGGCGGGTGTTTGATCAGGATGTCTTTAACATGCCGAAGGTGCAGGCTGGCCTTGAATCAACTTATAAGTCTGGCGTAACACTTTCAGGTTATCAGGAAGCTAAGGTTCGTTGGCTCCACCACAAACTGACCGAATGGGTAGGAGAATAATATGAGTTTGACGCATCCTTTTGACCCGGAATCACTCTACGAGCTTATGGACGATGGTAGTGTTCGTGTGAGTAAAGATGGCAAAGCTGGCATTTTTACAGGGGAAGGTATCCACATTTCCGGGGAAATACGCGAGGCTGATCCTCAGGTTTGTAACTGGGTAAACAATGTGCCCAACCCGGACACACAGCTTTCCACGAACCGAATCGCGGGTCGAGACTCTGGCGGGGTTTCATCTCACCTCTCTTAAAGCGGGAGCACTTAGAATGCCTAGATACGTATTGATTGGATTATGTGAGCCGCTGTCTGATGAAAATCAGGCGGCGTTCGATGAGTGGTTTATTGATCAGCACATCGAAGACACGACGCAGTGCCCTAATTTTGTTCGCGGGTCTGTATTCAAGCTCGCCGGTCCACATCTGGATCTTGAGACTAAATCCGGCTACCTGTCGCTTTATGAAGTAGAAGCGGAAAGTTATGAAGAAGCAGAGCGTGTACTCAATGAGTGGCAAGCTGATCCGGATGCTTGGGCTGGAAGGCGCAAGCACCTGGCGACGATGGATAAGTTTGGCAGCATTCCCATGAGTATTAACGGCTCAGGTTGGTACGAACAGCTTAAGGTTTTTGAAGGACCTGCTGCGAGTTGATCTGTATCCCGGTTGTTCAAACCGGGATACATTTTTCTTTGATGGTTAGACCCATTGCTCTCGTGCTAACGGCTCTTGTTTCCGCTGATGGCTCTTGTTTCCGCTGATGGCTCTTGTTTCCGCTGATGGATCCCACGCTGGCGGCGCTTCGGCCGATGTCTCTCACGTAGCTTTTGCTATGGCGTGTGTTTTATTGAATACCGTCACCCAGCAAATCTGGATAGAAACCCGAACTGGCGTAGGCTCGGCCATCAAGTTTCTCGCGGCAAAATGAAAGCACTCGATGTCTGTCAGCCTCGGATACGTCGCTCCCTCGATCACGTTTTCCGCTAACAAACAGACTCTTGTTCCCAGTGTCAAATGGCATAGGCGGGCTCATTTCAAAATAGAATTCGTTGTCTTTCATGTACTGGTAGCTACTTTTTCGAACCACCTCACTCAACTGTACTGGTGTTAATACGACGCCAAGAAAGTTCGCGATGTCCTTAGCGTATGCCAGGGGATCATCCAATAGTGCTTCGTAGTGAACAAACAGAACATTGTCTTTTTCAATGGACCAATCCCACCACGCGGCCACGTGCGAAGGCCAGTCTCCCCACCACATGTCATCACTGCAAAACCAGTCAGTGTAGCGGCCGTTTTGAGGCGCCATGTGCCCCATTAGCGTGCCAATAAAGTCAATGCTACTGGCAAGGCAGGCAGCGGGATGTCTCGCTACGTAGATGTACTTCGCCTCATCTGAATAAGGACATTGATTCGTATTCAGGTGGGTTTTGATAATACGGTGGTCTTCCACCAGTGGTGCGTCATTGAGATGGACCGAGCCTTCTGATTCGATCCATGGAGATATTGCATACATATGGCGATGGCCGCCATCAGAAAACTCGCCTTCTCCGCGAGTCAGAATTTGATGGACTATTTGTTGCATCCAGGTGGTCCCGCATTTCATCTGTGTGGCCACAAAAATATCATTCGATTCGGGTTGATAGTCGACTGCGAACTGCATCGACTTCTCTGTGCAGACGGAAGGCACCTGAACGCCATCATAATTCGTCACCGGTGACCTGATGCCCAGAAGCGCCATTGGCTTGGTTAAAAATTTAATCACGCGGGCCTTGCCTTGAATTTTTAGCCTCAGCGCTTGCCGTTCAGCCAGAGGCAGCTTAAAAAATTTGTCTCCGTGAACACGTTGGAAAATCCATTTTATATTCTGGCGGAGCCAGATCACAGCGAACAGGAACGTAAGTGCGATAGCGATGATGATTGTCACGATGATCCACATAGAAGAGCTGTCCTAGTTCTGTCGATTATTATTTGTTCCAGCAGGGTTATCGAAGAATTCGTATAAGAAATTTGCCAGTGGGTGCTTTCGACAAACCTTCAACAAAATCGACCCGTCTTGGGTTTTGGTAAGACGCGAGGGGAGCCTTCGCTGATTCTAAAAGCTTGCCTCAGGGTTCGTCCCTGTTTTTGGAGATCACCGCTTTTTTGATTTTTTGTGCTGTCCCTCAGAGTGAGCTGATTCAACTATAAAAAGCTACTCTGAGGGACTAGTACTGAAGGACATTCATTAAGCGGGAGTAGGTTACTGCTCCGCTGCCCATTTCCGTGCGGCATCGCTCGAGACCCACTGAAGAGCATTTTTTAGCAGGCGCCGGAAGTCAGTATTCCCGAAGGCTTCCGGGCTATCACCGACGTCGGATGCAACAATGGCGGACTGTCGGGCAGCGTTTGCCCATACCACCAGATTGCTGCCCGGTGGGTGATCCCAATTATCCTGTTCTTCCTGCGAAGCCATAGGCGGGGGTGTAAAATTGCTACTGACGTAATCGTAATCACTTCGCATCAGGGGCAGTACGTGACGCTCAAAGTTTTGGGATTTAATGTATATCTCATCGCTCATGGTAATGCCGTTTTCCAAACCAGCCGTGACTGGGTGGGCATTGTCTTCTGGCATCAGCGTGAAGGTGGGATTTGGGAAAGGTCCGTGACCACCGCGGTAGCCAGAGCCCGGTGTGGCATCTCCAAACACTTCACCGCCGCTGAGTAGAAATGACGATCCGTGAATTTCTCTCCACAGCGGCCAGTCAGGCCAGGAGACTGTCCCGTGGTTCAACAATACGATACCTTTGCCAGATTCGAGCAGCGCTTCTATGGAGCGCTTGTAATCGTCCGTGGGTATGCCGGTATCGTTGGCGTCATCGTGAAGCAGTCCAACGTTGGGGATACCTGACATGTCATAAAACAGGACGGCGTCATAACGAGCCACGTTTTCTGGCCTTAGTATGACCTGCGCTGCGGGTTGTTCTACGAGGGTTGTTTCGATGTCCGGGTCTTCAGCGAACATGCCCAGAAAGGCATCGTGATTGTATGCGTGTCCTTTACTTACAATGAGTACTTGGGTTGTTGTCATTTTTTGTTTCTTCCATTACTGAAAATATATTGCTAAGACGATTCGCTAAAAGCGTGGGGCAAGCGAGTGTGCTTTACACTCAACACTCAGGCTTCCCTGCAGGAACGTGTCGTCGACCTTTCTTCTCAATCTGATGAAGCTTGTTTAAATCGCCTCGCATCTCGACTGTCAAACGCCCGACGTATTTTCGTGAGGCGTTTCGCGTTTATCGGGTATTTCCATATGACCATGACCGCCGCGGCATAAAAGATCCAGGGTGGAATGACATACACCAATGCAAGAGCATTGATTGCTTCCGGACTGTTGTTCCCCTGCGGATCAAAGCCGACCCATTGGAGGAATGGCAGGGCCAGACCCAAGGCCAACGCGCCGACCATTTTTTGACCCAGCGACCACACGGCAATGTAGGAACCGGCAATGTTTTCACTCGAACGACGCGATGCAATTTCGATAACATCGGCTTTCATGGACATGGACAGTGCACCAAAGTTTCCGCCCGCTATACCGTAGAAAGCAAGACAGATGAAAAAGCCCCAGAGGTTGCCGGCCTCCACTAATAAAAATGACGGTGTCACGACAACAAAGAGTATTCCACCAATAATCCATGTGGGTTTCTTGCCAATTCTTTCTGCCACCATGACCCAGATAGGTAGCGAAATGATATTGGCGCCGAAATAGCCGAGCAGGATTGCCTGCGTGTGTCCTTCTGCTTCAACTACGAATACCGCAAAGAGCATAAAAGTAGCTGACCCCCAACTGGTGCCCAGTGACATCAACATGAAACCGAAGAAAAGCAACATGAAGGAACCATTGCTGAACATGATTTTTGCGTTTTTAAGTATCGGGGTTTTTGGTCTTGGATAAGCTTCACGTTCCGGCACACTCAGCACGGTGATGGTGATGAGCAAGGGCAGGGCGACGAGCGCCATTGAGCCAATGATGGTGAGGCCTTCTTTCGGGATGTTGCCATAGCCGAACAGTTCGCCTGCCATCACAGGTATGGCAAGCACGCTGACGTTGCCGAGAAAGCCGAAGGCCTGCCGCCAGCCGGTGATACGAGTACGCTCATTGTAGCTGTCAGAAAGCTCCGCACCCCACGCATAGTATGGGATGTTAATCATCGTCCAACCGAGCCACAGCAGCACAGCCCAGATGAACAGATGGGTGCTTGTAATCGGTAATGGCGTTAAGACCGTGGGGTTAAATAGTTGAAACGCGGAGACCATCATCACTAGCGCGCCTCCCATCATCCAGGGCTTGCGGCGCCCGAACCGGCCTGGGGTTCGGTCGCTGAGATACCCGATTAGTGGATCGGTAACGACGTCAGATACGCGGGCCAACATGAGAATCAGGCCGACCTGCGTCAAGGAAAGTCCAAAATCTTTGGAGTAGACCAGGGGAATATAAAGCCCCACAGGAATGGACGCGAGATAGACCGCGTATTCGGGTAGAGCAAACCGAACCAGTGTCGATTGCTTCAGAGGCTTATTTTCTTCCTGCCCTTTCATCGCTTAGGCTACGTTTATTTATTCAATTCAGGCTACGTTGATTTGATCAAAAAGACCAGTGCCAAAATCATTTGGAATATGTCTATGAAGGCGCGACATCGCTTTGCTTTTATGTTTGCAAAGTGGTCCAATTTGCGCCGCAGAATAACAGGAAAAATTCGTTGGTCGGTCACGAAATAAACACGATGCTGGACAATCATTTGGCATTGCTTGAGCGGCTTAGTCTGTCTCCTGCACATACGCCTGCTTCCCTTTTAGCTCCGTTTACAGGGTTGCCGCCTTTTCTTAGAGCGCTGCTTGTCGCAGACGGTACCGTGACTTTGTTGTTGTCGGCCTATTTCAGTGAAGACATTGGCATCAAAACGCATAACCAAATGTCGCTGATCATGCCGAGCCCTTTGCCGCAGCTAGGTCTTCAGACCGGGAGTGAGGTGTTTTATCGGGAGGTAGAACTTTACGGATTAGATTCGCATCGTTCTTATGCCACGGCGGTCAGCCTGATTAATCCAAAAGCGCTCAATCCTGCGCTCTTTGAGGAGTTGATAGGCGAGCATGTTGGGATGGGTGAGGTGCTGCGCAACTCGGCGCGAGGCAGCTATCGTGAGTTACTTGATGTCCAGCAAAAAGGCGATGATGAAGCGAGCAGGACGTATACCGTCTTCCTTGAAGGTCACCCGGCTATTTTGATAACCGAGCGATTTAATACTCGCTGCTTTTAATTTCGTGTGCCCGGAACGGTCTGCTGACAAATCTGATTTAGCGGGTCAGTAGACGAGCCTCGAGATGAGCTTTTTCTGCAGCAGTTACGCCGATAGCCTCAAGGTAACCGTTGATACCACCATAGTGCTGGTTGATTTCTTCGAAGGCGCCAGTGAGGTATTCAGCGCGCACACCGGACAGCACCCGAATAATCTCGTCATCAATCTTTACGTCGAGATTCTTCTCGAAAATGTTGTTTTCCATCCTGCTGCGCATGCGGCGAAATAGCTCGCTGGATTCGTTGCTCACAAGGTAATCGTGCATGACCGTGTCGTGGTCGACGCCCAGGATGGTGAGAATAATCGCTGCGCCAAATCCTGTTCGGTCTTTACCCGCAGAACAATGGAGGAGGAAACCCCGTTCAGTGTTCATGAGCTCTTTGATAAGTTGCTTGTAAGCTTCTACATGATCACGCGCAATATCTCGCGTTACTAGCCGCATAAACTCAATAAAATCTGCTTTCTTCGGACCTGCATCCTTATCGGATACCGTGTCTTGGAATTGGGTAGAACTGCCGGGCCAGATAGGGATGTGCACCCTGCAATCAAAGGGACTAGACGTTGGCGTTGGTGCGCTCTCGACTTCTTCGATACTTCGTAGATCGCAGATGACGCCGATATCCAACGCTGCAAAATCATCAAATGCATGAGTCGGGATGTCAGACATCGCGCCACAGCGAAATAGCGATCCCTTCTTTACGATCTGCCCCGTATTGTTAGTGTAACCGCCAAAATCCCGAAGATTGATTGATCCATCTACGGTGATAAATTGCCTTGGAAGATCTAGTAGTTTTGATGTGTCATTTGTCATGGCGCGAGGTTACCAGTTTAGGCGCTCTGACGGCAGGTCAATCAGGTTTGTTGAGGGCGTGCCATAGCTCTGTCTTTTAACAGCGTGCCATTGGCTGCCAGCTTAATTGCTGTTAAGCAATACGAGGAACTATCGTTTCATCAGCCATACTGAAATGTCTTTGAATTCAGTAAACTAAGTCTCCTATTCACTCGCAGATAAGAAACAGGGTAGCCAAACTCATGCGAAATACATCATCCGTGTTCGACCATATTAATACTGAATTTGTCGCAGCCAATGGTTTGAGATTTGAGGTAGACCAATGTGGAGATCAAAGCAGCCGAAAGCTGGCTATTTGTCTTCACGGCTTCCCGGAGCATTGTGTTTCCTGGCGACACCAGTTACCTGTTCTCGCTGAATTGGGCTACAAGGTTTGGGCCCCGAACATGAGGGGTTACGGGAATTCTTCAATGCCTCCCAATACAGAGGATTATTCTATTGAAAACCTGCTTGAAGACGTTGGCGCGTTAATAGACGCGGCGGATTGTGACGAGACCGTGTTGATTGCACATGATTGGGGCGCGGTGATCGCCTGGTATTTCGCGATACGACAGGTACGCCCGCTAAGCCAATTGGTTATCTGCAACGTGCCGCATCCCGGAGCCATGCGCGAAGCAATTGGCTGGGCTCAATTGAAAAAATCGTGGTATATCCTGTTCTTTCAAATCCCTAGTGTCCCGGAGTGGTTGATGTCACGTCGCGGCGGCAAGATGGGGGAAATGATTCGGGATACCAGTGCAAGGCCAGAAATGTATCCAGATGAAGTGATCGATCTGTACTCTGAAAATGCGCGGCGCCCCGGTGGTATGACCGCAATGATGAACTACTACCGAGATATGTTTCGGCCCGGCGGAGGTAACCGTCGACAGCAGGATATAGGCATACCGATGATAGAAACGCCCACGCTCATGTGCTGGGGTGAAGACGATATGGCGCTGACGGTGGAGACTACTCACGGGACGGAGAAATGGGTGAGGGACTTTACGATTCGTTATCTGCCGCGGATATCACACTGGGTGCAGCAGGATGCCCCTGAAGAGGTCAATGCGATGATTCGTGCATTTCTCTCCGGTGAGTCAGTGCCTTACATGAGTTGGGAAGCAAAAATGGCGACCGAGGAACCTGAAGCGAAGGTCTAGGGAACGTAGGTTTGTCCCGGCTTTCGTCGCCGAATAGTGGGTGCCTGACCTGTTGAGTACCTGAATCGTCGTTTAGTTGTGTTTGTGTACCTGAAATAGTTGGGTCGCCGAGAAGTTGCTCGCGGCATCTAACCTTAGTGAGAAAGAGGGAGAGTCAAATGGCGATTGAATGTTGCTTCAAGCGCGCCACTTGAACGTTCTTTTTCAAGCCACTGGTTCACTGCATGCTGCAATCTCTGATTTTTTGGCATCATGTAAGCCTTGATCTGATGTGTCAGCGTTTTTTTTGGCATCGTTGCACAAAGTGATGGGTGTGTTTGTGTCTTGAGTGCCACTTCGATGGCATCAGTGACCATGATGTCGGCTTCGCCTTTGACGATTTCGCTGAATATTGTGCGATTGTCCGGGTGGAGAATTTTCCTGGCTTTGGTGAGCTTGTGGTCCACAAATCGCTCATTAGTTCCGCCAGGATTGACGATAACGCTCACGTCAGGTCGATTGATGTCGCTGAGTTGCGTGAATTTTGCTGCATCTTCACAGCGAGAGATCGGTGTCTTGCCTCCCACATGATAAGCATCACTGAAGGAGGCTTCCGTCTGCCGCGAAGGAATATTCGAAACACCACTCATCGCGATATCGTATCTACCGGTTTTCAAATCATTCATTAGCGTGGGCCAGCTGGTTTCAACGAAACGTACTTCAGCCCCTAGCGCATCGGCGAGTCGTCTCGCTAAATCGATATCGATGCCTCGATATTCTGTTGGTTTTCGTGCGCTGATATTGCCGTCAATGGGCTGCTGATTTTTTGCATCGTTTGAGAATGGCGCATAGTCACCTGTCGTCCCAACTCTCAAAATCCCACTGATCTGAATCTGTGTCAGCGGGTCAGGGTATTGCCGGATGGTCTTGAGTGAGGCGTAAATGTCAGAGCGCGGCAACGCGTCGAGACACTCTACCCGAACTGTTTGATTGAAGAGCGCTTCGTTTGCTAGTTCATTGGATAGTAGGGCGACAATATCAGTCCCTAGCTTAATTAACGCAGGTCTTACTGACGAGTTCAGGTCACGCGCTTTTTGCGGTCCACCTTCCGTTGACCAACGTTGATGCCAACACTGCTGTATGTTTTTAGCGGCGGTTATTTGCGCCTGAAAAAATGCGGCGCTACTGTGTTTGGTCAATCCGTATTGCAGGCCGTCAATAACTGCATTGTTGATGACCACGGCCTCTCTTTCGGTTGCGGTGATCGGCAGGTTCTTTATCCATTTATAGGCGGCGACCTCCTGCATAAGTTCGAGCCGCTGGTCGATTAATTTGAACAGTGCTTCACTTGCCATCGCTGGCGCTGAAACTAATACCAGCAGAACTAGCGCTGCGCGTATCATTCGTTTTCGAACAGGTCGTATTTTTTCATGTAGCCTCTGAGCTGGTGATACGTCACACCCAAAGCCTCTGCGGTTTTCTTCTGATTGAATTGTGATGATGCTAGCGCTTCCTTGATCAGGTCAATCTCAAAATCTTGCACGGTCTGTTTGAAGTCAATAGGAAATTGGGTCTTTAACAATGCAGATTGATCTGCAGGTGATTGGGGCTTGACGTCCGCCGGAACGTTGGTTTTTCGGGCGCCCGGCCGGAACTCGGAATCAAACGGATCAAGCGTGATAACGTCAACAGGGTTTCCGTCTTCCGGTGTCCGATAAACGCTTCGCTCAACGACGTTTTTTAATTCTCGAATGTTACCGGGCCAGTCATGGTGTAAAAGGGTTTCAACCGCCTCCGCTGAAAACCCGGGGAAAAACTCCATACCAAGGTCGCTTGCCATATTCACGGCAAAAGCCTCTGCCATAAGAACAATATCTTCTGGCCGTGCTCTGAGCGGCGGTAACGTAATAACGTCAAATGCCAGTCGGTCCAACAGGTCTTCGCGAAACTTGCCCGCCTCGGCGAGCGTTGGCAGATCTTCATTTGTGGCTGCAATGAGCCTGACATCTGTGATCATGGTTTTGCTGCCTCCTACTCGCTCGTATTCACCATATTCGATAATGCGCAGGAGTTTTTCCTGAACGAGAGCGGAGGTGTTCGCGAGTTCATCGAGGAACAGTGATCCTCGGTCGGCCCGCTCGAATCTGCCCTTATGCATTTTTGTAGCACCGGTAAATGCGCCAGCATCATGGCCGAATAGTTCAGTCTCGAGGAGGGATTCACTAATCGCGGCACAGTTCATTTTGACGTATTCTTGATCCCAACGAGTAGACAGGTAATGCAGCCTCGCGGCGATCAGCTCTTTGCCAGTACCTCTCTCGCCCACGATCAGAACGGGTTTATCGAGTGGTGCGATCTGGGAGACGCGATCGAGGACCTCTAAAAATGCGGGAGATTCTCCCAGCAGGCGATCATTGTGTTGTCTTGTATTCATGGGGTGGATTATTTCACTAATTGTTAGTGATATTCACTAACTTCCTTTCCTGAAAGTTGAGCTCCGAAAGGTGTTTTTCAGTAAAATTCAATAAAATCAGAGAGATATAGGTTCCAGGGAAGTTGGCACGGAAAGTGGAATGCATTACGGCGTACATAGGTTGTTTATCAGATTAAATGGAAGAGGTTACAGATCATGGGTATTTTTTCGAGATTCACCGACATTATTAACTCGAATATCAATGCTATTCTGGATAAGGCAGAAGATCCTGAAAAGATGGTTCGACTGATCATTCAGGAGATGGAAGAGACTTTAGTAGAAGTGCGAACGCAATCGGCCAAGCTGATTGCAGACAAAAAAGAACTTGGACGAAGAATTGACCGTCTTTCCCGGGAAGCTGGAGATTGGGAAAGCAAAGCCGAGATTGCGCTAGACAAGGGTCGCGAAGATCTCGCAAGAGCGGCCTTGAAGGAAAAACAGGGTGCGGAAGAAGCCTGTGCGGCAATTGAAGCGGATTTCGAGGTTATCAACGATAATCTGGAAAAATTGTCAGGAGACATCGGCCAGTTGCAGCAAAAACTTGTTGATGCCAAGACGCGTCAGAAAGCGCTGATTGTCAGAGGTAAAACAGCCAAAAGCCGCATTGATGTGAAACGCCAGATCCACGATGTGGATATCGACGAGGCCATGGGTCGCTTTGATCGCTATGAGCGAAGAATCGATGATCTCGAAGGTGAGGTTGAGGCCTACGACCTGGGTAAGCGCAGCTTGTCAGATGAAATTACTGAGCTTGAAGATGACGAGGGTGTTGATGAGGAATTGGCGCGACTTAAGGCCAAAATGGCGGGTCCTGCAAAACGGCAGGAAACTGAATAAGCATTAACCGGGGTTAATAATGGAAGGTATTGTTGTGGCGTTCTTTGTACCCGTGGTGGTCTTTCTGATTGTTGTCGCGCCGATCTGGATCATCGTCCACTACAAATCCAAGGCGAGAGTAGAGGGAGGCTTGTCGCAGAACGAGCGAGCGGAGTTAAACGAGATGATAGAGGTCGCCAATAAGATGGCGGCCCGAATCGAAACGCTTGAGTCCATTTTGGACGTTGAAAGTTCGGGGTGGCGCGAGAAACAGTCAGAAGCCTAAGTACGTCCTGGGAAAGGGTACCTTAAACAGTACCTAACGAGAGACAGTACCGGCTGATCGACTAAGGGGTCAAACATTGAGTAGAGACAAACGAGACGCTGAACGCACAGCCAGACGGGCAAAACGCCTGGCTGAACGCGCAGAAGAGCGTGCTCACCGAAAAGAGCAGCAGGCTGAGCGTGCGGAGCGAAGAGCTGACAGACTGGCGGAGCAGGTCGATCGAAGGCCCACTCGCGATAAAGATCTTGATCAGTCAATCGAGGATATCGTTGATCACGTCACTCAGAAGGCAGAGGCGTGGATTGATGAAAAAACGCAAAGCCTGTTTGAACCCGACAACAAGAACGAGATCCGCCGCGCGACCAATCAGGCGGAGCGAGCCAGGCGTGACGCCGAGAAAGCTCGCCAGAGTGCTAACCGTGCAGGTCAAGCTGCGGACGATTTGAGCAAGGTGGAAAGTGGGTTTGGCGCAGGCGCGAATGCGTTCGACAACTCAAATGAAGAAGATGACGAATCAATGCGTCCCAGACAACCTCGCCGCGGAGGTCACAATAAGTCGCGTCGCGGAGGAGGTTTCGCCTGGGGATCGGAGCTACGCAGCAGTGGAACCTGGGAGCGTGCTAAACGACGCAGAACCGCGCATCTCTACCGAGATCGACAAAGAAAGAAGTTGTTCGGTGTGTGTGCCGGTGTTGCGGATTACTTTGGCCGGCCCCCTTTGGAAATGAGATTCTACGCGGTGATGGGGTTATTGTTTGTCCCATCCGTAATGATTCCGATTTACTTCATCACGTATTTTCTGATGGAAGATAAGCCTCTGTATCGACGTGTAACCGATCGGTTCGAAGAAACGATGGTTAGTGATGCCGATAGCGGGCGAGATTCGAGAGTCCGCAGTAACGGGAAGCGTATGAAATCTGTGAGGGGCGCCGGGGCGTCTGAAGATGGTCGACTAAACAATGTTCAGGCGATGCGAAGCGCGCGGGAAAAGTTCTCAGACATCGAACAACGATTAAGACAAATGGAAAGCCACGTTACGTCTTCGAGATTCGAATTGCAGCGAGAATTTAAGAAAATATCGGGTGAAGACTAACCCTGTGGAGGGAATCTTGTGTCCATAGAAGTTCGCAGCGTTGCCAGGTTTGACCAGGTCAGGTTCCGGGGCCCGGGTACGTTAAAAATCAGCCAGACGGCGCACGAATCTTTGTCAGTTCACGCGCCGGCTTATGTCATGGAAGACGTGATTTCGGAGGTTGTCGATGGCGTACTCCTCGTGGGTTACAAAAGCCCCAAGATCACCTGGCTTCGGGTGTTAAAAGAGGTTATTTCTTACGATCTCTGTATGCAGGACATCCGGAAAATTATGGTCACGGGTAGTGGCTTGGTAAGAGTTCCGGATCTTGACAACGATACAGTAAGAATCGAAATTAGTGGTTCGGGTAAGGTCAATCTTGAGCACCTTACTGCGGACGATCTGCGGGCCGAGATTCATGGTTCAGGATCGCTACGAGTGATTGGCGATGTCGAAACTCAGTCCATTTTCGTTAACGGCTCGGGCCGTTATGACGCTGAAAATATGGTGAGCGATTTTGCTCAAACGACCCTCAATGGTTCGGGAGACATTGGAGTATCTGTGACGGATGAACTTCACGTTGTGATCAATGGTAGCGGTCGTGTGACGTACAGTGGTTTTCCAGATGTCTCGAAAGTGATCTCTGGTTCCGGGACGATCACCCGAAGACGAAGGGAAAAAGACCATTCAAATCAGGGTGAAGATCATGGCTAGCAGTAAGTGGATTGCTATTGGCGCTATCGCCGTATATGCAATTGGTGACAATACGATGGTATAAAATACTGCAGCACTCTCGGAGCAGGCACAAGTTGGATGCCAGATTGCCGAGTTTGAATCGCTTGTCGAGGACATTAATGCGGACCTCAATGGCGCGCGAAAAAGAATAGAAGTGCTGGAAAAGATCGAGACCGATCAGAGATATGATCTGATCCGCCGTATTGATGATCTTGGTGCGGGCGAATAGTTAACGTTTTTTCGGAGCTTTACCTGGGAGCTTTGATGGCTCTTATATAGACACGCTGAGGGCTCTTATATAGGCACGCTGAGGGCTCCTAATTAGACACGCTGAGGGCTCTTAATTAGACACGCTGAGGGCTCTTAATTAGACACGCTGAGGGCTCTTAATTAGACACGCTGAGGGCTCTTAATTAGACACGCTGATGGCTCCTAATTAGACACGCTGAGGGCTCCTAATTAGGCACGCTGAGGGCTCCTAATTAGACACGCTGAGGGCTCTTATATAGACAAGCTGAGGACTCTATCCGGAAAATCACTAAAAATGCCGTCCACGCCTAGATTTAGGATGGTCTGGATGTCTTTGGGTTTGTTAACCGTATAAACAAAAATTTTGTAACCCCTTGCATGAGCAAGGTCGACCAGCGCCTGATCAACGTCTTTCAGCGAAAAATTGACGCTATATGCTCCAAGGCTTTCAGCGCTCTCCCATTCGTCCTTCATTCGTTTAGCGAACAATGCGCCTCGACGAAACGTGGCATCGGTTTTGGCCAATTCTTGATGATCGAAAGAAGATACTAAAATCTGCTCGGATGACCAGCCTGCATCTATCAGCTCGTGCAATGCTCGACTCACAGCATTAGCTGTTCCGGGACATTTCAATTCAACATTTAGCCCGCAGCGTCCGGCCAGCAGGTTGGTGACCTCGGTCAGCGTTGGAACTTGCGCGCCGCCGCCCGCGTCTAGCGCCCTTAGATCGGCAAGAGAATACGCATCAACGCGGCCTGTGCCGTTTGTGGTTCGATTGACCGTAGAGTCATGAATGACAACGAGTTCATCTTCCACCAGGTGAACATCGAGCTCTATCCAGTCGCAGCCGAGTTCAATGGCATACGCAAACGATGGCAATGTATTTTCGGGATAATGTCCTTTTGCCCCTCGATGGCCAATGCATAATGTTGGCATTTCAACTCCTTGCTTCAATGTGTTCACTATACCTCGTACAATCGCACTATGAGTTATCAGGTTCTCGCTAGAAAGTATCGACCGACATCATTCCAGGATTTGGAAGGTCAGGAGCATGTTCTGCAGGCATTGGTTAATGCGCTGGACAACGAGCGCCTGCACCACGCTTACCTGTTCACCGGCACCAGGGGTGTTGGGAAGACCACTATTGCCCGGATTCTTGCTAGATGCCTGAACTGCGAAACGGGTGTGACGTCAAAACCCTGCGGTGAATGTTCAAGCTGTAGAGAGATATCAGAAGGGCGTAGCGTTGACCTGATAGAAGTCGATGCCGCCTCCCGCACGGGTGTGGATGATATGCGGGAGTTGCTGAGCAACGTTCAATACATGCCTTCATCGAGTCGCTTTAAGATCTACCTCATTGATGAGGTGCACATGTTGTCAGGTAGCAGCTTCAATGCGATGTTGAAGACGCTCGAGGAACCTCCTGAACATGTGAAATTTTTGTTTGCGACAACAGATCCTAAAAAACTGCCGATAACCGTGTTATCGCGGTGTCTCCAGTTTAATTTAAAAAACCTATCCCCTGAGCAGATCGTTCGCTATCTCGGTGTTGTGCTTGAAAGAGAGTCGA
>JBLIIB010000048.1:0-16809 GCA_047634795.1 Candidatus Azotimanducaceae bacterium | reverse complement strand
TCTGCTTACGATTTCATCGCGTCTATTCAGGCAAGCGTCAATCGAAACCTCAAAGTGATCGATGCACAATTACCCCAGAGGACACTCTTAAAGACGGGGACCCCGTAACGGATGCATTGCTATCGAATATCACCGGTAACGCAACCACCGATGAGTTCGGATACTTTCAGGCGGGAATAGAATCTGATACTCGCTCCCTTGACGTGAGGACAAGATCAATGGACTGTCGCGCTACCCTTCCGGATTTCGACACAAAGGAAACCGTTGTTATGCTGGAGGAACTGGTGTGTCGCTAATGATGACGAGCCACTAAAGCGGCGCGATCAAAAGGGTCAAAGTATCCGAGTAGTTACCGGTCTTACTGGGAACAATGTCTGAATCGCCCACAGATACCGACAATTTAGCGTTATTGCTACCACCGCAATTACTCGCGGCGTTGTTACCATTGCCGGGAATAGCACCCAAGAATACTGGTGTCCCAAAGCCTGCCACTGTGCTGTCCTTAAAATAGACGTCATAGGGAATAGTGTCATCTGGGCTCTTTAGAAAAAAGTTGCCTCCGGCATCCTGATTGGACGACGATATCGAAACGTTATAACCCGTAGCGTAGCTGTTAGAGTACACGCAAAACGTGCGCTCCCCAACCTGGTCAGATCCCGGCGTGTGAATCCCGAACGCAATATCACTTAGACCTGACACGCGAACGATATCCGATACGATAATATCAGCTCGAAAAATATCGGAGTCGGTCGCTGATTGAGAACTACCACCGGCGCCTTCTATTTGAAGTTTTGCGCGATAGGGCCCTGCGCAAACGTTTTCCAGATTCGTCGCCGATAGCGTGATTCGTAGTCCCGAATTCTCCCCATCGTTACAACCTTTAAACTGACCGCTATGGTTGTGAGAATCGAAGACGTTGTCGTTCAAGGTCTCCCAATTGTTACCGCTCAGGGTGTCAATGTGCTCAAGTGAGAATGACAATCTGGCGTTTCCCGTATTGTTGCCGTCACGATCCAGATAAAAAAAAGTAGCCCGGGCTATCGTAGCGCGTCGATACACGGATATCGTATTTCTCATGGACCGCGGGCGGAGATACAACCGGGGGCGGATTGGTGTAGGTGTTGCTGTAGTTGGACGACGAAATACAAAACGTTGTGGTTCCGGATTGTGAGCCCAAACCAACGACCAGGTCCCAAAATCAAGCTGAGCGTTCGACACCTTGTAAATTTTGAAGTAGTCAGACTCCACGGCGTAAGCAGAAAAGCAAAACCGGCCGCCAGAATATTTCTCGCGGGCGGTTAGGTTCACTATTATTGCTCCTAACAATAGTCCTAAACGTGGTGCTAACAATAGTCCTAAACGTGGTCCTAACAATAGTCCTAAACGTGGTCCTAACAATAGTCCTAAACGGAGCCCTGATAGCAGTCCTAAAGGTAATCCTATTAGAGGTCCCAAAAGAACTAAGTTATATCAAAAGCGGTCGTTCTAGGTAGGTTCAACCAGGACAGTAGTCACAGCCTGGTGGTCGCTCTCAGAGCTCACTGCCAGAAGGTCAGTCTGCGTAAAGTTCACGTACAGCGCTCCGTTATTGGCACCACCACAGATTGTCAGTGCACTGCCCGCCATGTTTCCGCTATGGGCGTCATGCAGAATGTCTGTGACGTCTGCTGCGTTGTTGTCGTCGTCAATCTTGGCGGTGAAATCAATCGTGTCACCTGTCGTGGCAGACTTCACTTCAAAGCCACCTGCCTGATCTGTATTAAGCTTCAAGCGATAATCGTCTGCGCCATTACGAAACACACCGTGGGATGTGCCACCATTGAGGTTGGCGTCAGTGCCGTTGCAAGCACCGGGTGCGATGTCTGAAATATTGGAGATCTGAACCTTGTCAGTCACTTCCAGCGTCACGGTTGAAGTCTCTGTAGAAGTATCACCCAGTGTGCCCGCGAAAGAAGATGAAGCGGCGATGGCTAGCGTGAGTGCAGTGACTGTTTTGCTGAAGTTGTTCATGTCGAATTCTTCATCTTTTTGTAGGGGGACGCTGTCTGTCGTTGCCTGAGTACGCGCAGCCTGCGTGCCAACTTTTAAAAAATCAGGGTTATTGTTTTTTATCAATGGCTTATGTGCTTTTAAAATCCATAAGCCGATGTCAAAGTGTCACGCAGTTCACTGCCGTTCTGTGGCACAGGTTGACTTAACACGCCGGGAAATGACCCATTGGCTTTCAGGACGAGCCATAGGAGAGCCGCTAAATCGGGCGATTAAATAGCGCGATCAATCACTGATAAACTACGGCTCAAACCCGGCGATCTTTGACGCTGGCTCGCCAACACCCATGTGTAAAGAAAGATGACTGAAACGCAAAAAAACCAGACACCCATTATTGCCGGAATCGTCAATATCACTGAAGACTCTTTTTCTGATGGCGGCAAGTTCCTATCGCCGGATTCCGCACTCAGCAGAGCTCATGACGTCGCCCGGCAAGGTGCCCGGATCGTAGAATTAGGGCCAGCCTCCAGTCACCCGGATTCCGCCCGGGTACCCGCGAACATACAAATAGAACGACTAGTGCCGCTTATCGACGCATGGCCAGATCGGGCCCAGCTTTCCATCGACTGCACCTTGCCACAGGTACAAAGCTGGGCAATCAAGCAATCCATCGGCTACCTTAATGACATTCGGGGTTTTGGTGATGCCTCTATGTATCCCGAATTAGCCGAGAGTGATTGCCAATTGATTGTCATGCACGCGATATCAGATGGAGAACTTGCGACCCGCGCGAATATTTCACCAAACGACATCATGGGGCGTTTACGGCGCTTTTTTGATGGTCGCCTGGATACCCTGGTAAACGCAGGTATTAGTCGCTCACGCATCATCCTAGACCCGGGCATGGGGTTTTTCCTGGGCACCAATCCAGAAACCTCCCTGCATGTGTTGAGACACACCGCAAAACTAAAGGCGGAATACCAATTACCCATCATGATTTCCGTCAGCAGAAAGTCGTTCCTTCAGAAAACCGCAGGCGTGGACGTCGCGCACGCCGGTTCCGCGACCCTGTCAGCGGAGTTATATGCAGCCGATGCCGGGGCAGACTATCTACGCACCCATGACGTCCAAGGGCTCTTTAGTGCCCTGAAAGTTTGGCAAGCACTTAACCCCCACCGCTAAAACCACATAGATTTAACGCAAAAAAAGAGCCCTGATGGGCCCCGAATACAAGCTCTGCGGGAATCGCTAAATGGGAGGATAGTTTATTAGCGGTGTTAGATTGGGACGGCTGATTTAGCCCGATTAAGCAGGTTGGATTACCTAAATAGGCTCGACTAATACGGTAATGACAGCCTGGTAGTCGCTCTCAGAGCTCACTGCCAGAAAGTCTGTTTGAGTGAAGTTCACGTAGCGTGCGCCGTTGTTGGCACCACCACAGTTTGTCACTGCACTGCCCGCCATGTTTTCGCTATAGGGATCGTGCAAAATGTCTGTGCCATTTGCTGCGTTGTTGTCGTCAATCTTGGCCGTGAAACCGATCGTGTCACCCGTCGTAGCGGACTTCACTTCAAAGCCGTCGGCCTGATCTGTATTAAGCTTCAAGCGATATTGGTCAGCGCCATTACGAAACACACAGTAGGATGTGCCGCCGCTTAGGTTGGCGTCAGTGCCGTTGTAAGCACCGAGTGCAATGTCTGAAGTATTGGAGATCTGAACCTTGTCTGTCACCTCCAGCGTCACGGTTGAAGTCTCTGTAGAAGTATCACCCAGTGTGCCCGCGAAAGAAGATGAAGCGGCGATGGCTAGCGTGAGTGCGGTGACTGTTTTGCTGAAGTTGTTCGTGTCGAATTCCTCATCTTTTTGTTGGGGGGACACTGTCTGTCGTTGCCTGAGTACGTGCAGCCCGCGCGCCAACTTTTCGATACCCCATAATACTATTTTAATATCAATAGATTATGTGTTTCTAAAATCCACAAGCCGCTGCCAAAGTGTGACGCAGTTCACTGACGTTATGTGACACAGGGTGACATTTAGCGGAACAAAAATGACAAGATAGGGCAGATCGAGAGAATGGAGCATAGGAAGTGTCTAGCGCTAAAACTTCTCTAGATGGTTTCTTACAATCGCTAAATAGCGCGGATGACGACTGATAGTATTGTGATTTGATCCGTCCAGAGTCGCTGAACTCAATCGTTCGGGGGAAAGCGCATCAAATAGCGCCAGAGAGTGACCTCTCGGCACAACGCGATCAGTCTCAGCCATAATGACAATGGTTGGTGCCGATATTTCAGACGCACGCGCTATAGAATCATAACGATCCTGAATCAGCCCATTGATGGGATAGATAGGAAAACGCGCCGCGGCCACATTGACGATGCTGTCGTACGGGCTAACTAAAATGAGGTGGCTGGGGTTATATTCAGACGCCAGCATCACTGCAACGCCGGACCCAAGGCTACGACCCATCACAGCAACATCACCATGTCTCGCGGCAAGCGATTCATAGATAAACCGTGCGTCCTCAAACAATGCGCCTTCTGAAGGCGTTCCTGTAGATCGTCCGTATCCGCGATAGTTAACAAAGTAGAAGCTCGCGTCCATATCCAGGGATTGAAACTGCAACGCTGGCTGGGCAACGCTCTCACCGTTACCGCCAAAATAAAGCATCACGCGTTTACGGTCGGGGCTGGCGTGCCCCGGGCTGGCGCGCCCCGAGTTAACCACAATGACAGAAATGCGTTCACCGGCGTGCTCAAAGAATTCGGTGGGCAAACCGTGATCTATGGGTGGCGTCGGAAAGTAAAGCAGGTACCTTTGATTCAGTACTAACATCAGACCACCCGCCAGATAGAGCAAAAACACCGCCGAGCACAAGATCCAAAGCCATTTCATGATGAGCTTCCCTAGCTACCCATCATGTTCTTCCATGTCTCGAGATCATTGATGCGCATGTGGGTATTGTGCCGCTTCGTATCGCCGAGACTCTTGTGGGGCACCGCCGAATAATTGTGACCCGGCAGGAGTATCGTGTCATCCGGCAATTCCGCCAACTTTCGAATGCTGTGATACATGTCTTCTGAATTCGAACCCGGCAGGTCGACCCGGCCGCACCCATCAATGAAGAGCGTGTCACCCGACACGAGGGTTTGCTTGATTTTGAAACACTGCGAACCCGGCGTGTGGCCCGGCGTGTGCAGGAATTCAACATCAACGTCGCCTACCGTCAGCTTGTCACCAGAGTCGACTTTCACCATATCGGAATCTGAGATACCCGTGACTTTTTTGACGCCGTTAGCCTCAAGCCGGTGGGCGTAGATTTTGACTGGGTTTAACCCCAATAATTCAGCAACACCCTCCACTTTGTTTTGGCCAAAACTACCACCACAATGGTCAGGGTGATAATGCGTAAGCAGCGCTGCTGTTAACTTGTAATCACGTTCGGCAACGATGTCGAGCAATCCCTGAATGTCCCAGGCAGGGTCAATCACCACAACCTCGCGCGTCGATTTAGAACCTATAAGATAAGCAAAGTTCTGCATCGGACCAATCGGGATTTGTTCGACAATGAGTTCGTCATAAATAGACATCTGTTTTCCTAAGTTTTCGAATTGGGGTATCCCTAGCACCGATTAGTCTAGGGCGGCAATGATCGCAATTTCGACGGCAAAATCCGGCGTTGCGAGTTTGGATTCAACACAGGCACGGGTGGGCGTTTCGCCGATAAGGACCCACTCATCCCAGATGGTGTTCATTTCGGCAAAGTCGTCCATTGAAGCAAGCCAGATGGTCGCCGATATGATTCTGGACTTGTCAGAGCCCGCATCCGCAAGCAATTGATCGATCTCTGCCAGGATCGCCTTGGTTTGATTCCCGACACTTTCACCCGGCGCGGTCAAGGCGACCTGACCCGCTGTATACAAAGTGTCGTTATGAACTACTGCCTGGCTCATGCGCTTGTTGCTTTTAAATCGTTTAATTGCCATGTGAAGTGATCCTTTTCAATTGTCTTAAATTCGTGTCGTTAAGTTTCTTTGTGGAAGAAATCTCATAGTAAAAAAAGAAATAGAGGCCCCCGTTACGACGTCTCGAATGCGAGGGATCGTCCGTAGAGCATAACGAAAAAATTACAAATGCTAAGCGTTTCCGCAGCCTTAAGCACATCCCTATTTCCATTTCCCCTATTCTGGTTAAAAATAAAATGTAGATTACCATAACCATGGTATCTCCTATGATCAGGAGGTTGATAGCGATGTTATTCATGAGAGGGTTGTTCGCAATGGGTCTTTTTAAGACGGACTTTCAAACTCATTTCCGACACTGATTTTTATGCGCCATTTTTTCACATCATTTACACACTCCTTTTCTATACACTTTTTTTATGCAGGAGGCTCCGCGTGACCAGATTCTTCACAACAGGCCTATCGAAGATTAACCTCCTTGACGTTAAGCGGGTCGCTGCACTCGTTCTGGTTTTTAACGTCTGTGCCGGAGCAAATGCAGCAACCCACTTTGGACTATCTGATACGCCATCATCAGAACCCGCTGTCGCTGACCCAGCCCTCGTGTCACTGGGTAAACAGCTCTTTTTTGATCCCCGCCTATCAGCCAACGGAACCGTTTCCTGCGCCACGTGCCATATTCCAGAGCAGGGATTCACACAAAACCAGGTCCCGACTTCGACGGGGTTTGATGGCCGCAGCCTGCGGCGAAATTCGTCCACATTGCTGAATATTGGTTATCAGACCGTGCTGTTTCATGATGGCCGTGAATCGACATTGGAAAATCAGGTCTGGTCCCCTTTGCTGTCGGACAGGGAAATGGCGAACCCATCTGTGGGTTGGCTGCTTGATCGAGTTGCTGGATTGGATGACTACGACCAGCAATTCCAAACCCTTCTGGGTGACCTGGATATGCTGACGCTTGGCGTCGCCATCGCGGCCTACGAACGTACGCTCATTGCTGCGGACAGTCCGTTTGACCGATGGTTCTTTAATGGGGATGAAACTGCCATGCCGGAGGACGCCATTGCTGGCTTCGCTATTTTTAATCGCCACGGCTGCACAAACTGTCACCTCATCGAAGAACATCACGCGAGATTTGAGGACGCCCAATTTCACAATACGGGCATTGGGTTTAGCCGCAGCATGTTGGAATATCCCGACAAAACAAAAAGCGGGCCTGACAACTTTGCAGAAATCGGAGCAGAAGCCCGGTTTGGGGGTGAAGCCATTAGCGATCTTGGTCAGTCTAAAACAAAAGCCATTAGCGATCTTGGTCGGTCTAAAACAAAAGCCATTAGCGATCCTGGTCGGTCTAAAACAAAAGCCATTAGCGATCTTGGTCAGATTGATAAACAAGCCAATAGAGATCTTGGTCGATTTGAGGTCACTGGGCATCAAGAAGATCGCTGGCGCTATCGAACCCCTACTTTAAGAAATATTGCGCTCACGTCGCCCTACATGCATGACGGCTCACTCCGCAATCTTGACGCTGTTATCGCCTACTACTTAGCCGGTGGGTCCAAAGACCCAAAGCAGGACCCGCGATTATTGCCATTCACGCTCACCTTTGATGAAACGCAGCACCTACTTGCTTTTCTTGAGTCACTCACAGGTCATCACATCGACGTGTTGATCAATAGCGCTAGTGAGTAGCGAAAATCAATCACTAGCAACAATCACTGACCACCTTCACTGAAAACCATCACTAGAATGTATCACTGAGAAAAAAGAAAATCCGAATCAGGATGCGAGAGGATATATTTCATTGAGAGGAACCGAACGGCCACTTTCCTGAACAATCCTGGCGTGAAACCGTCATAAACTTCGTGGTTCGGGTACACCACGGCTACGTGCAAGCACTTCAAGCTCGCGCACCAGACTCTGGCAATAGTTAGCCACCCTGGTCGCCCTGTCAGTCGGGTCCAAACCTTTGTGTAATCGCTTATTATGCGCGGTGATACCCGTCGGGCACATATTCTGGTTGCACTTCATTGCCTGGATACAACCGAGAGAAAACATGTACCCTCGCGCGCTGGTGACAACGTCTGCGCCAACACAGAGCCTAGGTAACCTCCGCCACCGTGATTAATCTCCCTGATGCAGCCAGACTTATCCTGCCATTAAAACTGGCCTCGAAAATAATATTCGCAACTAAAGATAACGATTTCCTAAGGGGGATTTCCGTAATATCCATCACGGCATGGGCGCCGCACCCGTGCCTCCATCGCAAGAACCCATAGTAATGAAATCCGGCGCCGACTCTAAGCCTCTCGATTTGAACCAATCCATCAGGTTCTCTAACCAGAGTTAGGCGCCGATGACACTTTTATACCCGACAAAATATCCCTGTCACTTCACGGATATGTGACACACTATCCACTGGTCCTCATTACTATCAATTTCTGAATGACGGTTAGGCGAAATCGAATCTTCCCCCGAAGGGAAGCCCCCTGACCCTGGCAATTTCAGTCCTGACCTTGCTCACTGGCGCCAAGCCGCTCCCACCCGGGTTGGCACCTTGTGACAACTTGATTTCACTTCCGGGTGTGCTGCTACCGCTACAAGTTTTGTCATTCAACGCACCATCGAGATTACGCGCACCATATTTCGCCGCATCTATTAAAAAGACAATGCCACAGCCACCTTCGAGATGATGAGATGACAACACATCTTCACTTGCATTCATCCAACAGCCCGCAATTTTTCGCCTCTCGGGAGCGCCCGAACCGCTGGGGTTGAGAGTGCGCCGTCACTTATTCCCGGAAAATTAAAGACGGGTCGCGCCTGATACGACTGACGCGTAAACGTTCCAATTTCCAGATGTTAGCTTTGCGCTGCGTCTTCATTCAGCCTGGGATAAAGGCAATTCACAAAAATGGACGTGTCCGTTTTGCTTAAGTATCGAGTTGATCCGAACGCAAACGTGTTGGCCTGATTTTTAACGGCACGAGACAACCTATTACGTTGGGCACGATTGAATGGCAGCTCTTCGTGATCCATCGCGAAAAAAATATTGTCGAAAAATTCACCCATCTCCGTCAGGACCTATCGCCTATGCCCAGCCACGGGCAACCCCTAAGTACGGCATCAGACGTTTGCGCCCTGTCGTGCACAAAAAGCCCAACCAAAATGCGCACCGCCAGACCAATGGCAAAAACAAACGGGGTCAGCATAAGATCCAGTGCTGTGATTACATATGCCGGCATGAATTTTTCCACTATTCTTGTTTGAACCAGTATCACTCCTGCGCACCTGGCAGAACGAGGCGCCGAAGCGCAGCGAGTAAAAGTTCTATGAAAAATGCGCGAGCCGTCACCCCGTTACAGGCGCGATAAAAAAGTGGGCTTTGAACCTGAACGGAACCTTGCGGGGATCTACTGGTCAGGTAACGTGGTGGCGTCACCCCAACCGCCGAACCTTCACGGACAAGCACGAACGATGAATTCTCACTCAGGTGCTAAATGGGCTAGATGGGCAATAATCTTGCTCGCGATCAGCTGTTCGAAAGTAACGGCAAGCGATCTTGACAAGACACTCGATCAAATCAGGTTGAAGAACAACGTTGCGGGTTTACACATAGTCACCTTCAAACATGGGCATTATCGAGGAATTTCTCTGGGCGTCGCCAATCGACAATCCAAACAAGCACTGCAGCCTGAGCATTACATTAGACTTGGGTCAGTCTCAAAGCTATTTCTGGGATTGACCTCGCTTGGACTGGAAAGAACCGGGACCATTCGACTCGACGTTCCCATAGACAAATGGGGCCAGGCACCCCTCAACAATCCGTGGCATGGATCACATCCCGTAACCCTGGCGCAGTTGTTAGAGCACACAGCCGGTTTTACGGACATGAGTGCGGCGGAGTGGAACAGCAAATCGCCCCTATCACTTAAAGAGGCGCTGGCGGTAGATCCATCATCTCGCCGCGTAAAATGGCGACCCGGGGAGCACTCGTCTTATTCAAACTCGGGCGCCGGTGTTGCTGCGCTTGTCATTGAAAAGGCCACGGGTCGCGATTACCGAAAGCTGGTTCAAAAAGCAGTCTTTGACCCGCTCGGTCTTGAGAGTGCGACTTACAATTACACCGACTCTGTAAAAAAAGATCTGATCACAGGCTATGACACAGACGGTGTTACGCCCATTCCCTATTGGCATACGCTTTACCCTGCATTCGGAGGCATCAACCTAAGAATCAAACATATGTCGAATCTACTGGCGTTTTTTTCCAATAATGGGGCCGTCGCCAACAGGCAGGTGTTTTCGCCTAAAGAAATGCGGCGAATACGCACCCCTACGACCACACTGGCGGCAAAATCCGGATTGGAACACGGATACGGATTGGGATTGTATGCTTACAGTTCCAATGGCATTGAATTGGTTGGACACGGCGGGGACGCCGATGGCTACCTCACCCATATAGCGTTCAGCAAAGATATCGGCGTTGGCTATCTCGTCGTGATCAACGCCTTCAACCATCGTGCCATGCGAAGGATCAAATCAGCCGTAGAAGAACATCTTATTCGCGACCTTAATAAACCAGAACCGCTATCGAGCTTTTCACTCAGCGAAAACAGAATTAAGGCCCTAACCGGCGCGTATGAACCTGTCACACATCGCTTCAAGAAAGGCATTTCGATGGAGATCTTCTCCAGGTCCGCGGCGCTATTCACCAAGATTAACAATACGGTTCGCCCGCTCATTGCTGTATCGAATATTCACTTCCGGCGACCCTGGGAACCGAACGCGACCATCGCCATTATCGAATCCAACGACGAACGCTACTTCCAATCTGATGCGGGTAATTATCGGTGGGTTGGAGATCCTTCAGCGGAGTAAAGAGCCTTCAGCTCAATAGAAAGCCTTCAGCTCAACAAGGAGCCTTCAGCGGAGTAAAGAGCCTTCAGCGCGATAAAAACCATTCAGCGGAGTAAAGAGCCTTCAGCGCAATAGAGAGCCGTCTCCGAACTAGGCGCTCTCTCAATATTTCGCTGCGCGAAACAAGGCTCCCGCTTGCCCACACTTTTGCCTATAGCAAAGGTGTTGTGGGTAAAAAGCCACACGGGCGCATCAACGGCTCCAGTGCTTTTGCGTGGGCAACCATTGACGCCTTACCCAGTTCAATTATTTCTGACCGTTGCGCACGCCATTGCCTATAAGTCGGAGACTCGGCAAACGCCAACTGACTTTCCATAGCCCCAATCGTGGTATCCAATTCCAAAGAGGCGCGATTCATTACCGCCACTTTTTGCTGTACACCCGCGATGAAGTAACGCTTCACCACACCATTAAAAATTTCAGCAGATTCAGGCCGGTAGCCGTCCGCACACCATGCGCCTTTAGTCAGGCGCTGCGATGCAATGAAGGAGGCTGCATCAAGTTCAATCGCTAAAGACTGCCATCCAAACAGCAATGCCCCGCCGTGGCCTGTCTGGACGATTTCGAGCCGACGCTCGATCGCATGGGAATCCACGGAAAAATCCCCGCCTAACCAGCGTCCGATGTCTGCGTTCAACAAATTGAGCGCTTCGATTAACGCAGGGTCGCTCTGGTACCGGCTTCTTACATCATATTGCCAGAGTGCTCTGAACTCGGGGCCAGCTAACGTGGCACGCCAGATATGGTATCCAAGTTGTTTCTGCTTCTCCTCCATGACTTCACGAAGTTTTTGCGCCAATTTCTGTTTGCTCTTTTCGATCAACGGCAGGCAAATTTCTGCAAGCCGCAGGAAATCCAGCTCACTCACCAACTGGATCGACAGCGATGCTTGTTTACCCAATGACGAGTTCTTTTCCGCAACTACTGTCTGAAGTTCACAGTCATTCAATGAAAGAAACTCGAACAAATTAACATTCGAAGACTCGGTTTCACCGTTGAGTTCCCGAATTCTGGGGAATGTGTGGTGCGTCGGTTTTATGAGCTCAGGAACCTGCATTTCGAGTGTTCGGGCCAAACGCGTCTTATAATCAGACACCGATAAGGGATCAGGTGCAGAACATCCTGCAACGCCCAAGAGTATAAAAATTACCATTGCGGTTTTATGCAAGGTTACAGTGCGCGGTGTTTCAGCTATTATTCGGAAATCCCTCAGGTGTAGACAATCAGGCCATTATCTTGGAAGTGCGGACAAAGCCATTAATACTCGTTGTGGATGATCAAGCTACCATCATTCGCATCATGACCAGCATACTGCAGCCAAAGTACGATGTGTGTATCGCCACCAATGGCAAGAAGGCACTGGATGTGGCTCGCACACAGCGCCCTGACCTTATTCTGCTCGACAACATCATGCCAGAGATGACTGGAGTCGAAACCTGCATGGCGCTCAAAGAAATTCCTGCCACAAAAAATATTCCAGTCGTCTTCGTAACCTCAATGGACGACAAGCACAACGAACAAATGGGGTTTAAAGCCGGCGCCGTCGATTATATGAACAAACCGCCTTCAGCAGAACTTGTACATGCGCGCGTAAGTGTCCATCTTCGCAACCAGCGCCAGCGTGTGTTTCTGGAGCAGATAGCAAGAGGCGAAGTGACCGATCCTGTTCTAATACAAAAAAGTGCACGTCATCTTTTGGACAACAACTGAGTTCAAATCAATCAATTCCTGCGGCCCTCCTACAGGGTGCAAACGACATTCGATGAATACTAGATGGCCCTTGTTGTAATAACGCCGCCAGATGTTCCGGCGTTGGGTAACCTTTGTGCTTAGCGAGTCCATAGCCCGGGTGAATCTCGTCGAGCCTTTTCATCTCTGCATCACGAGCCACTTTCGCAATGATTGACGCTGCTTTAATTGCGTCATATTTGGAATCACCCTTGATGAGCCAGGCTGCTGGCTGCTTCAACTCTGGAATACGATTACCGTCAACCAGCACGAAGTCAACGGTGCTCGTGAGGCCATCAACCGCCCTACGCATTGCCAACAGACTCGCCTGAAGAATGTTTATTTCATCAATTTCTGCTACCGACGCGCTCGCAATCGAGTAAGACAGCGCGTTTTTTTTAATGACGTCATTCAGCGCCAAGCGTCTTTTTTCAGAGAGTTTTTTCGAATCTCTCAGTCCCTCAATCGGTTTCAACGGATCAAGTACCACTGCGGCGGCGTAGACTGCTCCCGCTAAGGGCCCACGACCGACTTCGTCAACGCCGGCGATGCAGTCAGTTCTATACATCAGCGGGTCTATTCATCGACAGGTCTATCCATCAGAAAGCTCATCGCGACAAAGTGATACAACGGCTTCGGCGGCCGCAAACCCAGGCTCTTTACCCTGCTTGAGCAATCGATGAATTTCATCAAAAGATGTCAGAAGCTCAGTTCGATGTGTTTGGTCGAATTGCGCAATCACAGCGTTCGCGAGCGCATTCGGGTCGGCAGCATCCTGAATAAATTCAGGTACCAATGGTTTTTGCGAAAGAATATTAGGCAATGCAAACCATTGGGTGGTCACAAGCCTAGACACGATGGCATAGGTAATTCGACCAACTCGGTAAGACATCACCATAGGGCGTCGGAGCAACATGGCTTCAAGCGTCGCAGTGCCAGAATTAACCAAAACCACGTCAGCTGCCGTCAGCACTTCTCTTGATCTGCCATCAACAAGTTGCACCTTGTCGACCAACAAAGGAAAGTCGAGCAGCATCGCTCTTATCTGCTCGAATCGTTTCGTATTCGCCGCAGGAATCACAAATCGATCCACCTGTTTACAGAGCAGTTCAGCTGTCTGCAAAAAGTCCCGCCCCGATAATTTTACTTCGCTGCCCCGGCTGCCGGGCAGAATAGCCAGAATTCGCTCGTCGCTGGCTAACCCAAGCGCCCGACGCGCTTCTTCACGACCGTCCGCCCCTTCTCGGGCGCCGATTTCTTCCGCTTTAGGGTGGCCTACAAAGACAACCGGAATATTGTTCTGGCGGTAGATATCTATTTCAAACGGATACAGCGTCATCATCAAATCGAGCTTTTTAGCCATTTTCTTTACGCGACCTTGGCGCCACGCCCAGACCGTTGGCGAGACATATTGAACAGTTTTGACCCCGCGAGCGCGGAGCATCCCAGCCAAGAGAAGATTGAAGAAGTTGGAATCGATCCCCACGAAACAATCCGGTTTCGCATCGATGATGGCATCTCTGATGCCGAAGAGTAACTTGAGCAGTGAAGGCAATCGGAGAATCGGGTCAACAAACCCGTTAACCGACAGGGTTTCCATATCGTACAAGCTCTCGAATCCCTCAACCTGCATAGCGGGTCCGCCAATGCCAAATACGTGGCTGCCAGGGACGAGTAAGTTAATTTGCCGAGTCAGCGCTGCACCAAGGTTATCGCCGGAGGCTTCGCCGGCGACCATGCCAATCGTCAATGGGCGATCAGCTGACTTAGTCAATTAGGGAACCTCTCATCGAAGCGTATTTATGCCGGGCCACGCAGGCGGGGAAGCATAGTCTATTAATGCGTTCGGGCCGCACCAAAACATCTGCGCTCCAGCCAGAACGCCCTACCGCTTGTCTTGGCCTGAGCGGCCTAGACTGGGCGTCCCCGCAATAATATTCATTTAATCAGCGCTTTGCTAGACGACCTTTTGTTCCGCACAGGTCAGGAGAGAAGAACAGACGAGTTGATCTTCAACGAAGGCCTTACCTGATACTTTCAGCCAGTGTGTGCGGAAGTTGATAATTTCTACCTCAAGTCGAAGCTGGTCTCCGGGAACAACAGAACGCTTGAATTTGGTTTTGTCGGTTCCTGCCAAGTAGTAGATGTAGCCATCATTTAACTTGTGATCACGGGACTTAAACGCGAGCAAACCAGATGCTTGCGCGAGCGCTTCCACAATCATCACACCGGGGAAAACAGGCGTAACAGGGAAGTGCCCGTTAAAGATTTCTTCGTTGATAGTAACGTTCTTCAAACAGACGATTCGCTTATTGGCCTCAAATTCGAGTACGCGATCAACCAGCAGAAACGGGTATCGGTGCGGCAGATATTTCTGTATTTCTGTAACGTCCATGCATGCTCCTGCTTGCCTGTTAACAACTAGTCTATTAACCATGAGGCTGTTAACGACATGTTGCTAACGAAAGCTTGTTAACAATAAAAATAACTAACGATTCGATTCAAGCCGTCTGAGTCGTTTCAAAATGTCGCCAAGTTTCCTGAAACCAACGACGCTACGCTTCCACTCGTAGCCCGGCATTAACCCGGTACCTGAAGAATAACGACCTTTAGTCAATATCGACTGGCTGACCAGACTCATTGCGGTTATCTCAACCTGATCGACAATCTCTATATTATCTATGATTCCAACGGCACCACCAATCAAACAATAGCTACCGATTCGCGTACTGCCCGCGATCGCAGTGCATCCTGATATCACCGTGTGGTGATCAATCGAGGTGCCATGCCCCACCTGGACCTGATTATCTAATTTGCAGCCATCACCAATGCGTGTATCGTTAAGAGCACCCCGATCAATCGTCGTGCCGGCACCAATCTCAACGTCGTTGCCTATACAAACTCCATAAATCTGCGGGATCTTTACATAGTCCCCGGTGGCCGGATCAAATTCAAAGCCAAAACCGTCTGCACCAATGACCGCGTTCGCATGAATCACACAACGATCACCAATGGTGACGCCGTGATACAACACGACGTGACCATGAAGCTGGGTTCCAGCGCCGATACGGACTTCCTCACCAATCACACATCCCGGACCGACACTGCTGCCGTCTCCAATAACCGCACCGGCTCGAATCACCGCACCATCAGCAACAAACACACCCCGACCCATACGAGCCAATTCACTGACAATGGCCCCTGCTTCTACTAAAGCCATCTTTTGAGGCGCAGGATCAAACAGAGTGGCAATACGCGCCCACGCCAATCTCGGGTTGTCAGAAATTAACACGGGTCGATCGGTTAGTTCGGCATCTTGCGACCGAACGACGATCGCAGCAGCCTCAGTGGCATCCAGCAGATCGCGGTAGTTTGCGTTGAAAAGAAAGGATAATTGGTTTGTGGTGGCTTCTTGAAGGCCAGCGATACCGGATATTTCTAACTCCGTATCGCCACGGCATTCAAGCTGAAACTGACTTGCTATATCACCCAGCTTCACTGTTATGAACTGTTACTTTTCCAGTGCGTTCATTTTTTCGGTGATCTTCGCTGTCACGTCATACAGCTCATGACGGTAATGCGTGCTTTGTCTAGGCAGAATCAAATCGTATTTTTCACCCAACACGAGTGCTTCAATCGCTTCCTGATATCGTGGCGTCAGAGACTGTATTAAACGATCCGTCTGCTCAAGCTTGATATTTTGTAGCTGCTGAAGTCCCTGCGCCAGTTGATTACGTTTGACTGAAATTTCACCCATCAGGTTTTGGAATTCCTGATCACTCATTAATTCTGTGTCTTTTTTGAGCTTTTCAAGTAGCGTAGTGATTTCTTTCTGCATCTCTTTCAGAAGATCTTCCTGCTCTTGGAAACCCGCATTAATTTGACCCAGGCCCTGTTGGCCAAGTTCAGATTGAAGGATGGCTCGTTGGGCATCTGAAACACCAATCTTTGCTTCAGCAAAGGCAGTGGATGACGTAATGGCCAGTATACATGTGGCCAATATAGCCAAAATGCCTTTTTTTACTCGCAAAATAATCTCCTCGGGCGTGAATTTATTCTCGTGGGTATTGCGCGTAAACCGCAACGGTTGCGGATGTTTGCACATCTATAGGGCGGATTCAATCTCTATTTATAGGCTCGCTAGCAAGACTGCGGAATCCCTAGAACGTTTTACCCAGCTCAAATTGAAAGCTCTCTGATTCATCACCGT
>JBLIIB010000047.1:0-16823 GCA_047634795.1 Candidatus Azotimanducaceae bacterium | reverse complement strand
CATCAGGTGGCCTCGAGTTTAATGGCGCGTATGCTGATCCGGGCGTATCTCTTGACGCAAATCAGTTTGCGGCAGAATTTATACGGGAGAAGGTCCGCGGCATCGTCAAAGATCCCGACAAGGCAGAGTTCCTCTCACCCAAAGGTGTCTTGGCCCGCAAAAGACTCTGCGTTGACGCAAACTACCATGCCACTTTCAACCGAGACAATGTCTCGCTTGCCAATGTAAGCAAAGACACTATTAGGCGCATAACGCCCCATGGTTTGATGGCCGGCGAGACCGAACACAAATTTCACGAGCTGATCCTGGCGACCGGATTTGATGCGATAACAGGCGCTCTCCTCAAAATTAACATCAGAGGCAGAGGTGGCCTGACATTGCTGGAAAAGTCGGAAGCAGGGCCCAGGACCGATCTTGGTCGTACCGTTTCCGGCTTTCCGAACCTCTTCACTGTCTCCGGCCCAGGCAGCGCGAGTGTGCTTTCGAACATGATTTCAACCATCGAGCAACACGATGACTGGATTACAGGCTCTATCGATTACCTGCATGCAAAGAGCCTGGCCACGCTTGAGGCCAATATTGAGGAAGAGGATCAGTGGATTACGCAGGGAAACGAATTCGCCGACATGACCCTGATGCCAAAATATAATAGTTGGTGTCTGGGTGCGAACGTGCCTGAAAAACCGCGCGTTTTTATGCCTTTTGTTGGTGGTATACCCATGTATTTCTAGATATGTGACAACGTTGCCGCTGAGCATTATCGCGTGTTCGCACTCGCATGATCATCGTGCTGCCGTGCTGCCGTGCTGCCGTGCTGCCGCTCAAGGCTGTCGTGCTGCCGCTCAAGAAAGAATTCCCTCTCGGCACGAGATATTTGGAGTAAAAAAAGGCGGGTGGTAAACCACCCGCCAACTACCTTCTTCTAAATGGCTTCGCTAAAAGTTCTGTCCGCGGTAGCACCGCCTATGCCACGAATTGCTCCTGCAACCCGGGAATAATTTCTGCGGGTGAACCCTGCCGCAGCACTTTTCCTTCACCTAATTCTACAATCAGGTCATAACGTTCGAGACTCTCCAGGCGGTGAGCAATGGTGATGACCGTCTTATTGGCTAACACTGTTCGCATCAAACGCTGCATTCTCTCGTCTGTTCTACGATCAAGCGCGCTGGTTGGCTCATCCATCAGAATATATTGCTTGTTCAGCAGCACCAACCGGGCGATACACAACAATTGGCGTTCACCAACGCTGTAGTCCTTGCCGCCCTCAAGCACGGTCGCATCAAGGTCAACCTTGAGCCCCACGGCATCCAGAACGTCCATCAACTCTTTATCGGAAGTTTCCAAACCACCTTTAAGGTTGAGTCGAATATCACCCATAAACAAATAAGGATCCTGTGGTACTACGCCAAACTGACTCCTTAAATCATTGATATCTAATGAATAGATCGAGATATCCCCGACAAGGATATCGCCACCTTGGTGGTGCACCATTCTAAACAAAGCCTGCATTACCGACGTTTTTCCTGCGCCGGTTCGGCCAACAATCCCAACCTTCTTGCCTGCAGGAATACGCACAGAAAACCCATCCAGAATATGCGGCAATCCCGGCCGATAAGACATGGTGTAATCGTCAAATACGATGTCACCTGAAAGGGTGACATCCTCGTTCGCTGGCTCAGATTTCTCCAAACTATGCCCATTTGTCCTGTCAGCTCTTTCCTCAGTCGTTTCTTCAGGTAGATCGACCATGAAAAACGCGCGCCGGGCATGCGAAGCCGTCTCTCCAAGAAATGACATATCCCAGGCCAGACCAAAGAACATATTATTGAGGTTAAAGACCGCCGTGATGACCACTGCCGCAAGCGTGGTTGTCATCAAACCATGATGCAATCCGTAAACCAAAAATCCGTAAACGGTGATGGCGTAACCCGCAGAAATGAGACCCATCCACAGCATGCCCCAGGCCATAAGCCGAGCGTAGAACAACTGAATATTCATGGAGTCGCCAAACGCCTGATAGATCCGTTCGAGCAGGTTGTGTTGCGTATTGTACAGCGTGAATATGGTCCGGCCTTCAATCAGGTCAGTTTCACGGTGCAGCGTTTCACCAATTTTAACCGCACGAAGCTCTCGGGCGTGACTCATCATCGGTGCAAGCTGGGCCTGTAGCGCAACGTAAAGCAGTACAACCGGGATGATCAGCAATCCTGCAATGGGACTCGCAACCATAATCAGTGCGCCGACACACAAAACCTCAATAAGCCCGTTAGCGGTATCTCCATAAGACATGACCCCTTCGAGCCTCAGCATCCCATAGTCTCCCAGCAGCCGATTGATCAATCTTCCCGATGGGTTTTCATCAAAAAATGTCGTTCGAACCCCTGAGATTGACCGCATCATATCCGCGTGCAGATTCTGGGTGGACCATTGTCCGGACAATTCAAAAAGCATCCAAGCGCCAACTCGACAAAACATCGCCAGTAAAACGAGCGTTGTTAACGTGCCTACCGTTCCTTCCAGCAGCAGGTCACGACCCAAGATCGTGTGAGTCACCGCGCATCCTTGATCACCGAAACAGGCCAAAGTTTCCCCGATGAACCACAGGAAATACGAAGGCACTGCCGCTGCAAAAAACATCAGAAACACGATCGGCACTAACAGCTTTCGAAGCAGCGACAATGTGCCAGCGAATCGCAGCAGCATTTTTATATTGTGTTGCTTGGCAGAAACTTCTTCCGCCGTGACAAAGTTTTGGTGATTCATCATCCATTCTCCATTTCGAATTCTCCCGCCATGACCTGCTGGCTGAACTCGGAATTCGGGTTGCTAAGCAATTCCTCCGGGATACCGTCTTCAACGACACTTCCCTGGTCAACGACCAGTAATCGGTCGGTCAATCTCAACTCGGCCAAGCGATGGCTGGCTAAGAGGAATCCATCGGTTGACGCAAGCAAATTGCTCATCAAACGCGCTTCGGTATCGGTATCCACCGCGGATAAAGGGTCATCCAACACGAGATACTCCCTGTTCGAGTAGAGCGCTCGCGCGAGGTTCACTCGCTGCTTTTGTCCACCGGACAAATTGACACCCGTTTCCCCGATCTCCTCACTCAATCCGCCTTCCCAATGAACAATATCCGCCTCAAGTTCCGCCTGCTGAATAGCCCTCATCACACTCGCTTCATCAAATTCAGAATCCAGTGATACGTTGATCGCAAAACTGGCATTCGACAAATAGGCTTCCTGAGGCACGTAGCCCACATGCTTTCGATAACATTTGTAGATATTCGAATGCCAAAGATCTGCTATCACCCTGTTATCAAACTCGACCTGCATGGTCCCTTCGGTGGGTTTCAGTTCAGCACAAATCAACTTAAGCAGTGTCGACTTGCCACTACCCACGCGACCTATCACGCTCACCGACTCACTCAAATCAAGCGCCAAGTAGAGGGGTCCCAGAACCCGCTCTTTCCCGTAGCTGAACGACACACCATTTAGGTACACCCGAACAGGCTTCGCATCAGCGACTGATTGGTGCCACTCGGGCAATAGGTCGTCGATGATATCTTTATGGTTAAACAGCTTGTCTAGGCGACTCACACAAGCAGCGGCAGAGGCATAGTCGATAAATATGTTCGGCAGCCAGCGAATATAAAGCGTGATGTGGTTGAGCATCCAAATGCTGCCGAACAGCGCCACAACGTCATCGTTACCACCGAAATATTCATTAGATGCGATCAAAACAATAATGGGGAATAACCACCACGTAGCGCTGATGCCGAAGTTAACCAGGTTAGCGCCATGCTGCTTGGTTGCCTCAATGACCAACAAGCGAATATGAGCGGCAACTCGCTGTCTCATCAGCGCTTCCCAACCCAAAAACCGGAGTAGTCGAACGTTAATAACCCACTCACCGATAATGGTGGATAACGTATCTTCTTCCGCCTTAATTTTTTCTTCCTTATTGTGGACGTATCGTCCAAAAAGAAATGCCAGCGGCATTCCGCCGAAACCGACAACAATAGCGAGCAAGCCAGGCAGTCCCATAAAGAAAACAATGACCGGCCCAAGAATGATGAGGGC
Organism: Candidatus Azotimanducaceae bacterium; assembly: GCA_047634795.1. GTDB lineage: Bacteria > Pseudomonadota > Gammaproteobacteria > Pseudomonadales > Azotimanducaceae > UBA9659. The sequence goes on along the minus strand of JBLIIB010000047.1, from coordinate 12,741 downwards.
GAGCAAACAAGGCACACCATTGCGAGAGATCGAGTGAAAAAAATCCCCTATCCGATAAATGTCCGAGGAAATGAGTGTCTTCAGGTTACCGGTCGAAAACTCGTTCGACGCTAATTGTCCCATCCGCAGCAGCTTTACGTTCATCCTGAGCGTGACAAAAGTTCGAGCACAAACAAGCAGTTGGCTCTGGAGTAGCGCTGCCCAGGCGTTAATGACCTTCATCACCAATTGGACAACCGCATAAAAAACCAACAGCCATATAGCAGCGGTAAGCGTGTTGCTTTCATCAAGAATACGTTGACTCGCCAAAACCGCAATCAACACGAGAACAGCCATCACAGCTTTACCCGCCACAAGTTCCGTTATGTGACGACGGTAAGTACGGGCAAAATCCCACCAAAAATTCCCCGTCATCAAAACATCTGGGTTTTCCTCCCCCAGTTGTTCGAATTCCCCAGCAAGTTCGTCGGGTATAACTTGCTCAGCCACTACGGTGGTGCCTAAAAAATCTCGCTTCAATCTGGCCGGGTTGGCGAAAACCTTTAAATCAAACATCGCTCTACTTTTTCCCTATCTATATTGTTCAGGGCAAAAAAAACCCCGGTTTGGCATGCCATTCCGGGGTTTTAGAGCTTTATCCGGAAGGCCTTAATTTGGGCACCTTCCGAAAACAGTTGTTGTTCGTCAGGTGGGTCGATCTGTGTCGTTATCTTTAGTTGCTGTATGTGTAAAACTAAGTTTTTTGAGCTGAAAACCAATAAAGCCCGAATGTGCACTTGCAACATACGATAGACGAATGTCTCCCGTGCACGCTGCGCTATAAGCGATGGCGCGAATCATTTGAGTGCCGCTGTTTCGAACACTATGATTTGGGGAAAAGTGGTTCATTGGACAAAAATTGGCTTTTTGGATGGAAGGTATGATAGGCCTTTGCCTTGAAAGGTCAATAGGCCTATCTAAAGATAGTCAATAAATCAGGCTGTCTATCAAAAAATCACGTTTCTAACGGATCGGGAGTGTCGCACCACTCACCAAAAATGAGGTTGCGCGACATTCTTACATCACTACCTTGGCTTCAATCAAGACGCCGCAAACTGGGCGGTTCTCCCGTTGAACCGCGAGTCACACCAGAAACTCGACTGTCTCTGCCCGAAGTTCGCGGAAATTTTTTGGATAACTCAGGGCCAGATGCCGTTAAACCACCATCGACAACCAGATGCTCACCGGTCACAAACTCGGCGTCGTCCGATGCAAGAAACAAGGCAGCGCCCGCAATATGTTTTCCCTGACCGTAGTCTGGCCAGGGCTGGGATTTGGCAAACGAGCGATTGGTTGCTTCTGGATTACCGCCATCAGCAAGCGGGGTCGAGATAAAGCCCGGGCAAATAGCATTGACTCGAATGTGATGACTTGCCAGCTCCACCGCCGCGGATTGTGAAAGGCTGATCACCGCGGCTTTCGCCGCGGAATACACCATCGGCCCTCCGTCGCCACTCAATCCTGCAATAGAAGCGGTGTTAATAATCGAACCTCCGTCCCCCTGTAACTTTAACTGCCTCGCACCATGCTTCATTCCGAGGAAAACGCCTTTGGCCAACACATCGAACGTATAATCCCAATCTTCCGTAGTGGTCTCAGTTAGTGGACCAATCGCACCGCCCACGCCGGCATTGTTAAACAACACATCAAGACGGCCAAAAGTTGCAACGGCGTGTGCAATCATCGCTTCGACGTCGGCTTCACTGGCGACATCGGCTTTAATGAAACTTGTTCGATCCGGTTGATTAATCTCAGCTACCGCCGCAATACCTGTCTGCTCATTAAAATCAGCAATCACAACACTTGCGCCCTCCCGGACGAACCTCAGGGCGCTAGCGAGTCCCATGCCGCTCGCGCCGCCGGTAATGACAGCGACTTTCCCGGCTAGTCTTCCCCGCGCCTCATGGCCACTCATGATATTGCCGGTCTTTCCATGACGGCCCCGTCGGACTCCGTCTTCATGATGTGCCGGTGCCGCCAGTTGGCGAACGCCGAGACGACGTGCACAGGGTCGCCGTGGATTTCAGTGAAGCCACCCGTAACGCTCCGCGTATCGTAGTAGGCCGCGTTCACTCTATTAGCGTAGAGTTCACACGCACACTCAAAACCCATGTCTTCCAAACGGGCTTTGGCCGAATCCCACTGCGAGTCGTCGACAAGGTAGGCAACATGATGAAAACCGCTTTCACCCGCCTGATACATATCACGATAAATCGAAGGTTGATCATCGTGCTGCTGAATAAACTGGATCATCACGTCGCCCAGATAACCAAAAGCGTAAGAAACATCTGCTTCAATATCAGTGCCGCGAAAAGAGAATCGCTCCGTTTTGTGATGGTCCGTCACCACGAAGGGGCCCGCGCCATAAAGGCGGTGCCACTCCTCACAGGATCTCCGAACATCTTCAACATAGTATGCGTACTGAAATAATGGGTAGGACAACATAGAAAGGCGCTCCTTGAGTATTGATAAAAGGCGTATTGATAAAAGGCGTATTGGTGGAGACTTTACTTGAGGGATAACACTACAGCATTAAAACAAAAACTCGGAACGCCGTCATCGCGCTGATGATACACTCGCGTTTTTTAACTACACTTCAATCCAGATGCACGACGTACTCATCGTATTGGGCTACAGCAATGACGAATCAGACCCTGTTTTTCAAGCGCGCGTAGACAAAGCTGTTTCGCTTTTCTTCGAGGGGCTTGCTCCTCAAATCATATTTTCAGGTTGCTGTAGCGACAAGCTGGATATTCGTCCGAAGTTGACGGAAGCCGTTAGTATGCGAGACGCGGCCATTGATCAAGGCATACCACCGGGCATTATCTTTCTGGAGGAAGAGTCGGTCGACACACTGGGTAATTTTTATTACTCGAAATCGAATTTTCTCGAGCCCTGCAGTTGGCACCACGTCGGCTTCGTTTCCAGTCCCTGGCATACCTTCCGCTCAGAATACCTCGCGAACATGGTCCTCGGGCCGGATTATGAAGTCACCGGCTACGCGTCAGAGCATCCCAAGGGTTGGGGCCCTGAAGACATTCAAAAAAGCGAGCAGTACAACCGTTTGATGCTGGCTCAAGCAAAAGAACAACTCGGCAATATCACGCCGGGTGATCACGAGGCTATTTCCGCCTTCCTAGGCACACCCCCTAAGGGTTAAAGCGGCCCTTCACGGAGCAAACATCCGAGTGAGCCGGGGCCGGTCTCTTTCATCGAACACTGATAAAAATGCGTCCAGATGCCTCGCAACCGTCGCACGATCCTCTACATACCGACAGAGATGGTTAAAATTTCTAAATCGCAATCTTCTGGGTAACGAGCGCCGAAAAATACGCATGTCAGCAATATCGATCAACCCTAGGGTCTCGTCTGGTGTTAACACCACGTTTCCCAAATGCAGGGAACGAAGATAGACCCCTTTGTCGTGTAGTTCTCTTAAAAAATGCCCGAACTGGACGACCCTGCTTTCATCAAGCACACCCAATTCCCTCATCGTTAAACCCGGTAATGCTTCATAGAGAACGCCCGTACGATCGAGTTCGGGAATCTTATACGTTTTAATCACTTTAAAAGTCGGTATGTCCAAAGCTGTCAAGCGCAGCGCATTCTTTTCAAATCGCTGCCAATAGGGAAAGAGCCTCGCCGATGTAAACAGGCGCTTAACGCGAAACATTTTCAGGTAAGTACCATCGACAAGTCGCAGTACCTTGTCACCATGATGGTCCGCCGCGGTCACCAAAGCATCGCGCCGCATGGCTTCGTAGTCTGCTAAAGAAAGTTCTTTCAATGCCATGTTAACCCGCCACTTCTATGTTGACGCGTTGCGCCTTGGTATCAGTATGCATCAGACTCGCACATTGGCGAGCCTGCAAGGAATCTTCAGGATGACCAGCACAAATATTCTGAATCGTGACCATATAAGAGTCCTCCTGGGTATCCGAACCCGGATCCCATGTCCACATCGCCCTGCTCAATGCTTCCAGCCTCCTAAAGTTTCGTCCGGCAAGCAGCGCGTGCGGAGAGGAAACCCCTGCTATTACCTTGCGAGACAACTCATTGATCATTTCAACAGATTGCGGCGATAACCTGATCAACGTTTGAACATAGCTTACGCCCCATTGAAATCTTGTCGCCTCACCCTCTGCCCGCTCATAGGCTTTCCTGCGCCAACTAAGAGCACCTTCTATATCACCCTGCTCTTCGGCGAGAGAACTCAAAGAGCTCATAAAATAGTAAGGTGACTTGGAACGATCCAACTCGGCGAGCATCAACGACCTGGCTTCCGATATCAGTCCTGCCGAACGGTACAACGAGCTCACCTGATATATCACACTCTGGCGCTCGTAGTTGTCAGTAGTCGCTATCTCTGCCACGCGAAGCTCATTGATCAACATCTGCTTATCCGCTTTGGAAAGTGGTGTTAACCCCTCGAATTGCCCATCTGACAATCGCCCTTCCAAGACGGGGTACCATCCCGCTAATTGCTCTGCCCTCGACAACGAAGCGTGATGTCTTAGACCAAATATTTGATCCAACCATTTGGATCGAAGTGCATCCCTGCGGTCTGCTGAAACCAGAGGCAGTATATCCGCCGCGGCGTAAGCCAGCGTGTCCCAACAGGCAAGGCTTAACTCATCCGATGACAGAATGGTTTCAAGGGCGGCAAGATCCGTAACGCCTAGCGTGGTTCTTTCGTGCAAAGCTAAAGCTGGCTCTGTTAAAGCTGACTGGGTTAAAACAGAGAGATAGCTCATGAAAAATCTGGCACTCAAAGGGCCCGCGGGGGCAGATTCGCTCAACGCCAAAAACAAAGCCGCCTGATCAACGCCTTCCGGCATAGCCACGCTGTCTTGCCACCAAGAGTAGTATGCCAGTTGTTGGTAGTCGTTTTCCTTAAGGGCCGTTGGTTCATCCCGAGCAAGTGATACCAAGGTCGCAGTCGAACGCATCTCGTTGAGTGCCAGGGCCAATACCGAGTTATAGCGCTCAACGTCTATGCCTCCGGGAATGCGCGTCAGTTCTTCACCTTTCGGACTAAACACAATCATGGTGGGATAGCCTTTCACATCAAATTGCTCACCCCATATCTGAGCGCGATCTGTATCCCCATCGAGATAAACGGGCACAAACAACTCAGAGAGTTCAATAAACGCCGAAGATTTGAAAACGGTGTGTTTGATTTCCTGACAGGGTGGGCACCAAATTGCGCCCCAATAAAGAAAGATAGGTTTGCCTTCTTTGCCGGACTTTTTAAACGCTTCCTCCAGTGTCCCGTCGAACCAATGAATCGCATTTTTTCCCACCGGCCCTATTTCAGGTTCTGTGCCTGATCCGGACACCAACCCCAACTTGAGGGATGGGTGACCCGTGGACTCAACATGTGATTGCTCGTTGGAGCAGGACGCAAGAAGAAAGAAAAAAATCAGGACGGTTCCGCGCATAAAAATGACGTCAGAGAGCCAATGCCTGGAGCCTATTTTAGCGGGGGCGCCTACTCCTTTACACCGCTTGGACCGCACCAAAACATGTGTGCCGCAGCCCTGCCGTTGCCTGCGCTGCGCGACAAAAATATCCATTTAATCAGAGCTTCTCTGGTTAACGTAAGGCTGCTATTCGATCAGCTTTGCGTTTGATGCGCAATCGCGTGAACCTCTGCACCTTGACCTTTAACTTCAACCATATGATCGCGTGTTCTGATTGTTTGGAAAGGATGCAATGTGTAGTCGCCGTGGGCAACCAAACTAACGGCCGGACGCGCAGCGGAAAAACCCAAATTGTCTTCGGAAATAGTGGTACCTGATATATTGATACTGCCCCTAACACTCCCCTCTTTAGTAACATATCACCCTAGCTTGCCACTGTAGACTAAGTAGTTGACCAATCCCTCGAGATTGATGATGCTTTTGATAACCCTTAATGGACTCAACTTATGGCCAACCTCATTGCACTCTCTTCCGCCGTCATAGACGGCACTCGATCAACCGAAGACGTCGGCCCCATGAACCGGATCAACTTTGAACTGTCTGAGATCGCAGAAGGTCTCGCGGTGGTAGAAGCATTCTCCCATTGCGTTGTGTTCGAGACCGATGACGGACTCGTCGGTTTTGACACATCAGGACCGCAGGGCGGTGAACGGGTCGTCAGCGCAATTCGTCATTGGCGGAAACAACCATTTCACTCTCTCGTATACACCCATGGTCATATTGATCACGTTGGCGGATGTGGTGCTTTCATCAGTGACGCCATCGAAACTGGGCAAAAAAAACCTGACATCATTGGCCACGAAAACGTCCCCAAACGATTTGACCGCTATGACCTGACCAACGGATACAACATGGTGATTAATAAGCGCCAGTTCGGTCAGTTTTCCAGACGGGGTTATCAGATTCAGGACGGTGATAACTTCCTGCCGAGCACCTCCCCAAAACCGGATACAACCTATCGTGACAAATTGTCTCTGAGTATTGGCGGACTAGACATCCATCTGAACCATGCCAAAGGTGAAACCGATGATCACACTTGGGCGTGGATTCCTGAAAAACGTGCAATCTGCGCGGGTGATTTTTTTATTTGGTGCTTTCCTAATGCGGGGAACCCTCAAAAGGTTCAGCGATACCCCGTTGAGTGGGCCGCCGCTATGCGAGAAATGGCCAATCAGGGCGCTGAACTATTTTTGCCCGCGCACGGCTTACCCATTGCCGGAGAAAACCGAATTCGAACCGTATTGACAGACGTAGCTGAGGCATTAGAGTTTCTTGTCACTGAAACCTTGTCCCGAATGAATGAGGGCGCTCGTCTCGATGAAATTATTCATGAAGTGAAAATCGATCCAGCCATTCTCGAAAAACCCTATCTACGACCCATCTATGATGAACCTGAATTTGTCGTTCGCAACATCTGGAGAATGTACGGTGGCTGGTACGATGGAAATCCCGCCCATCTGAAACCCGCAGCGGACGCAGACCTTGCAACAGAACTCGCCGAAATGTCCGGCGGCGCTCTCAAGCTGGCGGAGCGGGGCCAAGAGCTTGTCGATTCAGATATCAGGCTTGCCTGTCATCTTGTTGAACTGGCCGCACAGGCAGCCCCGGAAAACCGGGCTATCCACGAACTCAGGGCTAACGTCTATCAGGCTCGCCGAGACCAAGAAACGTCGCTGATGAGCAAGGGTATTTACGGTTCCGCGGTCAACGAGTCAAAAGACAAGCTCAATCCGCGATAGCACCAATGTGAGGAGCTATGTGAGGACGTATGCAAAGCCCTCAACTCGAGCCCGAAGCTCGGGTCCTAATGTAGATATCTGGTGCAGAGCCCTAAAGCAAAGCCCTGTGTAAAAAATGGCGCGGGCAAGATTAACGGCAACTCACGGTGGTTTCGGCCAGAATGCGATAACCACCCGGTTCAGGCGCCAGCACAAGTTCCTTCTGACACACGTCGGCAAGGCGATCAGATTGATATCGCTGACTGAAACTTGCCAGGATCGATTGATCTTTCGCCTGGACCACTTCCAGACCGTCGAAAGACACATCTATCATTGAGGGCCCTTTAACCCGATCTAGTCGCTGTAGGCGCCAGGTATCCAACGACTGATTGTCCGATGGCTTAAATCTTGCGGAGTAAAAACCGAGATAGGCCTCCGCATCCTGAAGGCTCCAGGCAGTTGCCCATTGTCTCAGCATGGTCGCCACCGAAGTGTGGGTATTAGAATCAGCAGACTTTGAGCCGGTGGTTGCCGCCGCTTCCTCCCGATAATTGACAGAATTTACCTGATCCAAATATTCATCCCAAACCTCAACATGCCCGTCGTACAGGGTCGCAACCACTCGAGAGCCCTTGGGGGATAAATCCGCCTGCGATACATTTTCAAAATGGGCTAGTGCATCAAAGCGCGCCCCATCACTTGAAAACCAAAGTCCTAACTTCCCTTTCGACGAACGTGTGAGCACTTTTCGTCCGTCGCCAGAGAAACGAGCGTCGAGCACGTCACCCTCCATTCGGAGCGTTGCCAGCACTTCCCCTGAGTGGACTGACCAGAGTTTAGCAGTGCCATCGCCGGAGGCTGTGAGCAGCTGCCGTCCATCAGGTGAAAATTGAATCGAGTAGATGATCCCATCGTGCCCTTTAATATCGACGTTTTGTTGTCTTGACCCGGTTTCCCAGATCAATACGGTGTTATCACTTGCGACGGTTGCAATCGTTCGGCCATCCACAGAGAAAATAGATTGGCTGCTCGCGGTGAGCGGAACGCCCGAAACAAGCAGACAAAAAAAAGTGATTGTAGAGCGCAATAGCATGGCGGGTGTCAAAATTAGAGTGAAGTGAAGTATCTTATGATAGAACCCGGCGTGCGCTGTAAGCGAGATGTAACTTTTACCCTCCCAATTCGCTATAATGGTGCGATGACTAAATTTTCAGTTCTCGATCTTGCACCCGTTTGCGAAGGCAGCAATGCCTCCACGGCACTTCACAATGCACTGGATATTGCGCGCCATGCTGAAACGTGGGGCTTCAACCGCTATTGGGTGGCCGAACACCACAACATTGCCGGACTCGCCTCCGCCGCCACTTCCGTGGTGATGGGATACATCGCTGGCGGTACTTCTACCATCCGCGTCGGTGCCGGTGGAATTATGCTCCCCAATCATGCGCCTCTGATGATTGCTGAACAGTTTGGAACCCTTGCGACGCTCTATCCAGATCGAATTGATCTCGGGCTGGGCCGTGCGCCCGGCACAGACCAAACAACTATGCAGGCGCTACGCCGATCGCTATCTCAGGAAGTCGGAGACTTTCCGAGAGACGTGGTTGAACTACAACACTACTTAAAACCCGTACAACCAGGACAAAGGGTCGTCGCCACGCCGGGCGAAGGCACCAATGTGCCCTTATGGATTCTTGGCTCCAGTCTTTTTGGTGCCCAACTCGCAGCAATGCTCGGACTGCCGTTCGCCTTCGCCTCTCACTTTGCGCCGCAGGCGTTAGACGAAGCCATCAAAATTTATCGAGACAATTTCCAGCCGTCGGAACAATTGCAGTCACCCTACGTCATGCTGGGTTACAACATTTGCGCCGCAGACAGCGAAGCGGAAGCCGACATGCTCCGCACGTCATCACTGCAGTCTTTTGTTAACTTGAGAAGGGGCGCTCCAGGCAAACTACCGCCACCCATCGCTGACTATGAAGCATCCCTGTCCGCCTCCGAACAGGCCATGCTAAATCAGATGTCGAGGTGTGCTGCTGTAGGAACTATCGAAACAGTAGAAGCTCAGGTGGGTCAATTTCTGGCGGAGACGCAGGTCGATGAGCTCATCGTGGTGTGTTCCATTTATGACCACAAGGCCAGGCTCAAGTCTTATGAAATGACAGCAGACATTGCACGAACGTTTGCGGATTCACCGGTTCGACAATACGCCTGACGTCCCAGAATCTGACCAGTCGTGTGCTTAACGACGTATGTTCAATAAAGCCGCACTCTAAAAACGTGCTTTAGGTGTAGACGCCATGAATTCATGCCCCAGCCTCTATTCATAATGAATAGCGGCTGGGGCATGAAACACATCTAAACCCATTTTTCCCAATAGACTAGTCTTGGGCCATCGGGATGAACTTTTCACCGAACTCTTGCAATCGATCCAGCCCACCCGGACCAGCAAAGAAAAAAGCAGGCAGCATGATGCGGCCAACATTCAAAGATCTCATTTCCTCAATGCCCTTTTCCGGATCCGCCATTTGCGCACCAAACATCGCGTTAATCTCGATCTCCGATGGATCGCGTTTAGCTGAGTCGCAAGCGCTGCGCAGTCTTTGCAGCAGTGCTCCAAGTCTTTCATGATCCCCTTCACCTGGGAAATATCCGTCAGCTAATTTTACCGCACGTGCAATGGCTCGATCCGTATCACCACCCACAACAACGGGGATGTTCCCGTTAACGGGCCTGGGGCTACAGGTAACGGGGTCAAAATTCACAAAATCACCGTGGTACTCAGCGTGGGGCGCAGCCCAAAGTGCGCGCATCGCTTCAATATACTCATCATTCCGTGCGCCACGTCGTTCCCAGGGAACACCCAGCGCATCAAACTCTTCTTTCATCCAACCCACGCCTAAACCCAGCTCAACCTTGCCACCTGACAATTGATCCAGTGTTGCCAGTTCCTTGGCTAGCACCAGCGGGTTTCTCTGGGGAACAATCAGGATACAAGTGCCAAGTTTTAAGGTGGGTGCCAATGCTGCGGCAAAGGCTAACCAAATCAAGGGGTCAGGAATTGGGGTTTCAGGTTCTGCCGGGATTTTCCCGTCAGCGGTGTAAGGATACTTTGAATCAATGGCATCGGGAATGATGACGTGCTCTCCACCCCAAACCGATTCAAAACCCGACGATTCTGCACATTGAATAATGTCTCGTGCTGACTGCCCATCAATGCCGACGCTGCTGGCAAACGCTAGTCCTACTTTCATTCCTGTGTTCCCTTATTAATAGATGCGATCTAACATCATGCTTCAATTGACCCAGTGATGTGAAGCGCTGAATCTAGGCCACTCAACTTGAAGGGATAATTTATCGTTGAAAAATGGCCGAAACATAGATTCAAAAGAGATTAGAAATAGTTCAAAAATATTTCAAACTGTTTTCTGCATCTGCCCCGCCAGTTTCTATAGAGATAGGGCCATCTCGGCAAGCTCACCCCTTAATGGAGGCTTGAGCAAAAAGTTGTCTGCCCCTAACTCGAGCGCCTCATCCTTTTCCATCAGACTACCGCTGATCATACAGACCGGTATATTGGCGTAAGGCTTACCCGAATTACGAATGCGTTTGAGCACATCTATTCCCGACTCTTCCCCTAGCTTTACACCGAGCAACAGAAACTGAAAATTTTCAGCGTTGAGCCGATCTAACGTTTTCCCCATATCTCGTGTCGCCTCACTGACGTATCCCAGCCTCGCTAATTGCAGGGAGAACACCTCACGGATGAGATGATTGTCATCACAAATAGGACCCCGCAGCGCTACATCATTCGTCATGTGACCTATGGTTTCGGAATGAGTGTCGGATTGAGCGTCGGATTGAATGATGGGTTTCGCAAGCTTAACCCTCACCTTCAGCGATTCAGCCAGAGTACTGATATCATCAACGGATTGATCAATAACCATGTCAGAATTTGAATCTAGTGAAACCCCCCGTGATCAAGCCAGCCCCGCCCCCAAAAATCTGCCGCTGCCGTATCAAAAACCAGGGCAGCGGCTCACACAGCATCATCAGTTATAGGGTAATCATCACCAACATCTCCGACGCTATATTCCGTCGCAGGGATCCTCAATCTGAATTCAGTCCCTTTGCCTTCCTCAGAACGAACAAGATCAAGTTCCGAACCCAGCCATTGGAAATATCCGCGGGCAAGCGAAAGTCCCAAACCTGTGTTGGTTGAGGACTTCGCCGCAAAGCTGACAAAAGGATCAAAACTATGAGCTTGCTGAGTCTCCGAGATGCCTAAACCGGTATCCCTAGCGCTAACGTCCAAGAAACTGGCACCGACGTCAAACGTCACAATGACAGCACCAATATTGCAAACGCAATGACAAGAAACTTCATCAATACGGCCTTAAAAAGTACGTCAGATTCTCTCGATCACAACATAGGCCAAGTATCCTGCCGTTGCTAACATCGAGATCATGGACATTAAGGTTCCCACCAATCTGCCGGGCGAAACGCCGGGATTCATGCTGAACCCTATTGCGTGGCCCAGACGGCCGGCAACAAAAAGTACCGCGAAACCGAGGATCCAATAAGAACTACCCGCAACGATTTCTGCGAGCGCCAGCCCAATCAGAAAGACCGGGGTGTTCTCAACAAAATTGCCGTGCACGCGGATTCTTTGTTCCAGCGAATCCACGCCGCCCGTGCCAATCAATACCTCTGAAGCTCCGCGCGAACTCACTACTCGCCACATGAGTACCAGTTGCATCACTATTAGCCCGGCGGTCGTCAGCCCCGCGTAAATTGGTAAATGAAATGAACTTGGATCGATATCCTCTCTCCTTTCCCACACAGGCTGCAACACATTCTGAGTGCAGTACCGGTAAGTCTTACGTTAGTCAGGCAATCCAAGCACCCGCTTGGCAATAATGTTGAGTTGGACTTCTTTGGTACCACCGGCGATGGTCAGAGACTTCTGGTACAACCATCGTTTCAGCGCCGCGATTTCTTTGTCACTGGCACCACTTTGAGTATCCCAGCGATAGCCCTCGGTACCCATCGCATCCATCAATATCTCATCGCCATCCTGAATATTGAGTGCGTTGGTTAGTTTCACTGCGGAAGATGTGAAGCCGGGCGCACGGCTCTGCATTTCGGCAATGGCTCGACGCTGGGTGATCTGCTGCGACCTGGTATTCATTTCATGCTGGGTCAGGCGCGTCCGCATGCCAATGTCCAGAATTCTTCCATCCTCGACTTCCACGTATTGTTTAACAAGCATAGGAAGCTCGCTTTCCTGAGTTCGGCCACCCTGCGACCCGGAAATATTAATACCGGCATGAGTTGATCGTTCGAACTGCAACAAGCGCTTGCCAACGGTCCAGCCTCGATCAAGCCCCCCAATCAAATCGTTAACCGGCACGATTGCATCTTCAAAAATAGTTTCGCAAAAAGGGGAAGCGCCGGACAGCAGGGGTATAGGGCTGACTGATACTCCCTTCTGATGCATA